>CALCIB010000251.1 GCA_937907525.1 uncultured Planctomycetales bacterium | reverse complement strand
CCCTCATCTGACGCCTTCGGCGTCTGTCTTCCCCCGCGAGGGGGGAAGACCGTTTTCGAAGGACCTCCAAAATCGAGAAGTACATCCCCGGCGGCGGCGCGAGGGTCATCGGGACTGGCGGACGATCCGATGCCCTCCGGAGCCGATCGGCTCGACGACCAGGTCGCCCCCCTCGCGGCGGGCGGTTCGCGGAGCGCCGTCGACCAGGACCACGTCGTCGGCCCGCGCGCCGGCCGGGACGTGGACCTGGGCCCGGACGTTGGCCGGCACGTCCACGACGAGCGCGAACGATTCGGGCGACGCCTCGAACTCGACGTGGATCGTCCCTCGGATCGTCGGCAGGTCGAGCGAGGCGGCCTTCAGCGGGCCCGGTCGCGGGCGGACGCGGACGGTTCGGAAGCCGGGCTCGATGGGCTCGACGCCCATCAGCTTGCGCGGAATGACGTTCGCGGGCGCCGCGCCCCAGGCGTGGTTCCAGTCCTGGTTCGGCTTGTACTTCTGGTCCCACGCCTCCAGGGCGATCGTCGTGCCGACGTCCTCGACCATGTGCCGCCAGCTTCGATCGCCGGGGGCGAGCATCAGGGCGACGGCGTGGTCGGCCTCGTCGGCGTCGAACAGGGCGTCCATCAGGTACTGGGCCGCGTACACGCTGCATGCCATCCCGCGCGACTTGACGAACGCCGTCACCTCGTCGCGACGGTCCTCCGGGACGATCCCGAACGCCAGCGGGAACATGTTGGCGTGGAGCGACGAGTGTTTCGAGCCCTCGCCGTCGACGTACAGGCCGGTCGCGGGGTCGACGAGTTTCGCCTCGATCGCCGCGGCGACGCGCGCGGCCTCGGCGCGGAAGCCGGCGGCGTCGTCGGGCTTCCGCAGGGCGTCGGCGATCGCCGCCATCAAGGTCAACGACCTCTGATAAAAGGCGTTGTAAACCGTGTTCACGGGCTTGAAGTCGAATCCGTCGCGCTCGCCCGCGGGCCAATCCACGAGGTCTCGGAGCCCGGTCGTGTCGAGCAGTCCGTCGCCGCGGGCGCGATCGGCCAGGAGCTTTTCGGCCTTGAGGCGGTCGTAGCAGACTTTCAGGGACTTGGCGTCGCCGGTGTAAAGATAATCCGTCCAGGCCATGAAGACGGAATGATGCTTCCACTCCGGCGGCCAGGTCGGGTGTTCCATCAGGTATTCGTGGCTGAGCCTGGGGAGGGTGAACTCCCGGTCGCAAGCGTACCAGCCGAGTTGGTTGATGTAGGCGTCGGCCTCGTAGGGGAGGCGTTCGCGGTCGCCGTCGACGAACAGGCCGCAAAAGCTCGTGGCCTTCATCGAATACGCGCACATCCGCCAAACGGCGTCGAGCTTGGGATCGGACGAGGAGAACCGCGCGGCCTGCTCGTCGAACGGGTGGAAGGCGACGACCCGTCGAACCGAGTCGGTCCCGATCGGCGTCGGCGCCCCCTCGATCTCGACGTAGCGGAACGGCATGACGGCGCCGATCTCCGGGGGCATTCGGCGACGATCGGCGTCGGCGAGCGGGACGTCGAGGACGTCGCGGCCGGCGGGGGGCGACAGCTCGGCCCGGTGATAGCGGACGGAGCCCGGCGGCTTGCGAAGCACCTTCCCCGGCGCCTCAAGCGCCTCGCCCATGTGGACGACCAACTTGGATCCGTCGGCGGGGACGTCCAGGGTCAGCTTCAGCCCGGCGAACGCGGCGCGGCCGAAGTCGAGGAAGACGCGGCCGTCGGGGGCCGTCTCGATCGAGACGGGCGCCTCCTCGGATTGCTCCAGCGGATATCGGGGCGTGACGGAGCGTTTCGGGTCGCCGACCCGGAAGACTTGCGGGGCCGACCAGGCGCTCGCGACGCCGGCGCGGCCCCAGGTTCGGACCCGCCAGGCGTAGGCCCGCCGCGGCTGGAGTTCCGGCCCGCCGTATTCGACGGCGACGCTTCGATCGGATTCGACCCGGCCGGAGTCCCAAACCGGCGCGCCGCCCCCACCCGCGGCCTCGGGCGAGTCGGTCACGCGGACCTGGTGGGCCGTCTGCAAGTCGTCGGGATCGTCGGAGCGCATGATCCAGGAGAAGTCGGGCCGGGGGTCGTAAATCTCGGTTCGCTCGGGGCGGGCGAGCAACTCGCACGTCAGGCCCTCGGGCGCGGGGGGCGGCGACTCGGCGAGGACCGCGGCCGCGGCGAGAAGGGCGTGGATCAGCGCGAGGGGGCGGACGAATTTCATGCCTCTGGCTCCGGCCTTCGGGATCGGTGGGCTGGGGCCGAGGTTATCACGACGGCCGGGCCCGTCGCCAGGGTCCGGGGCTTCAGGGGGTGGGGGCGAGACGCTCGCTGCACTGGCTGAGGATCTCGTGGGCGACCTGGTTGGGGCTGTAGCCGCGGGGGAGGCGGAGCAGGGGCTTGTCGTAGCTGTCGCAAAACGCCTTGACGTCGCCGAAGGCGTGGCTGGACCAGCGGATCGCCAGGATCACCAGCGCGACGTCCGGATGCGCCACCAGGGGCTCGAAGTGGTCGATCGACTCGTGTTCGCGGGTCTCCACCCAGACCAGTTCCTTCAGGTCGAAGGCGCGCTTGAGCGCCTGCTCGGACTCGACCCGGCGGACCCCGCCGATCAAGAGGACGGACCTGCCGGAAAGCAGCCGGGCCGCCTCGGCGACCTCGGCGGTGGGGGGCTCCGGCGCGGCGGACTCGGCGGCGGGCCGACGCGCGGCGAGGTAGCGGTCGATCTCGCGGAGGACCAGTTGGAAGTTCCGCGGCGGCTCGCCCGGCGGGTCGGGCATGGCGTCGAGGATCGGCAGGAGGATCTCGCGGACCTCGACGTTGCTGGCGGGCTCGCCGTCGGCGATCAGGGCGTCCACGCTCTCGACGATCTTGGCCCAGTCGTGGTCGTCGCCGATGCCGCCGGCGACCCGGCGGGCGTGGTAGCGGGTCTTGCTCAACAGCGACTTCCGCGCCTTGCCCTGACGCAACGTGTCCTGGAACGAGGCGTCGAGCCGCTCGATCCGCGACTGGATGTTGGGGTGGCCCGAGGGGGACGCCGGATCGTCGATCCGCATGTACCGCCTGATGTAGATCTGCTCGCGCGCCGCCACCCCCCGCAGCCAGTCGTACGCGGCGAACTGCTCGGGATCCTTGCGACCGTCCAGCCGCTCGATGGACACCCTAAGGGCGGACTGGGCCTCGGCCAGCAGGTCCAGCGCCAGCTCGAAAAAGCGACGGTTGCGGTCGACGTCGGTCAAGAGGCCGCGGACCAGCGCGACGGCGTCGGCGACCGCCTCGTAGCAGCCCGCGGCGTCCTCCATGGGCGCGCGGTCGGCGGGAACGGAGAAGTCCGGCGAGTTCATCCAGAGGAAGCAATCCGCGGCGCGGGCGCGGTCGAGCAGGTCGCGGTCCCTGGGGGCGACCTCGAAGGCGAAGTCCACGCCCTCGTCGATCCGGCACCGCCGGGTGGCCGCCCAGCGCAGACCCTCGGCCTTGAGCCGGCAGCGGGCCTCGATCCCCGGCAGATCCTCGTCGACGGTCCCGTCGCGCTCCGGCTTGTCGTACGCCACGGGCTTCGGCGGCGGGGAGGGCGATCGGCCCAGGGTCAACTCGGGAAGCGGTCCCGACGGCGGCCGCGGCGGCGTCGCGACGACCTCCGGCTCCGGGGCCGCCTCGACGACGGGCTCCGGGGCCGGCTCCGCGACCACCTCCGGCCGATCCGTGGCCGCCAGCAAAGCCTCCGCCAGCGCGCGCAGATCCCCGCGGACGTCGTCGTCGCGCTCCGCCAGGGCGACGAGCCGACCCACGAGGGTTTGCAGCAAGCGCGGCAGGTCGTCGCTCATTGGACGGCTAGCCCCCTCGACGGTGGAAAACCGATTCCTCGAGGCGCCGACGTCGAGCCCCGATACGAAAAAAGGGAACGACGCCCAGGGCGGGCGTTGTTCCCCTGAAAGCACCCCCACGGGGACTCGAACCCCGGTCCCTTGGCTGAGAACCAAGTATCCTAGGCCGCTAGACGATGGGGGCAGCAACGACGCCACCTATCATACGGAACGCCGGCCGACCGTCAAGGGTTCATTGAAAATCCCTGACTCTACCGGATTGCAGGTTCAGGGTTTCTGAGGCCCAACAGTGATGTA
>CALCIB010000250.1 GCA_937907525.1 uncultured Planctomycetales bacterium | reverse complement strand
ATGCGGGATCCGATAAGTGTCGGGTCGTCAGCCCGGCGGGAGAGGGGACGGAACGAACGGCCTGGACCCTCGCGCCTTCCACGGGGCCGAGAGACGCGAAAACCAAATCGAACTCGACGAGCGAACCCAAACGGTTCGATCCGCAAATCGTTTCGGATTAGCGATTTGCATTGACCAAGGCCCGCCGCGGCGACGACGAACGAAGCCGCGGCGGGCCGATTCGCGGGGTCAACGCGCGGGTTCCAGGACGCGGGGCTCCGCGGTCGGTTCGAGGGCGACGGCGAAGACCTCGTCGAGGTTGGAGACCAGGTGGAAGACCAGGGCGTCGCGGACGTCGTCGGGAACGTCGTCCAGGTCGGCCTCGTTCTTCCTGGGGAGGATGATCTCCTTGACCCCGGCGCGGTGGGCGCCGAGCACCTTTTCCTTGACGCCGCCGATGGGGAGGACGCGGCCGCGCAGGGTGGTTTCGCCGGTCATGGCGACGTCGCCGCGGACCGGCCGATCGGTCAGGGCCGAGACGATGGCCGTCGCCATGGCGACCCCCGCGGAGGGACCGTCCTTGGGGATGGCGCCGGCGGGGACGTGGATGTGGACCTCGATCGACCCCAGGCGGTCGTCGGGGATCTCAAGCTTCCGCGCGTCGGCCGCGGCGTAGGTCAAGGCGGCGCGGGCGGATTCCTTCATGACGTCGCCGAGCTGGCCGGTGAGGATCAAGCTCACGCCGCCGAGCTTGCCGTCGCCCCCCTCGACCTTGGCGGCGGCCTGGAGGCGGCGGACGGCGGCCTCGACGAACATGATGTCGCCCCCCGCGGGGGTGTAGTACATCCCCGTGGCCACGCCGACCTCGGGCGCCTCGCCGGCGCGCTCGGGGTGGACCCTGGGCCGCCCCAGCAGGCGGTGGACCGCGTCGGCGTCGACGGCCCGATCGACCTCCTCGCCGGCGGCCAGCTTCCGCGCCAGCTTCCTCGCCACGGCGCCGATCTCGCGCTCAAGCTGGCGGACGCCGCTTTCGCGGGTGTACTCGCTCACCACCGCCGCGACCGCGTCGTCGCCGAAGGTCACGCCCGAGCCGGTCAACCCGGACTCCTCGATCTGCCTGGGGATCAGGTACTTCCGGGCGATCTCGGCCTTCTCCCGCTCGGTGTAGCCGGCGAAGTCCACCACCTCCATCCGGTCCAGCAGCGGCCCGGGGATGTTCTGGATGAAGTTCGCCGTCGCCACGAAGAGGACCTCGCTCAAGTCGAAAGGCACGTTCAAGTAATTGTCCGTGAACGTGTCGTTCTGGGCCGGGTCGAGGACCTCCAGGAGCGCGCTGGCGGGGTCGCCCTGGAACGAGACGCCGAGCTTGTCGACCTCGTCGAGCAGGAAGACGGGGTTCCTGGCGCCGGCCTGCTTGAGCCCCTGGACGATCCGGCCGGGCATGGCGCCGACGTAGGTCCGGCGGTGGCCGCGGACGTCGGCCTCGTCGCGAATGCCTCCCAGCGCGGCGCGGACGTACTTCCGCCCCAGCGCCCGCGCGATCGACTTGGCGATCGACGTCTTGCCGACGCCCGGCGGCCCCACGAACAGCAGGATCGGGCCCCGGGCCATCGCCTTGGCCTTGGCCTCCTTGTCGTCGGTGATGGCCTTCTCGCCGTCCGCCGGGGAGTCGTCGTCGGGGTGCTTCAGCTTCGACGCCGCGCATTCGCCGGCGGTCGCGACCTCCTCGGCCACCTGTTTGGCGCGCAGTTGCCGAACGGCCAGGAATTCGAGCACCCGGTCCTTGACGTCCGCCAGGCCGTAGTGGTCCTCGTCGAGGATCGCCGCGGCGTGGTTCAGGTCCAGGTCGTCGTCGGAGCGCGTGTTCCAGGGGAGTTCGGCGATCCACTCCAGATAGGTGCGGATCACCTGGGCCTCCATCGACTCCCGGCCGGAACGCTCCAGCCGGCCCAGCTCGCGCTCGACCTCGACGCGGGCCTCCTTCGGCAACTCCAGCTTGTCGAGCTTCTCGCGCAGTTCGTTCAACTCGCGGGACTGGTCGTCGTCGCCCAACTCCTTCTGGATGGCCTTCAGTTGTTCACGCAGGAACATCTCGCGCTGGCGCTCGCCCAACTCCTCCTGCACCTGCGACTTGATCTCGTCCTGGGCGGCGAGCATGCCGATCTGGCGCTGGACCTGGATCAAGACCCGGCGCAGGCGTTCCTCGACGCCGAGGGTTTCCAGCAACAGTTGCTTCTCGGTGACCGGCAACTCGACGTAACCGGCGACCAGATCGGCGAATCGGCCGGGATCGGTGACGGAGTCGAGCACCTGGTGGAGCACCTCGTCGGGTAGCCCCCGGCGCTCGCCGAGTTCCATGGCCCGCTCGCGGGTCTCCCGGTAGAGGGCGGCGAAGGCGGAGTCGTTCTCGTCCAGGGGCGGGGCCTCGGCGACCGGCATGACGTCGGCGGTGAGGAACTCCGGCCCCTGGTGGTAGGTCAACACCGCGGCGCGGTGGCCGCCCTGAAGCAAGAGTTGCACGCCCCCCAGCCCGCGCTGGACCTGGCCGATCTTGCCCACGACGCCCGTCGTGTAAAGCTGTTCCGGGGTCGGTTCGTCCACGTTCTCGCGCTGGGCGACGGCGAAGACCTCGCGGTCCTCCTTGAGCGCCGCCTCGATCGCGTGCAAGGTCCCCGGCCGTCCCACCCCGATGGGAACGGTCAGTCCCGGATACATAACCGTGCCCCGCAGCGGGAGCACCGGCAGGGTTTGTCGTTCCGCCATCGTCTCGCCTCCTTCCTCGCCTTCCATGCCCCTGTACCTTCCCGGAGTCTAAGTGATGTACGTCTGAACGGACTCGAATGTGCGGGGAAACGCGGGGGCGGACGCTCGCGCCGCGTCGCCGTACCTTATATATAAGGAAGGCGGCGCATGGGGAATGGTAGGACGCGGCGACGAGTTCGGCCATGGTCCGGTCGTCGAATCGTCGCCGGGGTCATTCGCGAAGGCCATCAATCAGGAGCGATCCGTGAGAACGGCACCCCTCGCCTTGTTCCTCTTCCTCGGGGTTTTCGCGTCCGCGACGCGAGCCGAGCCGAACGTCCTGTTCGCCGTGGCCGACGACTGGGGCGTCCACGCGGGCTGTTACGGGACGCCCTGGGTCCGAACGCCGGCCGTCGATCGGGTCGCCCGCGAGGGGGTCCGGTTCGCCAACGCCCATACCCCAGCCGCGAAATGCGCGCCGTCGCGAGCGGTGATTCTGACGGGTCGGCCCCCCTGGCGAAACGGCGAGGCGGGCAACCACCTGTCGTACTTCCCGGCCGACTTGAAGGCGTGGCCGGAGGTGCTGGCCGAGCATGGATGGGACGTCGGCGTCACCGGCAAGGGGTGGGGGCCGGGGGTGGCCAACGACGCCGACGGCAAGCCCCGCCAGATGACCGGCAAGCCGTTCAACCGCCGCAAGGCCAAGCCGCCGACGTCGGGAATCTCCAACAACGACTACGCGGCCAACTTCGCCGACTTCCTGGACGCGGTCCCTGACGGCGCCCGCTGGTGCTTCTGGTACGGCGCCACCGAACCCCATCGCGGCTACGAGCGCGGGTCGGGCGCGGCGAAGGGGGGGAAGAAGCCGGCGGACGTCGACCGCGTCCCCGCTTACCTCCCCGACTCCGACGTCGTCCGAAACGACCTGCTCGACTACGCCCTGGAGGTCGAGCACTTCGACGCCCACCTCGGCCGGATGCTGGACGAACTGGAGCGGCGCGGGCTGCTCGACGACACCCTGGTCATCGTCACCAGCGACCACGGCCCGCCGTTCCCGCGCGTCAAGGGGTTCGCCTACCGCGACTCGAATCATGTGCCGTTCTTGATCCGATGGCCGGCGGTCGTCAAGTCGCCGGGGAGGGTCGTCGAGGAGTTCGTGGATTTCACGGACCTCGCCCCGACGATCCTGGACGTCGCGGGGATCGACCCGGCGGACTCCGGCATGAAGCCGGTCGCCGGCCGAAACCTCCGGCCGCTGCTGGAAGCCGCCCCCGATGAAAAGATCCCCTGGCGCGAGCATCTGTTGATCGGCAAGGAGCGGACGGACGTCGGCCGACCCCACGACTGGGGCTACCCGATCCGCGGCCTGCTCACGGCCGACTTCCTGTACCTCCGCAACTACGAGCCCTCGCGCTGGCCCTCCGGCAACCCCGAGACCGGCTACCTCGACACCGACGGCGGCCCCACCAAGACCCTGATCCTGGAGCGCGGCCGGGCCGACCGCGCCGACCCGTTCTGGACGCTCTGCTTCGGCATGCTCCCGGCCGATCAGCTTTACGACCTTCGCGACGACCCCGACTGCGTTCGCGACCTGGCCGACGACCCCGAACACGCCGACCGCGTCCGGTCGATGCGCCAGAGGATGGAGGCCGAGCTTCGCGAACAGGGCGACCCGCGGATGCTCGGCCAGGGTCATCTTTTCGACGAGTACCCCGCCACGTCCGGCGCCGGCTTTTACGACGCCTACCTCCGCGGCGAGACCCCCAGGGCCGGCTGGGTCGAGCCGACCGACTTCGAGCCGGCCCCGCTCAATCCGGTGCCGTGAACGCGACGAACCAGTATGTCATTCCGTATCGATCGGATCCAGGACCGCGTGGAAGTCGACGTACTCGGCGGCGACCTGGCGGCGGGCCTCGCGGGCCTGGCGGTAGGTCTGGGTCAGCGAGAGGAGCGCGGCGGGGAGGACCATCGCCAGGCTGACGGGGAGGATGGTGACGCGCCACTCGCGCCAGCCCAGCGTGAAGTAGCCGACCGCCGCGGCGATCGTCCCCAGGCTGCCGACCGGCAACAGCCAGCGCCTCATGAAGGCGTCGAGCCGCAATCCGGCCGGCGAGGACAGATCGCGCAAACGATCGGAGACGTATTGCTCCGGATCGCGCAGACAATGGATCGAAAGTCGATACGTTCCCGGCGCGATCGCGCATGAGGAGCCCATGTCCGGGCGCTTCCTCAGTTGCGAGTCGTCGCGGCGGAAGCCGTACTCGACTCCGGCGAGGAACACTCGGCCGCCCGCGACCCGGAACCGCTCGACCGCGCCCATGAGCCGGACTTGGGGCGCGACGTCGTCCGGAAGGCGTTCGCCGACCGTCAGGCGGAGGGCGTAGGCGCCCGGCTCGCCGACGTCCAGCAGGAACAGCCCCCCCGCCTCGGCCGCCTCCGCCACGACCGCCGCGGCGTCGCCGCGGACGCGCTCGTCGTAGTCGTCGGGGAGCGAATCGGGATCGAACAGGATCATCGCGGCGGTCTGGGTGCCGCCCTCAAGGTCGTGGGTCAACGGACGAACTCCGGCCGAAAAGCGGAACGAAGGCCCAGCGCGCGAGACGGCGAAGCACTCGGATAATCATCCAGGCGATCGTGAATGGGATGACGACGAAGACGGTCAGAAGGGCGGCGAGCAAGAGCAAGCCCGCCGTCCACCCGACGAGCGCGTTCACCGGATTCGGCCAACTCCAGTGGGCGGCGTGATAGGCGTCGAAGTCGACGAGTTCGGGGACGGCGCCGAACCTCGCGACCAGGTCGGCGCGCGAGAGGCGCTCGACCTCGGCGTCGGCGCGGTCCATGTCGAGGACGCCGAAGTCCTCCGACTTGTTGAACCGGAAGACGAAGCGCGAGCCGACGACCGCGAACGGGCCCAGGTCCTCGTCCCCGACGCCCGACACCGACCCGGCGGGAACGATCGCGCCGCCGATCGCGAAGACGTCGTTCCATCGGGCGTCCCGCGCCCGGACGAGGTGGGCGTGATCGGGCCCGAGGTCCTTGTCGCCGGAAAAGACCAGCGCGTAGGGACGCTTCAGCCAAGCGGCCCGCGCCCTGAGCGCCTCGCTGAGTCCCGCTTCGCCCAACGCCGCGGGCGTCGAGCCAATCAACAGGCCGATCGCCAGCACGATCCGGACGGCGCGGGAGCCGCGAAAGCGGACGTCAGGGTTCCGAGTCATGTCGAAGTCCTCCGCGGTCGAGGCCGCCGGGTCGAGACGACGATCCGTCCTCGTCATTGTACCTCGGGGCGGGAGGTCGCGAGGCTTTCCGTCCGCAGCGCGCCCAGGCCCAGATCGAGGACGCCGCCGACGCGGCGCTCCAGGTCGGCCAGGTCGCGCTCGACGGCGGAGAGGGCCTCGGCGTGGGCGCGGACGGCGAGGCAGGCTTCGGAGGCGTCGCGGCAGAGGGCGTCGAGCACGGGGGCGTGGGCCAGGCGGTCGACCACGAGCTTGAGTTCCTGGTGCAATCCCCGGTTCAGGCGACGGAGCAGAAGCCCGCCGACCACGGCGCCCCACAGGATGCACCAGAACGCCGCCTGGACCGCGAAGTCCAGACCGAGTAATGGCTTGTTATAAATCATGTGGTCATAAAAAAAGTTCCTGGCGAGGTGAAGGACCAGCCAGGCGGGAAGCAGGGCGAAGGCGGTCTCGAAGACCCAGTGCGTCGTCCCGCCGGCGCGGCGGGCGACGCGCTTCTCGACGACCTCGTTGATCTCGGCGTCGAGCCGGCGGTAAACCTCGACGGCCACCGTGGCGAGTTGTTCGGCGGAGAAGTCGCCGCCGTCCTCGCCGGGCTCGGGGTGGATCCAGGCGTCGTTCAGATAGCCTTGCAGGACCGTGCGGGCGTGGGCCAGGTCGCCCTCGGTCAGGCCCAGGTCGGCCTCGGCGGTGAGGGCGGCGGCGGCGCGGTTCTCGCGCCACTTCTCCCCCACCAGGGAGACGGCCGTCCAGCCGCCGGCCAGGATCGCCTGGGTCGGCGTGCGGGCGCGGAGCAGGACCAGCGACCGGACCAAGCTCCCCGCCGCCGACCACGCGCCCAGGAGCGCCGCCAGGGGGCCCGCGCCCCAGGTCTGGTTCAACTGCCTGAGCACTCGCGACCGCCAGAGCCGGCGGTTGGCGTCGACCCGTTCGGACATCTTCGCGGCGATCGTCGCGGCGAGCCGGGCGCGCTCGCGGGCCGTGGCCTCCTCAAGCTTCGCGACCGCCTCCATTCCGGCGTCGACGGGGCCGCGGATCGCCCCCAGCAGCCAGCCGTAGAGGCCGAGCAGGTTGGCGCGTCGGATCCGGTGGCGGGCGCGGCTGGCCAACTCGTGTTCCAGCAGGTCTCGGAACCTGGCGAAATCGGCGGCGACGGGCTCCCCGCGCTCCTGGCGCGCCAGGGCGTCGGCGGCGTCCAGCAGGAAGACCTCCGGCACGCGAAGGCCCAGCGAGTCCAGGTAGACGCGAAGGTCCGCGCGGACGTCGTGGTCGACGTCGGCGTGGGTCTGGATGAAGAGGATCTGCCGCCCCGGCGCGTTGCGGCGCAGCTCCTGGCCGACGACGTGGGACTTGTACTTCTGCGACGTCGCCGTGTGGACCATGACGTCGCAGTGCGGCAAGGCGGCGCGGAGGATGTCCAGGTGGCGTTCGCCGCCGCGGCCGTCCTCGGGATCCTGCGTGTCCGGGTCGGGGCAGTCGATCAGGATCACCTGTTCGAGCAAGGGGATGTTCAGGCGATGAATCTCAAGCTCGTCGTCCCGAAGGCCGAGGAACGACGGGTCGACGTCCGGGTGGCAGGCGACGACGGCGCGCCGGGTCATCGGCCGGAACTCCTTGCCGGCGCGGCTGACCTTGCGGCCCAACAGCGCGTTGAACAGCGTGCTCTTGCCCGTCCCCGAACCTCCGAGGAAGCCGACGACCAGGGCGCGGTCCAGGTCGATCTCCGGCACGCGCAGGCGGGCGTCGAGGCGCTCGACCAGCCCCCGCGCCTCGTCGAACGGCGGCCAGGCCGGCGCGGAGCGGGCCCAGGCGGTGAGGCGGTCGTGCAGGCGGTCGAAGCCGGCGAGCAGGTGCTCGCGCTCCCAGTCGGCCTTGGTGAAGCGTTCGGCCATGCGGCTCCTCGGGGTGGTTCGCGGCGCGTTTCGAATGGATGTCAGCGGCCTTCCCCCCTCGTGGGGGAAGGTGGCCCGAAGGGCCGGATGAGGGGGGCGAGCAAGAAGGCCCTCGGGATCCCGAGCCGCCTGTTCTGGCTTTCGACGTTCCGACGGCTTCCGGTCGCGCCGTCCCCCTCATCTGACCGCTTCGCGGTCTGTCTTCCCCCGCGAGGGGGGAAGACGTGTGTTTTCAGCGGGCGATCTCGATCTCGTACCACGGCGTTTTAGATGCCGACGTGATCATGATTTTGGCGTGAGTCCGATCGCCCTCCACTTTCAACGGTTCATCGGCGCGGCGGCGACCGCGCTCGTCGAGCGGCCACGCCTTCACCCTGGCGGCGGGGACGGACAGGGCGAGGACGGCGTCGACGCCCTCGACCAGCGACGGGCCCTCGCCCCAGTCGCGGCCGATCGTCGTTTTCGCGGCGTCGCGCCACTTCATGCCGACGTTGCCGACGTCGCCGGTCGCGGTCAGCAGGATCCGGCCGGGGGAATGGAGGTCGGGCCCGTCGAGCGCCGTGAGGGTGATCGCGGCCCAACCCTGGCGACTGGCGATCGGGCCGATGGTCACGTCGCCCAGGGGCGCGCGGACCCCAGGGGCCCGGTCACCGATGGGAGGGGTCAGATCGGTGGGAGGGAGGAAGCCGGGGATCGTCGCCGCTCCCAGATACGCCTTGGTCCGCGGCGTGTCGATCGTGACGCGGAGATCGCCGGCGCTCCAGACGAACGCCCCGGCGTCGCGCTGGTCGGGAGCCTTCGAGGGGACGTCGGAGCCGTCGAGCGCCACGCCGACGTAATGCGTCAGCGCTTGCTCATTCGTCAGGCCGAAGGCGGCGCCGCCGAGGCCCCAGGCGCTGCGGAGTCGGCCGGCCTCGATCCAGTCGTCGGGCTTGGGGTGGGCGACGGCGGTTTGGGAGGCGGTCGGGACGTCGCCGCGGAGGAACATGGCGGCGGCGGCGGGGAGCGTCGCCATCTTGGCCGGGTGCTGGTCGATGTCGAAGAAACTGGTGATCCTCTTCGTATCCCAGTCGTCGCGGCGGTGGCTGTAGGCGAAGAGGAAGATCCCGTCCCAGTCCTGCCGGGCGGCGTAGGCGGCGATCAGGAGCGCGGTTTCGGAGCTATATGTGTTGGGGGCCGAATGATTGTACTCGGTGCAGAGGAACGGCTTGCCGACGATTCGCGAGAGCCCCAGCCGCGGCAGCGTGCCGCCGTCGGGGCGGCCGGTCATCGGGACGTTCTGGATCGTCCAGTCGTCCTGGTCCCAGGGCCGTCGGGGGAAGTGGGGATGTTGCCAGTAGGCGTGCGAGTCGATCGCGTCCAGCTTCGCCTGCACCGGCGCGGGACTCCAGCCCATCTGGGTGCCCAGGACGACGCACTTGACGCCCAGATCTTTTTTCACGAACTGATGTATGCCCGACCAGTACTCGTCCTCCAGACCCCAGAGGAAGCGGACCCAGTCGGATTGGGCCTCGGGGGTGCGGACGCCGAAGTCGTGGTGGCGGAACCAGGGGATCGAGCCCAGCGCCTCGCCGGGCTTGAGTCCCATCACCCCGCCGGGGACGAGCGAGACGTCGTCGACCTCCAGCGTCAGCTTGCTCGACCCCAGGTTAGAGATCGAGATTCGGCCGTTGGCGTCGGCCTCCGCGACGCGGAAGGTCAATTCGACGTCCCTCCACTCCGGGCCCAGGTCTTGCTGGACGTTCCAAAGCTGGTTCCAGGGCTCGTGGGCCTGCATCGCGTTGATCGTGACGCGGACGGGCTTGTTGGCGCGGGCGCGGAGGCGGAGGGTGTAGGGGGTGTCGGCCTGGAAGCGGATTCCGGGCTGGTTGAACTGGATGTGCCACGCCTGCTCGGCCGGCTCCTCGACGACCAGCTTCAAACGGCCGTCGGCGAAGTCCTGGCGGGCCTTGCCGCTGTGTTGCTCGAAGCTCCAGCCCTCGCCGCGTCGGTCGAACGAGCCGTTCTTGAGCAGTTCCGCGCCCCTGGGGACGTCCTGGACCGACCACGCCGCGCGCATGGCGGCGTCGGTCTCGTACCTGGCCTTCAGGAAGTCGTTCCAGCGGCGCTGGAGGAAGGCCGAGTAGGGGTCTGGCATCGATTCCAGGCCGCCGCCGGACCATTCGTTGAACAGCGCGTTCTCGTTGTTGATCTCGACGATCGCCACGGCCGGCTCGTCGGCGTATCGCGTCTTCGTGTACGGGTTGACGTGGTGGAGCAAGGCTCGGGCGTAGTCCTTCTGGGCTCGGATCATGGCGGGGTCGAAGTTGTCGACCCCCTTGAAGAAGCTCGGCGCGTCGGGCCAGTCGGGGACGTCGGGGTACTTGCGGCCGACGTGTAGATTGATGTTCGCGTAAATCCCGCGCTTCTTGAGCGCGGCGATCAGGTAGTCGAGCCGCTCCAGGCGTTCGGGGTCGATGGTCTTGCGATCGGGCTTGAGCAGGCCGTCGGGGGAGATCGAGGTGTCCATGTGGTGGAAGCGGACGCAGTTGATTCCGAACTTCGCCATGCGGGCGGCGACCTTGTCGGCGGCGTCGTGGGTGGGGAAGTTGGCGCCGAAGCAGAAGTTGACGCCGAGGAACCGGATCCGTTCGTCGCCTTCGTAAAGGTGCCCGTCCCTGACGTGGATCGGCCCGTCCTTGCCGGCTGGCGCGGGGACGAGGTTGGAGACGTTGGAGACGCCCGGCGAGGCGTCGTCCCAGGGGAGGACGAAGGGGAAGAAGGAGTCATCGGCCTTCAAGGGGGGCGGGGCCTCCTCGGCGCGGGTCGTTCCCGTTCCCAGCAGAAGCGCGACGATCGCCACGGCGGCGCGGGACTTCGATCGGTTCATCGCCTGGATCTCCCTCGGCGCGTTTCGGCGGCGAATCGCTCGTCAGCCGGGGGTCGCCGCGACCCGATCCGAGTCGACTCGAATCCACGAACCGAATCAACCCCCCCGCGCGGCGGCGGCGGCGACGGGGGGCGGCTCTTCGAGGGCGTCGAGTTCGCGGGAGAGTTCGGCGGCGAGCTTGTAGGCGGTTTGGAAGTCGGGGGACTCGCCCAGGGCGGCGAGGCGTTCGATGCGGTCGAGGTGGCGGCCGACGACGCAGTCGTCGACGACGCGGGCGAGGAGTTCGGCTCGTTCGCGGTAGAAGGCGGCGAAGAGGTCGCCGATCAAGGCCCGCGCGGGGCCGGCGAGGCGGGCGAAGGCTCCCTCCCCCCCCGCGGTCAGGGCCGAGCCGGCGGCGACGTCGAAGAAGACCTGGCCGATGGCGTGGCCGCCGGCCTGGAACAGCGGGCCCGAGGCGACGTCGGCCGCGCCGAACATGCCGATCGTCAAGGCCGGCCGCGCGACCGCGGTGGCGACCAGTCCCCACTCGATCGCCCGCATCATCCGGGGGTGCTCGGCCTCGAACGTCTCCAGCCGCTCGGCGATGGCGCGGCGGTACGATTCGGTGGCCAACGGCGCGGCGTCGAGGCGGGCTTGCAACTCCTCGAAGGCCCGTCGGCGCTGGTCGCCGGCGATCAGGGGTTGCAGCTCCCGCCGCAGGGCCGGGGCGCCGACGCGGTGGACGGCCTCCAGGTCGTTGTAGATGGTCTCAAGCGCCCGGCTCAGTTGGGTCTTCTCCTCGGCGAGGAAGCGGGCCTCGTCCTCCGCGGGCTCGACGGCGCCGGGGAGCCAGCGGGCCACGGCGCGGCCCAGGGCTCCGTAGGCGCCGTGGACCTTGCGGTCGAACCAGGTCCGGCGGGGCTCCAGCCAGCGCCAGATCTCTTCGGCGACGACGTGGCCCGGCGGTCGGGGGAGGTCGACCTTGACCTGGACCTTTTGATGGATCACGGCGCGGGCCTGACGGTTCTCGTCGGACTGGCGTTCCAGGTCGCGGAGATGGGCGGGGATTCCCTCGTCGGGGTCGAGCGCCTGGCGCAAGGCGCCGCGGAGGGAGCGGATCTTGATGTCGGCGAAGTGCAACTCGGCGAGGTCGGCGCGGGGGTCGGTGGCGAGGGGCGAGAGGGGGTGGAAGGGGAGTCGGCCGTCGCGGGCGGCGGCGCGGTCGCGGGGGACGGCGTAGGCGTGCAAGGGGTTGGCGCCGGTCCCCCTGGCGAAGGTCGTCAGCCAGCCCCGGCAGTGGTCGCGGTCGTCGGGCCATTCGACCATGTTGACGACGGCCAGGACGGTCTTGTCGGCGTCGGCGGCGATCCGGAAGAAGCGCCGGATCTTCTCGTCGTTGTATTTCTGCTGGGTCAGAAGGGCGACGACGACGTCGGCGGAGTGGGTGATGGCCTCGGCCAGCTTCCAGTTGTTGGGGAGGGCGGCGTCGACGTCCGGGGTGTCCAGGAGGACCAGGTTCGCGGGTTGGGCGCCGGAGGGGTCTTCGCGCCAGATCAGGCCGTCGTGGCGGCCCTCGGCGACGGCGTCGTCCTCGCTGGTCCAGGGTTGAAGCGAGAAGCCGGGGAAGACCTTGGCGAGGTCGTGGCGGTCGGCGAAGCCCCTGGGCAAGAGCGCGACGGGGTGCTTGGTTTCGGCCGCGTTGTGGTGGACCCGGCTGGCGGGGTGTCCGACCAGGTGGTTGAACACGGTGCTTTTGCCCATGTTGGCGCCGCCGGCCACGGCGACGATCAGGTAGGGGGCGTCGGACGCCTGGGGGACCAGTTTCTGGTAGAGGTTGGCGCGCCAGGCCGCCTGGGGCGCGGGGAGTCCCGCGGCCTCGGCCCGGGCCGTCAGCCTTGAGAGCGCCTCGGCCAGGTCGATCACCCGGCGCGACCAGGTCGCGTAGTCCATCGCCTCGTCCGTCCCCATCGCCATCGATTCGTTTTGGAGACGTGGGCGACGAACGCCCTTCCCCCCCTCGCGGGGGAAGGTGGCCCGGAGGGCCGGATGAGGGGGGGACGCGCGAGAGGCCGTCGGGATCCCAAGCCGATCGGGCTTGCTTTCGGACGCCGACGGTCCTCCGGTTCGTCATCCCCCTCATCTGACCGCTTCGCGGTCTGTCTTCCCCCGCGAGGGGGGAAGACCGTTTTCGACTCGTCTCGTCCTTGGAAACCACCCGTCCCCTGGGCCCGCGCGACGTCGCCCGCCGCCGGGTCGTCGAGCCGCCCATTATAAGGGTCGGCCGTCGCGTGGAACATCGTCGCGGCGGTCGACGTTGGGGGTCGCGCCGGTTGGCGCGTTTTCGGGATCTCGGATCGCGGCGGTCGGGGCTTCGTCTTCGAACGCTCGTGCTATGGTATCGACGTGAGCCCCTCGAACGAAGGGGGCGACCGAGCGTCGCGAGATCGGCGACCGAAGGGATTCGACGGTTTGAAGCGATCAAGGCGTTGTGAGGCGAGGCGTCCGCGAGGACCGTCGTCTCCGGACGTCGGAGCGCCGGCCAGGGAGGGAGGCCCGTCCAATGGGTTCAAGGAAGCGCGCGTTCACGCCGGTCCTGGAGGGTCGGCTGGAGGATCGGCTGGTGCTTAGCGGGGTCGGGACGGCCCCCGGCGGCTTGGTCCCGAGCCAGGTCCACCACCACCCCCCCGCCCCGCGGCAAGCGATCCTGATGACGAGGCAGTACAGCCGCGTCTTGACGGGCATCCACATGGCGACGGTTCAACTCGGTCGTGGCGACGGCTCGCCGGCCGCCTACGACCGCGCCGCCAGGCAGATCGTCGGCCAACTCTGGACCATTCCGTACTCTCGCCAGAGCGGGTTGGTCGACAGGGTCACGGGGGCTTTGCCGTCCTACGGCGTTCACCAGGCCGGCAAGCTCTACGGCGACATCCGCCAGACCCTGATCGTCTATCTGGGCCACGAGGTGGACGAGGGCCGGCTGCTGGTCCGCACCACGCCGCAGAGCTTCTTCTCCGACGCCGACCTCGTCGGCGACGACGCCCGGATCCACAATCCGGAAAACAGCTTCCTTTACGACGCCTACATCCTCGGCATCAGCGGCGGCCTGGTCGACTCGTCGGGAGCGTCGGCGTCCGGGCCCTGAACGAATCAATCGTTCCACATCCGTGATTCGATGGCTTGAAGCCGGAGGACAGGACGTCCCCGGGGTTTTGGAGAGGACGTCGGCGGCCCGCGCCCGGAGGGTCGACCGCCGCGGCGTCCGTTGGTTCGATCCACTCGAAAACAGTCCGGGAGACGTTCCGATGAAGAACGGGTCGGGGAAGCACAAGTTCTCGCCGTCGCTGGACGGCCGGCTTGAGGCGCGTCAGGTCTTAAGCGCGGCCGGGACCGTCGCGGTCGCGCAGGTCGCGGGCACGGACGGCCAGCCCGTGCAGACCATCGACACGAGGACGTATAACAACATCCTCGTCAACGTCCACAAGGCGGTCGTGCAATACGGCAGAAGCGACGGCGGTCCGGCCGCCGTGGACCGCGCCGCCATGCAGATCGCCCGCCAACTCGATCGCGTGCCGTTCGCCACCGAGCAGGGACTGACCGCCGAGGTCGCCGACGCCATCCAGTTCTACCAGCCGAACGAGTTCCGGCAACTCTACCAGGACATCCACGCGACCACGGTCGACTTCCTGCGCGGCCGGGCGGTCGACGGCGACGTCCTCGTCATGAAGTCGCGGCAGCACGCCAGCACCGATTCCGACTTCTTCGGCCCCCACGCGCGTGAGGGCATGACGTTCCCGTTCCCGTCCGTCCTCTGGAACCCGGCGGCCACCACCACCCCTCCCCGCATCCCGACCTTCAGCACCAGGACGTACAACAGCATCCTGGTGAACGTCCACAAGGCGACGACCCAGTTCGGCCAAAGCGCCGGGACCCAGGCCGATTACGACCGCGCCGCCAGTCTGATCGGTCGACAGATCAACTTGATCCCCTACGCCAACTCGCGGGGGTTGACCGCCGAGGTCGTCGATGCGATCCAGTTCTACCAGCCGAGCGAGGCCGAGATCCTCTACGGCGACGTCCGCGCGACGGCGAGCGCCTATATTCGCGATCTGGCGACCGCGCGCGAAATCCACGTCATGAGGCCGCCGGGCCTGATCAACTTCTCCGACACCGACATCCTCGCCCCCCCGGACTCCCGCGCGTTCAATCAGACGGTGCTGCGCTGACGCGCCCCGGCGGCGGACTCGCTCCGCCGGAACTCGAACGCCGCTGGAACCTTCGACGAGGCCGCCGCGAGACCGCTCGCCGCGGCCTCGCCGTCGTTTCGAACCGCGACGGCCGGCGGCGAGGCGTCGGGTCACGCCAGATTCTTTCGATTTTCCGGCGGTGGCGGCTTCCCTTCATTCGAGCGATCGTGCTAACGTAACGGTTCCGTAGTTTCAAGATGGGTAAGATCGCGAGTCTGAGACGCATTGGCACGATGTTAGCGAATGGCTGACCCCGAGGGTTTGGGGTGGGTGGTCCGCCTCCCGAGTCTGAACGGAAGAAGCCTCGCGAGACCCATCAGTTCGGCCTCTCGAATCGACAGTCCAGGAGATGCACCGATGAAGTCGAAGAAGCATGCGTTCGCGCCGTCGCTGGACGGCAAGCTGGAAGACCGACTGGTCCTCAACGCGGCGGGAGCGGGGGCCGTGTACGGCGGCCTGAACGCCCAGGGCCAGGGCGTGACGAACACGAGGACGTACAACAACGTCCTCGTGAGCATCCACAACGCGGTGGTGCAGTTCGGCCGGAGCAACGGCGGCCAGGCCGCTTACGCCCGCGCCGAGATGCAGATCGCCAACCAGGTCAACCGTCTGCCGTTCGCCAACGGCAACGGCCTGACCGACGAGATCGTCGGCGCGGTCCAGTACTACAATCCCAACGAGTTCCGGAACCTCTACTCCGACATCCGCTCGACCCTGATCAGCTACCTGCAGGACGAGGTGGCCAACGGCGACGTCGTCATCCTCCAGTCGCCGGGCCGTCCCTTCTCCGACGCCGACCTCGCCGGCCTGATCACGCCCAACAACGCGGGGCACAACGGCGGCGGCCACAACGGGTACTACGGCGGCGGTTACGCCGCCCAGCCGGTCGTCGTCGCGCGGCCCGCGGCTCAAGGCGGCAACGGCGGTCAGTGGTCGAACGTGCCGGGCGTGGCGCAGTTGAACACCAGGACGTACAACAGCGTCCTCGTCGGCGTCCATAACGCCGTGCTGCAGTTCGGTCGGAGCAACGGCAGCCAGGCCGCCTACAACCGCGCCTCGATGCAGATCGGCCGGCAGATCAACCGCCTGCCGTACGCCAACGGCAACGGCCTGACCAGCTACATCACCGATTCGGTCCAGTTCTACGCCCCGAACGAGTTCCAGACCCTCTACTCCGACATCCGCTCGACGGTCATCAGCTACATCGGCGACGAGGTGGCCAACGGCGACGTGGTGATCGTCAAGTCGCGGGGCAACACCTTCTCCGACATCGACATCTACGGCCCCTACGCCCGGATCAACGATCCGAACTTCGTGTCGTCGTCCGTGGGCTGACGCGATTCGATCCTTCGATTCGGGGCCGCGGCGAGTCCTCTCGCCGCGGCCCCGCGCGTTTCACTCGCCTTCGCGCGACCCCCGCAACGACGCGGGGAGCGCCGCCTTCAGGGGAGCGGCGGCGAGCCCCTCGGAGAAGCGGTCGACGCCGTGCTTGTCGTAGAGCCGGAACAGCTCGCGAATCTCGGCCTCCTTGCCCTCGTAGGCTTCCGGCGGCAATTCCTTGATCGCCCCGGAGCCGATCGCGCCCTGGTGGGCGATCACCCAGCGGGCGAACGGCTGCTCAAGCAGGATCGTGCGGGGGCCGATGGTCAGCTTCTCGACCCGGTCGCGGATCTCGGGGGTCTCGGCGTTCTTCATCCCGCGCTCCAGGATGGCGAGGGCTTTTCGGCCCGCGTCGTCGTCGTAGCCGTAATCGGCGGCGGTGCCGAAGCAGAGGCGGTGGATCCCCTTTTCGCGAGGGGTCGCGCAGATCAGCCGGACGTAGGCCCGGACGTCGTCGGCCGCCTCGCCGTAGTGGCGGTCGGTGAATTCGTCGATGATCTCGGCGGGGTCCCGGGACGGATCCCAGATCATCCGGGAGATCAGGTAGTTGCGCAGGTCGCACAGCTCGGTGTTGTGGGCGCCGCCGGCCGCCTGCATGAAGACGCCGCGGACGCCGTTGCGCGCCAGGTACTTCACGTTCGCCCCGATGATCTCGATGTTGGGGCACGGCAGGTTGTAGCTGGTGAAGTCGACGTTGTAGTTCCAGACGTAGACCTTGTCGCTGATCTTGCACCAGCCGTCCAGGTCGGAGCAGAAGTCGCGGTTCAACTCGCAGGAGGGGTCGTCGAGCGGGTGGACCTGGCAAGCCTCGATGCTGCAGAGCTGGATGGCGACGTTGGGCCCCGGCCTCATCGTCCTGGGGGGCTTGCGGGTGTGCTGGTAGGCCAGCGTCCCCACGCACACTCCGGGGCGGACCTTGGCGACGGCCTCGCCGGCCTCGTTCAAGAGGGCCAAAAGCGAGCCCATGTGCGTCCCCTCGCGCTCGTCGATCGCGGCGCAGTCGGGGCACTGGCAATACTGCATGTTGTCGTTCTGGCTGATGCTGATCACGCCGTCGTTCTGGTTTTTGCGTTCCAGGTCGGCCAGCACGCCGGCGATGATCCGCCGCTTGACCTCGGGGTTGGAGAAGCAGGGTTGCGTCCCCCCCTCGCCGAAGTGGTCGTCCTTCATGTTCGCCCGGCGCTTGCCGTCCCGGAGGCTGAAGAACTCGGGGTGTTCCTTGCCCAGCTTGGCGACGGCGATCCAGTTGGTGACCGAGTGCGAGATTAGCGACCAGGCGCTGTGGCCCCCCAGCTCGGGGGGGATCGAGACGGCGTTGTTGCGCAGCCGCGCGGCCAGTTCGGGGTGGGACTGGTTGGCGCCGTAGTAGGAGTAGCGCCAGGAGAAGCGGGGATGGAAGGTCCGTTCGAAGTCGGCGACGACCTTGGCGGGATCGGCCTTGGGGACGCTTACATGGTCGGCGGTGAGGTAGCGGACGCCGTACTCGTCCTCCAGGAAGGAGTAGACGCCGTAGAGCGTGCCGCGGGGCGATCCGCCGGCGATGGCGACGGAGCCGTCCTTGGCGCGGATGGTGAAGTCCTCGTCGCCCAGTCCGTCGGTCTTCAGGCCCGACGCCTTCCCGACGGCGATGGCCGGTCGGCCGGCGGGGGCCTCGGCGACGATCTCGGGGCGGCCCCCGGTCGCCTCGGCCAGGACGTCGCGGAGTTCCTCCGCGGCGCGTTTCTCGGCGGGGGGGGCGCCGGCGGCGATCACGATGACGCGGTCGGCGTCGTCGGCCGCGGCGGCGGCGGCCCCCAGCAAGGCCAGGGCGGTGGCGAGCCCCAGGCGGGATCGCGCGCGTTGCAACATGGCTGTCTCCTCTTGGCGGGGCGGGAGGGCCAGGCGGCTCGCGACGTCGAGTCTCCGCCCGACCCGTCTTGCAGGATAGCCGGCCCCGACGTCACGATCACGGGTGCGGCGGCCCGACGCGATTCCCGACGCGCCGACGCGGGATCGGCGTGAGGATTGCCGGACGGAGATCCGTCGGCGGTCGTCGATCCCTCTCGTCCGTGGCGGGGCACGTTCATGATTCATCATTTTCCGTTCGACCCCCGCGCGGTGCTGGGGGTCTCGGCCGGGGCGACCGCGGAGGAGATCCACGACGCCTTCCGCGAAAAGTCCAAAAAACACCACCCCGACATGGGGGGCGACGAGTGGGCCTTCCGGATCGTCGCGCGCGCCTTCGAGGTGCTTCAGGCGACGGCCGACGGCGACCCGGCCCCGCCGTCGCCCGTCGCCGCGGCGACGTCCGCGCCCTGGACGTCCTCCGCGGCGGGGCCGGGATTCTTCTTCACCCAGGAGCGGTTCCCCTTCAACTTCGGCTCCGGCGGCGGCGATGAGACGGACGCGGACGTCGAGACGCGGGCCGAGCCGCCGGGGATCTTCCAGCAGGTCGAGGTGGAGCTGATCTGGATCCGGTTCGCGACGGCGGCCGAGGACGCCGAGGGGTCAACCTTGAGCGTCTGCATGGTCGTCTCGTGGCCCTTGCGCTCGGCGGTCGCCCGCGCGGCCGAGTACGCCGATTTGGGCGCGACCCTGCGCTGGGTCATCGACGCCTTCGACGTCGCGCGCCAGTCCGGCCCGCTGGCGGCGCGGCCGCGGATCGAGGACGGCCAGTTCGTCGGCTGGCTGAGCTTCCCGGACGTCCCGGCCGCCCAGTCCGCCTTCCTCCGCCTCCGCGACGCCCTCCGCCGCCGCGGTCTCTCCGTCCATCTTCAAACCCGCGACGAGATCATCCCGGAGAACTGGTCGGGGTGAATCGACTGTCACGCCCCCGGCGTCGGCGCCCATGGGAGCGCGCGAAGCGCCTCGGCGAGTTCGGCCTTGTCCATCCGGCCCTCGGCGACGGCGATCGTGGATTCGTACAGGCTTTCGCTGGGGGCCTCTTCCAGGGCGAGGCCGTTCAACTCCAGGAACGCGAGCGCCGCGACGAAGCCCGTTCGCTTGTTGCCGTCGATGAACGGATGGTTCTTGACGATGTGGAACAGATAGGCGGCGGCCATGGCGAAGAGGTCTTCATGCAGGAATTCGCCGCCGAAGGCCGCCTGGGGCTGGGCGACCGCCGAGGAGAGTAGGCCGGGGTCGCGGATTCCGTCGGAGCCGCCGCAACGCTCGATCTGAATCCGATGAAGCTCGACGACCTCCGCGACTGTCAGAAAGTCCGGATTCATTCGGCGAGTTTCCTCAAGACGCTTTCGTGACGATCCGTGAGCCTCGCGCCGATCTCGCGGACGCGCGCCAGCCGCGCGGATTCGGCGTCTCCCCCGGCCGCGGACGTGAGGACCAGCCCCCGCCCATCGGCGGTCTTCTCGATCTTGAGCGGCTGGTCGCCGTCCCAGCCCAGGTCCTTTAGGCTCTGATCGTCCAAGGTGAGGCTCCACCCGTCGCCGGTTCGTCGCAAGGTCGCGACCATGATGAAGGTCCTTCGCATGCTGGAGGCGTCGACGCCGATCATTCCATTATAGACGGTTGGCTCCCCCTGGTCGACGTCTGGGCCGCTCCGAAGGTTCGCGTCCAGGGGGCTCGCGAGTCGTCCGGTTTCGTCGCCGCGGGGAAACGCGGCGGGTTTGCGGTCTTCGGCGTGGGCGTGGGGTATATATAGTAGACGTGGCGGCGCGGAGCGGGCTCGCGCGGGGGTCGATCCCTGGGGTGGGGGGCCGGCGATGAGGCTATGGTGGGGCGTGGCGGCCTTGGCGGCGGCGGGCCTGGGGGTCGCGGGGGCGTACTGGCTGCCGGGGCTGATCCGGGGCGTGGAGGCGCCGATCGTGATCGGGCTGGTCCACTCCAGGTCCGGCCCGCTGGACGTCGCGGCGTCGGGGATGCTGGACGCGGAGGTCCTGGCCCTTGAGGAGATCAACGCCGCGGGGGGCCTGTTGGGGCGTCGCGTGACGTGGAAGATCATCGACGGCCGCTCGGACCCGGCGGAGTTCGGTCGCGCCGCGCGGCGGTTGATCGAGGAGGACAAGGCGGTCATGATCGTCGGCGGCCTGACGTCGGCGTGTCGCGCGGCGATGACCGACGTGACCATCCCCGCCGGCGTCCTTTTGATCCACGCGGGGCTTTTCGAGGGGATGGAGGACGTGAAAGGATGGTTCGGCGTCGGCCCGCTCCCCAACCAGCAGGCGATGCCGGCGGTCTCGTGGTGCGTCGACTCGCTCAAGGCCAGGAAGTTCTTTCTGGCGGGCTCCAGGGACGTCTCCTCGTACGCGGTCCACGCCGTCGTCCGCGACCAGTTGAAGGCGCTCGGGCTGGAGACCGTCGGCGAGGGTTTCGTGGGGATCGACGGCTCCGGGGTGGACGAGTTGGTGGCGGCGCTTAAGGAGTCGGGGGCGGACGTCGTGGTCAGTTCGATCGCGGGGGACGCCAACGCCGGCTTCTTCAAGCGGGCCGCCGCCGCCGGGTTGACGCCGGAGAAGACGCCGATCGTCTCGTTGCGGATCTTCGAGGGCGACCTGCCGCGGCTCCCCTCGGAGGAGACGGCCGGGCACTACGTCGCGGCGGGTTACCTCCAGTCGCTCGGCGGCGAGGCCAACCGCCGGTTCGTCGAGCGGTTCAAGGCGAGGTTCGGCGGCGACCGGACGATCGGCGATCCGACCGCGTCGGTCTACTACGGCGTGAAGCTCTGGGCGCGGGCGGTGGAGGAGGCGGAGTCGACCGACCTGTCGGAGCTTTTGGAGCACCTCTCGCGACAGAGCCTCAACGCCGGCGAGGGGATCATCGCCGTCGACTACGAACTGATCAGCGCCTGGCGGCCGTTCCGCGTCGGCAAGATCCGCCGCGACGGCCAGATCGACGAGGTCTGGGCGCTGGATCGATCGATCCGGCCGGTGGCTTATCCCATATTCCGTTCGGTCTCGGCCTGGCGGTCCCTGTTGGCGGAATGGCGGTCCACCGCCGGGCCGGGGATCGGCGACGCCGGCTCGGCGCGGCCGCCGTCGTCGGCCGGGGGGCCCTCCTCGCCGCCGCCGCCGATGGCGTGGCGGTCGCCGGCGGCTCCTCGCCAGGCCGCCTCGACTCGGCCGGAGGCCCGCTGAGAGTCCCCGCGATCGCCCCTGGAACCCTGGTTCGAACCCGGATGTTGGAACGATCATGAGCACGATCCGGACGTTCATCTCGCGGCTCGGCATCGCGACCCGGCTGACGTTCGCCTTCCTGGCGATCGCGCTGGTCCCGTGTCTGCTGGTGACCTACGTCGCCAACCGCCTGGCGGCGCATTCCCTGGAGAAGGGGGTCAAGAGCCGGCTGCTGGCGATCTCGGCGTCGAAGTCGCGGGAGCTCAGCGGCTTCATCCGCGAGCGTCGGGAGAACCTGGCGGCGCTCAGCCAGATCATCTCCTCGAAGGCCGCGGCGTTGGGGTTGCTGGAGACCGACGGCGGGGGCGTCGCGGCGGACCCGGACGCGCGGCGGCGGGCCGAGGCCGAGCTTCGCCAGTCGTGCGAGGCCTACGGCTACGACGACCTCTATCTCTTCGACCTCGAAGGCCGCTCGATCACGCAGTTCGACGACGACCTCGTCGTCGGCGAGTCGCTCCTGGACGGGGCGCTGCGGGACAGCGAACTGGCCGCGGCCTTCCGACGCTCGAAGTTCCTCCTTCAAGGCGAGGTCTCCGACTTCCAGGAGTATCCCGGCCTGGCCGATCCGACCATGTTCCTGACCCGGCCGGTGCTCAAGGACGGCGTCCTGGTCGGCGTGGCCGCCATCTCGGTAAGCAACGCGGAGATCTCTCGCCGATTCCGCGACTACAGCGGCCTGGGGGAGACCGGCGAGGCGGTCGTCGGCATGCGTCGCGGGGAGGAGATGATCTACGTCTGCCCGCTGCGGCACATGCGCGGCGCCGCGTTCCGTTACCACGTCCCCTTCGGCGGCGAGGCCGGCGAGGCGACCCAACTGGCGACCCTGGGGGGGCATGGCTACGGCGCCGGGCCGGACTACCGCGGCGAACAGGTGATCGCCGCGTGGTCGCACGTTCCGACGCTCCGCTGGGGTCTGAACGTCAAGCAGGATCGCGGCGAGGCCTTCGCCCTGATCACCCAGCAATACCGGGCCGCCCGCGCCTTGCTGGCCGTGACGGCCCTGGCGGTGGCCCTGGCCGCCTGGAAGATGGCCCGCTCGATCACCCGCCCGATCCGCCAGGCCGCGGTCTTGGCCGAGCGCGTCGCCGAAGGCGACCTGACGGCCACTTGCCAGGGGCACGCCCCCGGCGAGGTCGGCCTGCTGCTTTCGGCCGTCCGCAAGATGACCGTCGACCTACGCGGGTTGATCGGCCGGATCCAGAAGTCGAGCATCGCCCTGCTCTCCACGGCCACCGAGATCGCCGCGACCTCCAAGCAGCAGGAGCAGGCGGTCTACCAGTACGGCGCCAGCACCAATCAGGCGGCCGCGGCGGTCAACCAGATCTCGGCGACGAGCCAGGAGCTGCTCAAGACCATGACCGAGGCCGGCGAGGTCGTCCGCGAGACGGCCCGCCAGGCGGCGACCGGCCGCGACGGCCTGGTCGGCATGGACCACACCATGCGCCAGCTCGCCGAGTCCACCGGCTCGATCGGCTCGAAGCTCTCGGTCATCAGCGAGCGCGCCGCCAACATCAACGTGGTGGTGACCACCATCACCAAGGTCGCCGATCAGACCAACCTGCTTTCCATCAACGCGGCCATCGAGGCCGAGAAGGCCGGCGAGTACGGCCTGGGCTTCCTGGTCGTCGCCCGCGAGATCCGCCGCCTGGCCGATCAGACGGCCGTCGCCACGCTCGACATCGAGCGGATGGTCAAGGAGATGCAGTACAGCGTCTCCGCCGGGGTGATGGAGATGGACAAGTTCAGCGAGCAGGTGCGGACCGTGGTCGCCGAGGTCCAGCGGATCGGCGGCAGGCTCGGCGAGGTCATCGCCGGCGTCCAGGGGGTCGACGAGCGGTTCGGCCAGTTGACCGAGGGGATGCGGGTGCAGTCCCAGGGCGCCGACCAGATCCGCGAGGCCATGCTCAGGCTCAGCGAGGTCGCCGGCAAGACCACCGCCTCCATCCGCGAGTTCAACAGCGCCACCGACCATCTGCGCGACGCGGTCGGCGACCTGAAGGACGAGGTCTCGCGGTTCTCCGTCGGCGCCGACCGACCGATCGCGGCGCCGTGCTGACCCCGGTCGCGGTTCGATCGGAGGCGGTCGCATGCTGATCTTGATGTTCCGGGCCGGCGGCCGACGGTACGCGATCGACGCCGCGAGGGTGGCGGAGGTGGTGCCGCGGGTCCGCCTGCGCCCCCTCCCCCACGCCCCGGCCCACCTGGCGGGAGTGTTCGACTACCGCGGCGAGGTCGTCACGGTGCTCGACGTCGGAGTCCTCCTGGGCGCCGAGCCGGCCCCCGACCGCCTCAACACCCGCGTCATCCTGGCCGACCGCCGAGCCGACCCCCGCGCGACCGACTCCCCGCGCGCCCTGTTGGGCCTGCTCGCCGCCGACGTCGACGACCTGGCCACGGTCGACCCCGCCGCCTTCGTCCCGACCCCCGTGCCGATCCCCACGGCCCCCTATCTGGGCGGCGTCGCCGAGATCGGCTCCGGCATGGTCCAACTCCTCCTGGTCGCCCGCGTCCTCGACGCCCCGACCGCGTGACGACGGCCCGCGACCTCCCGCCGCCGCGAGATTCCCGCAAGCCTGGAAAACAAACCGGGGCCGCGAGGTTTTTCGGCGCGCCCGTTGCGACGCCCACTCCGCTCGAGTTTCGAGTCGGGGCCGAACCGCTTCGGCGGCGGCGCCGCGATTCGTCGTCGAAACCTTGATCGCGTCCCGGTTTACGTTCGCGATCGTCGCCTGGGGCCGACGACGGCCCCTCGCCCGCGGCGAGTCTCTCGGTCTCGCCTCTGCCTATGAATTAGAAGGAATCGCCCATGAAGCGCGCAGTGACCCCCTTTCTCCTCCTGGTCGTCCTGGCGGCCCTCGCCCTGGTCCCGTTCGACATGGGTCGGGAGATGCCGGCCGGCGGCGAGCCGAATGCGGGCGACGTGGCCTGGATGCTGACCGCGTCCGCCCTGGTCCTCCTGATGACGCCGGGCCTCTCCTTCTTCTACGGCGGCATGGTCCGTAGCAAGAACGTCGTGTCGACCATGCTCCAAAGCGTCATCGCGTTGGGCGTGATCAGTTTGCTTTGGATCTTCGTCGGGTTCAGCCTGGCCTTCGGCGACGACGTCGGCGGGATCATCGGCGATCCCCGCACGTTCTTCATGTTCGATCATGACGTCGCCGCCACGATCACGCTGGGCGAGGGCGCCTCGGCGGTGAAGATGGGGATTCCGCTGCTGCTGTTCTCGATGTTCCAGCTCAAGTTCGCGGTCCTGGCGCCGGCCTTGATCACGGGGTCGTTCGCGGAGCGGGTGCGGTTCTCGGCCTACCTGCTGTTCGTCGTGCTCTTCAGCCTGGTCATCTACTCGCCGCTGGCCCACATGACCTGGCATCCCCAGGGGCTTTTCGCCCAGTGGGGGGTGAAGGATTTCGCCGGCGGGACGGTGGTCCACATCTCGGCGGGCTTCGCGGCCCTGGCGGGCGCGATGATCCTGGGCCGCCGCCAGACCCACGCGAACAACGTCGCGCACGAGCCGGCCAACATTCCGTACGTGATGCTCGGCACCGGCATGCTCTGGTTCGGCTGGTTCGGCTTCAACGCCGGCTCGGCCCTGGCCGCGGACGACGTCGCGGTGCTGGCGTTCGCCACGACCAACACGGCCTCGGCCATGGCGATGCTGGGTTGGCTGTTCCTCGACTGGGCGCGCGGTCGGAAGCCCTCGGCGATGGGGGCCTGCATCGGCGCCGTCGTCGGACTGGTCGCCATCACGCCGGCCGCGGGCCTCGTCACGATCCGACACAGCCTGGTGATCGGCCTGACGGCGGCCGTCGTCTCCAACCTGGCGGTCTCGATGAAGACCAGGTCGACCCTGGACGACACGCTGGACGTCTTCCCCTGCCACGGCGTCGGCGGCATCGTCGGCATGATCTTGACGGGCGTCTTCGCCCGGGACGTGGGCCTCTGGTACGGCGAGACGACGACGTTCGTCAATCACCTGATCGCGCTCGCGATCGTTTCCGCGTTCGCCTTCCTGGGGTCGCTGGCCCTCTACAAGGTCACCGACATGATCATCCCGCTCCGCGTCTCCCGCGAGCAGGAGGTCGAGGGCCTCGACCTCAGCCAGCACGGCGAGACCGCCTGGCGGCTCGACGGCGAGCCCGCCCGCCGCGGCGATCGCGCCGCGGTCAAGAAGCCCGCCGCCGCGACCGCCTCCTGACGCCCCTCGACCCCGTCCGAAGCGAGTCCCAAACACAATATTGGCCGGGTCGCCCAGGGGGATCAATCCTCTCGGGCCACCCGGCCCGCGCCGCCCCTGGGCTCGGCCCGAGACCCGCGCCGACGCCGATTCGCTTCTTGAAACGCGCCTGTCCGGACGGATATTATGCTGGCGCGAAGGCGGGGCCGATCGCGCGTTGGCCAAGCGGCGGCCGTTCAACCGCGGGACGATTTCGATGACCAATGACGAGACGCGCGAGGTCTTCGAGACGAGGCTCTTCCAGTGGTCCCGGACGGAGTTTCGAACCGAGATCGACGAGGGGTTCCCCACCCTTCGCACCTTCCCCTCGGGACCTGGGGGCCGGGCGATGGCTGTCATGGAGCGTCTCTCGGTGGCCGAGCGGTACGCGCTCGCCGCGGCCCTCGTCAAACGCTGGGTGCCCAGGGCCGCCGAGGCGGCGGACGACCCAATGACACGAACGGATCACGTTGTCTTAAGCGATTTCGAGTCGTTGAAGGCGAGGCTTGCGGCTGATCCGGAGGGTCATCCGGAGTGGGCGATTCGGGACGACTTCCGATCCGGGGCCCGCCGGAGGCTGAAGCGAAAGGCGCTGGCCCAACCCGTCCGGAGGGCGTTCCGCTCGATGTTCGGGGACGACGGGCTCGAGATCGATGAAGGCGCGTGGCGCTACCGTGTCGCCCTCGGGCGATGGTCGCTTCACACCTACGTCGACCTCGCCGGGCGGTTCCATCAATTAACGTACAGTCATGACATCACCGATGACGAGGGCCTTTGCGTCGTGAACCACGGTTCCGCCCTGGCCTTCTTCGGGATTTCCGCGCAGACGTATTGGAGCGACCTGGCGGATGTCGACCGCGACGTCGTCGTCGGCTGCCTGGAGACGCTTTGCCGAAGGTTCATCGCGATCGCCCCCGACTTGCTCGACGGCCTTTGACATCGGATCATGGCGGCCGGGCTGGATAGAATAAGGGGGCGGGGCACGCGGATCCGAGTCGGTCGGCGATCCCATTCGAGCCCTTCCCCGGCGTCACGATTCGGGAGCGCGCCATGACGACCATCACGATCGAAGAGGCCAAGGACCGCCTGTCGGAGTTGATCCACCGCCTGAACCCGGGCGAGGAGGTCGTCATCACCGAGGACGACCGCCCCGTCGCCCGCCTGGTCCCGGCGGTCCCGCCCGCGCGCAAGGCCAGGAAGTTCGGCACCCTGAAGGGGACGGTCTTGTCGATGGACCGTTTCGACGACCCGCTCGAGGATTTCGAGGACTACATGTGATGCGGCTGCTCCTCGATTCGCACGCGCTGATATGGTCCGCCGACGAACCGAGCAAAATCACCCCGGCCGCGATGTCGCGCTTGAGCGACGCCGCAAACGAACTCCTCGTCAGCGCGGCGACGCTCTGGGAGATCGCGATCAAGGTCGGCAAGGGGAGGCTTCCCCTTTCGCTCCCCTACCGTCAATGGATGATTCGGGCGATGACCGACCTGGACCTTGCCGTCCTACCCATAACTCTCGAACACGCCGAACGGCAGTCCGTCCTGCCCTGGCACCATCGCGATCCGTTCGACCGCATGCTCGTGGCCCAAGCTCAAGTCGAGGGCGTCCCCCTCGTCAGCGCCGATCCGGCCGTCGATGCGTATGGGATCATCCGGATCTGGTGAGGAGGCGTGACGTCCGCACCGGGGTCGTATCCGTCCTCTACGACCCCTTCCGACTCTCTCCGCCGTGGCGGGCGATCCAGTCCCGCGCCTGGTCCACGGCGGCGAGGCCCTTGTTGCACAGCGGGGTGCAGTGGAAGATCATGCCCTCGATCTGGCCCTCCTTGTAGAGCGCGAGGGCGTGGTCGAGTTGCTTCGTCATGAACCGCTCGTCGAGTTCCCTGGCGCCGCCGAAGTCCCACATGTAGATCCCCAGAAGCGTGCGCTTGTCGGGGACGAGGGAGCGGTACTTGCGGAAGTTGGCCTCGATCCGGGCGACGTCGGCGCCGTCCCAGATCCAGAGCGAGACGACGTCGGCGAAGCGGACCAGGGGCTTGATCGCCGGGCACAACTGGTGGGTGTACAGGACCATCGCCAGGTCGAGCCGCCGACGGTAGGCCAGCGTCTCGGCGCGGAGCCGCTCCATCTCCTCCATCGACAAAGACGCGGGGGCCGGCTCGGTCTCCGAGTTCCGGTCGAAATCCGGACGGTCGCCGAAGCGGAAGAAGTCGTCCAGGTAGTAGCCGGTGAGGTTCGGCATGACGTCGCGCAGGCCGAAGACGTAATCCTTCAAGCTCCGATACGACTCGTTCGATCCCGCGGCCAGCTTCCAGGCGACGCGCTTGACGTCGCGGAACTGTTCGCGGTACGCGGCGTCGGGCGCGCCGTCGCGGATCGCGCAGACGTTGGGGATCCCCATCGACTTGATGGCGTCGGCCATGCCGATCGGCGGGCTCAAGGGGATGTTGTAAGGTCCGTCGGGCCCGTCGTAGACGCCCGAGTCGTGCCCCCACATCCAGAGCCGGTCCCGCAGCGCGTCCTCGTAGGCGGGCCATTCGACGTTCGCGGCTCGAACCGACCCCGCGACGGTCGCCAGCGCGGGCCATCCCAGCAGGGCCGAGGTCGTCTTGAGGCATTCGCGACGGTTCATGGCGGTCCCTCGGAAACTTGCGGCGTCCCGATCGGCGGGGAAGAATCGGATCATGAACTGTTACCATGTCGGTCGAGGACGCGAAAGGCCCTCCCCCTTGGAGGCGAGAAGCCGTGATCGACATCCCGACGGCGTTCGTGGCGGTGCTTGCGTCGTTCCATGTGTTTTGCTTGCTCGTGGTCTTCGTGGTCCGCCGCTCTTCTCGGCGGCGGCCCTTCTTCCTCGAGGCCGTCGGCCGGGGGCTCGCCGGTGCCGTCGTCCTGCTGCTCTGGGACGCGGCGTTCGCCGGGGCGTGCATGGCGTCGTTCCTGGTTTGTCCGATCTGGTTCGTCGTCAGCCTCGCGAGAAGCGCGATCAAGCGTCCCGGTTGGCGGCTCGCGCTGGCGAGGGCCGCGATCCCGGTCTTGACGCTGGCGCTCGCCTTGGCCAACGACGCCGTTCAGAGTCGCGTCGCCGAGTCGAACGCCCGGCGGGTCATCGCGGCTTGCGAGGCGTACCGCGAGGCCAACGGCGGGTATCCCAAGGGCCTCGACGAACTCGCGCCGCGATATCCGCCGTCCGTTCCGCCCGCCAAGCATTGCCTGGGGCCGTGGAACCGATTTCGGTATTTTTACGGCGAGAATCACTCGTCCCTCTTCTGGTACGTCCTGCCGCCGTACGGCCGGAAGATCTGGAACTTCGAGGATCGGCGCTGGAGCTATCTCGATTAAGGGACGGCCGGCGACTTCCCGGCGCCGCGGTGTACAATCATGGGTAAGGACGGCGGGATTCTCGTCCAGGTCGGGAGGCCGAGGCGATGTCGGAGACGCGGATCAAGGGCGTGTGGCTGCACCGCCGGGCGGAGATGGCGCTGTACGCTTATCCCGCCGAGGAACGCGAGAAATTGGTTTTGGAAGCTGTACGACATCGATGGATCGGACACTTTGCACGCGCGATTTCCCCGCGAGCCGGGGTTCAAATACCACGGGATGTTGGTCGTCGGCCGCACGCAAGGGTTGTCGGACTTCGAGAGGAAACGACTGGAACGGCGGCGCAACAGTGTCTTGGTCAATTCACGTTACATCCAATGCATGACCTATGACGAGCTATACGACGACCTACGGTTCCAACTCGAAAAAGCGGCGCCCTTGACGCCGGCCCCCGACGCGCCCGGCGATCTTACATGAGGCTCGCTTGATTCCAACGCCATGTCCGACCCTCTGCGGATCATCGACGCGATCTTGAGCGAGCGGCTGGGGCTGGATCGGTCCTCGGTCGGCCCGGGGATGGCGCCGCGCGCCGCGGCGGCGCGGATGCGGGCGGTCGGGCTGGTCGAGCTGGGGGATTACGCGGAACTGCTCGCGATCAGCCCGGAGGAACTGCAAGAGCTGGTCGAGGAGGTGACGGTCCCGGAGTCGTGGTTCTTCCGCGACGGGCGGCCGTTCAACTTCCTCAAGGAGTTCGTCCGCCAGGGCTGGACGTCCCGGCCGTCGCGCGAGCCCCCGCGCGTCTTGAGCCTCCCCTGCGCGGCGGGCGAGGAGCCGTACTCGATCGCCATGACGCTCGACGAGGCCGGGCTGCCGCCGTCGCGTCGGCGCGTCGACGCGGTGGACGTCGCGGCCCGACGGCTGGAGCGCGCCCGCCGCGGAGTCTACTCGGCCGCCGCGCTTCGCGGGGTGGCCGAGGACCGCGTCGCCCGCTGGTTCCGCAAGTGCGGCGACGGGTTCGAGGTCGTCCCGGCGATCCGCGACTCCGTTCGCTTCCACGTCGGCAACGTCCTTGACCCGACCCTTCTGGCGGGCGAACCGCGCTACGACGTCGTCTTCTGCCGGAACCTGCTGATCTACCTCTCCCGCGACGCCCGCGCCCGCGCCGAGGCCAATCTCGACCGGCTGCTGGCGCCGGACGGCGTGCTGGTGATCGGCCACGCCGAGACGCTGGGAGTCTCGGAGGCCGGTCGGGGGTTCGCGGCGGTCCCCGACCTTGGGACGTTCGCCTACCGCCGTCGCCCTCCCGCCGCGGCTCGATCCGTCGCGATCGCGACGCCCTCGTCCCCGCCCCCGTCGCCGACGCGGCACCGGCCGCGGCACCGGCCGACCCACCACGCTCCGCCGTCGGCGCCGGCGGCGCCCCCCTTCCCTCCCCCGGCGGCGGAGGAGGATTCCCGGCCGCTGCTGGAGCAGGCGGTCGAGCACGCCAACGCCGGACGGTTCGGCCAGGCGCTGGCGTGCTGCGAGCGCGAGGTCCGCCGCGCGGGCCCTTCGGCGCCGGCGTTCTTCCTCATGGGAGGCATCCACCAGGCGGCCGGGCGAAGGTCGCCGGCGGAGGAGTGCCTTCACAAGGCCGTCTACCTGGATCCGTCCCACGACGAGGCGCTACTGGCCCTGGCCCTTCTGGCCGAGGGCCGCGGCGACCGCGACTCGGCCGCCGGCTTTCGTCGTCGCGCCGAACGCGCCTTGAGGAAACGCGCCGCCGCGGCCGATGATGTCAGGAACCCCTCGACGGGAGGCCCGACGCCGTGAACGACTCCGCCGCCCCCGAGCCGCCGGCTCCGCGCCGGCTCGACGACTGCTGGAACCGGATCGGGATCGGCGGCGACCGCTCCTGTCCGGAGTTGCGGGCGCACGTCCACTGCCGCAACTGCCCCGTCCACGCCGAGGCCGCCCGCGGCTTCTTCGACCGCCCCGCCCCCCCCGACTACGTCGACGAGTGGACCCGGTGGCTCGGCGACGGCTGCCGTTGCGAGGAGGAGACGGAGAGGGAGTTCGTCGCCCGTCGCGACGACGTCGGCGTCCTGATCTTCCGGCTGGGCCCGGAGTGGCTGGCGTTCGCCACCCGCGCCGTCGAGGAGGCCGCGCTTCCCAAGCCCGTCCACCGCATCCCCCATCGCAGCAACGCCGTCCTCCGCGGCCTGGTCAACCTGCGCGGCAGGCCCCAACTCTGCGTCTCCCTCCACGGCCTGCTCGGCGCCCCCGAACCGAAGCCCGACGAACACGCCGCGGCGGCGACGTCGACCCGGCTGATCGTCCTGCGCGACCTGGAGCGGACGGAGTCGTGGGCCTTCGCCGCGGACGCGGTCCACGGCGTCGAGCGTTTCGCCCGCGAGTCGTTGCAAAAGGTCCCCTCCACCCTGGCCAACCCGGCGGTCAGCTTCAGCCAGGCCGTGATCCCCTGGAACGACCGTTCCGTCGGCCTGCTCGACGAGGTCCGCGTCTTCGCCGCGCTTCGGAGCGTCAACCGATGAGCGACGACCTGAGCGGCTTCTCGATGATGGACCTGTTCCGCATGGAGGCGGAGGAGCGGCTGGCCGTCCTCTCCCCGGGACTCGTCGCGCTTGAGGCCGACGCCTCGCCGACGGCGATCGAGCCCCTGATGCGCGCGGCGCATTCGCTGAAGGGGGCGGCGCGGGTGGTGAACCTGGAGTCGGCGGTGCGGGTGGCGCACGCGATGGAGGACGTCCTGGTCGCCGCCCAGAAGGGGAAGGTCGCCCTGACGTCCGGGTCCGTGGACGTCCTGCTCCGCGGGGTGGACTTCCTGGCCGCGATCGCCGACGTGAAGGAGGCCGAACTCGAATCCTGGCAGGCCGCCCGCGCCGGGGAAGTCGCCGCCCTCGCCGCCGACCTGGCCGACGTCGAGGCCGGCAAGGCCCCGGCCGTCGTCGAACCACCCGAGCCGGAATCGTCGCGAAACGAACCGCCGCCACCCCCCGAGACGCCGCCGCCGAGCCAGGAGCCGGATCTCAGCGGGTTCTCGATGATGGACCTGTTCCGCATGGAGGCGGAGGAGCGGCTGGCGACGCTGTCGGAAGGGTTCATCGCGCTTGAGGCCGACGCCTCGCCGACGGCGATCGAGCCCCTGATGCGCGCGGCGCATTCGCTGAAGGGGGCGGCGCGGGTGGTGAACCTGGAGTCGGCGGTGCGGGTGGCGCACGCGATGGAGGACGTCCTGGTCGCCGCCCAGAAGGGGAAGGTCGCCCTGACGTCCGGGTCCGTGGACGTCCTGCTCCGCGGGGTGGACTTCCTGGCCGCCGTGTCGAAGGTGAAGGAAGCCGAGTTGGAGGCGTGGCGGACGTCGAGGGCCGGGGAGATCGAGGCCCTCGTCGCGGTCCTGACCGGAATCGAGGCCGGCGAGCCTCCCGCCGAGCCCGAGCCCGAGCCTATCGCGACGCCCGCCCCCTCGCCGGCGCCGACGCCCGCTCCCGCGGCCGATCGGGGAAGGGAGGTCGAGCGCGAGTCTCCCCAGCCGTCGGGCTCGCGGGCCGGGGCGGAGGGGGCGGATCGGGTGGTGCGGGTCACGGCCGAGAGCCTCACGCGGTTGATGAGCCTGGCGGGCGAGTCGTTGGTGCAGACCCGTCGGTTCCGGCCGTTTCTGGACGATCTGCTGGCCCTGAAGCGCCGACAGACCGGGTTGCTGGAGTTGCTTCAGGACCTGGAGAACCGCGTCTCCGCCGGGGACGCGGCCGACGGCGACCGGGCCGTGGAGCGGGCCGTGCTCGCCCGCGCCCGCGACGAGGCGGCGCGTTGCCAGCAGAAGCTCTCGACCACGCTCGACGCCGTGGAGGAGTTCGCCCGCAACGGCGAGGACGTCTCCGGCAGGCTCCACCACGAGGTCCTCGCCAGTCGGATGCGGCCGTTGGCCGACGGCGTCCGCGGCTTCCCCAGGCTGGTCCGCGACGTCGCCCGCGAGATGGGCAAGCAGGCCCGGTTCGTGGTCGTCGGCGAGTCGACCGGCGTCGACCGCGACATCCTCGACGGCCTGGACGCGCCGCTCAACCACCTGATCCGCAACGCCCTGGACCACGGCGTCGAGACCCCCGACGAGCGCCGGGCCGCCGGCAAGGACCCGAGCGGGACGATCCGGCTGGAGGCCCGCCACACCACCGGCATGCTTCAGATCGTCCTGGAGGACGACGGCCGCGGCATCGACGTGGAGCGGCTGCGGGCCAAGGTCGTGGAGCGCGGCCACGCCACCGAGGCGATGGCCGCGCGGATGTCCGACGCCGAACTGCTCGACTTCCTCTTCCTCCCCGGCTTCACCACCAAGGACCAGGTCACCGAGCTTTCCGGCCGCGGCGTCGGGCTCGACGTGGTGCAGACGATGATCCAGGCCGTTCGCGGCACCTCGCGGGTCTCCACCCGACTGGGCCGGGGGACCCGGTTCACGCTCCAACTGCCGCTCACGATGTCGATCATCCGGGCGCTTCTGGTGGAGATCGCCGGCGAGCCCTTCGCCTTCCCGCTGAACCGGATCGACCGGATCGCGACGATCGCCGAGGAGGAGGTGCTCGAACTGGAGGGGAAGCCCCACGTCAAGGTCGACGGCCAGCCCGTCGGCCTGGTGGAGGCGGCGCGGGTGCTGGAGTTGGAGGCCGCCGCCCGGTCGTCGGGACGGATGCCGGTGGTCGTCGCCAGCGACCGCGGCCATCGCTTCGCCGTGATCGTCGAGAAGTTCCTGGGGGAGCGCGACCTCCGCGTCGCCCCCCTGGATCCCCGGTTGGGGCGGGTCCCCAACCTCGACAGTTCCTCGGTCCTGGAGGACGGTTGGCCGGTCCTCATTATTGATGTGGAGGATTTGATTCGATCGATCGACAACCTGCTGGAGGGCCGTCGGGTGGGGAGGCTCGGCGCCGCCGCCAAGGCGGAGGCCGCCGCCGAGCGCCGGACCAGGCACGTCCTGGTGGTGGACGACTCGATCACCGTCCGCGAGCTGGAACGCCAACTGCTTGAGAACCAGGGCTACAAGGTCGACGTGGCCGTTGACGGCGTCGACGGCTGGAACGCCGTGCGCACCGGCCGCTACGACCTGGTCGTAAGCGACGTCGACATGCCCCGGATGGACGGCATCGAGCTGGTCGCCCTCATCAAGAACGACCCCCGCCTGCGGGCGATCCCCGTGGTCATCGTCTCCTACAAGGACCGCGAGGAGGACCGGATCCGCGGCCTGGACGCCGGCGCCAACTTCTACCTGACCAAAAGCAGCTTCCACGACCAAAGCTTCCTTTCCACCGTGGTCGACCTGATCGGCGAGCCGCGGTAGCGAGCCGGCGCGGCTTGGGGGTTGGAACGATCCGGCGGCCAGGCGGGAAGTCCTGGATTCGCTCTTGGGCCGCGTCGAGGAATTCAAGCGACGTGATTGGGAAACCATGGATTGAACCGTTCCGCGAGGGAGGCGCGCGATGTCCGAGTGGAATCGGAAGCGGCACTGGGATGGAGTTTACGCCTCGAAGGCGGTCGACGCGGTCAGTTGGTATCAGGAGGTCCCGCGGCTGTCGTTGGAGCTGGTCCGCGAGTCGCTGCCGCGAGGTGGGGGCCGAGTGATCGACGTGGGGGGCGGCGCCTCGACGCTGGTCGATCATCTGCTGGCGCTCGCCCCGGCGCGGCTGGCGGTGCTGGACGTCGCCGCGACGGCGTTGGAGAAGGCCAAGGCGCGGCTGGGCGCGCGGGCCGCGGAAGTCGAGTGGATCGTCGCCGACGTGACCGCGGCGCCGGACCTGGGCGTCTTCGACGTCTGGCGCGACCGCGCCGTCTTCCACTTCCTGACCGAAGCCGACGACCGTCGCCGCTACGTCGAGCTTGCCGAGCGGACCCTCCCCGTCGGCGGCCGATTGATCGTCGCCGCCTTCGCCCCCGACGGCCCTTCCCGTTGCAGCGACCTGGACGTCCGCCGCTACGACGCCGCGACCCTGGCCGCGGAACTCGGCCCCGGCTTCGCCCTGGTCCGCGAGACCGCCGAACGCCACGAGACCCCCTGGGGCTCGGAGCAATCCTTCCTCCACGGCGTCTTCGAACGCCGATGAACGGCCGAGGTCTCGTTGTTGGGTTGGGAGGCATCGATGAGTTGGGACGTTTCAGTGTTCGCCGCCGACGAACCGCCTCCGCCCTTGGCCGAGATGCCCGACGACTGGCGTGGCGCGATTCTCGGCCCTCTTGCCGAAGTGCGGCGCAAGATCTCCGAGTGCTTGCCCGAGGTCGATTGGTCTGATCCTTCGTGGGGCCGTTACGAGGGCGACGGCTTCTCTTACGAGTTCAACATCGGCGACGAGGAGCCCTGCGATGGGCTGATGGTCCACGTCAGGGGTGGCGGCGGCGCGGTCCCGCCGTTACTTCGCCTCGCCGAGCGCTGGGGTTGGTATTTACTCGATATCTCACAGAGCGAATGGATTCACCATTGCTCGGGTGTCGAAACGGGCTGGCGGGATTTCCAGGCGTATCGGGATCGCGTCCTGGGACGACCGCCGGATCCCGGGGGCGACGCCCCAGGCGTTTGAAGGCGAGGGCGGGTCGGGGGCGACGCCGTCCGGGGGTTTTCGAGCGGGCGGGCTCCTGGTATGCTTCCCGACCGTGACGGATCGCGACGGCCCCGGAGGGCCGAACGGATCGAACCTCGCGAAAGGAGTGGCCGGGATGAACGGCGTCAAGCGGTTCGGCGTGGCGGTGTTGGGGACTTCCCTGGTCTTCGCCACGGCGAGGGCTCAGCAGGAGCCGGGGCCCATCGAGCGCGCCGGCGAAAAGATCGACCAGGCCGGGCGGAACATCTTCGGCGGGTTGGAGCGCGGCTTCAACCGGACCCGCGACGCGGTGACCGAGTCATTCGACCGGACCCGCGCCCGGGTCGACGACATGAACGTCGAGGCCCGCGTGTACGGCCGGATCCGCTGGGACAAGACGCTTCAGTCCAGCCCGATCAGCCTCTCGTCGGAGGCGCGGGGGATCGTGACCCTGCGCGGCTCGGTTCCCAGCGAGGAGGCCAGGAAGCGGGCCGTCGATCTGGCCGCGGATACCGTCGGCGTCGTCCGGGTGGTCGACCAACTCGTCGTCCCGACCGCGGCCGTCGAGGTCCCGACCGCCGAACCGGCCGCCCGTCCCGCGCCCGCGGCGCGTCCCAGGGCCGCCCGCCCCGGCGTGGAGCGCTGAGGCGGGCGAGGCCGGGCCGCGTTCAGAGTCTTCCCCCCTCGCGGGGGAAGACAGACGCCGAAGGCGTCAGATGAGGGGGACGGCGCGAAAGAAAGCCGCCGGGAAGTCGAAAGCCGGCCCAGCCGACTCGGGATCGCGACGGCCTCTGGATCGTCCCCTCCTCATCCGGCCCTTCGGGCCACCTTCCCCCGCGAGGGGGGAAGGCCGTTTCTCC
>CALCIB010000249.1 GCA_937907525.1 uncultured Planctomycetales bacterium | reverse complement strand
CATCGACGCCCTCCTTTGTATCCGATTTCCCACCTACTTTCGAGACGCACACCCGTCAGACTTGGTTTTTGGTTTTTTTCGTTGACGGGTCGAGTGGGCCGCCTTCTACTGGGGGGATGCCGAGACGACTTCGCATCCAGTATCCGGGGGCGATCTACCATGTGATGTCGCGGGGGAACGCGCGGCAGGACGTGGTGGATGACGACGATGATCGGCGTCGGCTGACGGGGTGTCTGGAGCGGGCTTCGGAGCGTTCCGGCTGGGAGGTGTTGGCGTTCGTCGTGATGAGCAATCATCTTCACTTGATGGTCCGCACGCCCCGCCCCAATTTGGCGGCGGGGATGCAGCGGTTTCTGTCGGCCTACGCCTTGTATCACGGTCGTCGCCACCGTCGGCCGGGGCATCTGTTCCAGGGGCGGTACAAGGCCGAGATGATCGAGGACGAGTCGTACTACTGGACCGTCAGCCGCTACGTGCATCTCAACCCGGTGCGGGCCGGGCTGGTCGAGCGGCCGGAGGCTTGGCCGTGGTCGAGCTACCCGGGGTTCGCGAATCAGTCGCGGCGGTTGTCGTGGGTGGACTACGATCAGGTGTTGAAGGCCCGGCGGGGGGAGTTCGGCGGCGACGACCCGGCGCGGGACTATCGCCGGTTCGTGGAGGCCGGCCTGATCGAGCCGCCGCCGTCGCCGTTCCGCGCGGCGTTCGACGGCTGGGCATTGGGCTCGCAAGGGTTCGTGGAACGGCTGAAGACGCTGGCCGGCCCAGAGAAGTCCGACCCGCCCCGGCCCGAGGCGCGTCGGCTCTCGGGACTGGCCCCGGATCGCGTCTTGGCCGCCGTGGCCGAATTCTACGGCCTGGAACCTGACTCCCTGCGTCGTCGCGGCGACGGCCACGTCGCGCGAGCCGTCGCCGCCTGGCTCTGCCGCCGCCACACCGAGGCCACGCTCCGCGAACTGGCCCCCCTCCTGGGTCTCTCCCGCGCCGATAGCGTGCCGAACCTAACCCGCGGACTCGAAGCCCGCTTGCGAAGCTCCCCAACCCTCGCCGACGAGTTGCGACGAATCTCCCAACGTCTCTTATCCGAGGACGTCGACGGCCCCATCACCCGAAAAACCAAAAACCAAGTCTGACCCTGGGTTCCCAGGGTTCCCTCCAAGTCTGACCCTGAGTTCCCGTGTGACCGTGGGTTCCCGCCTGACCCTGGGTTCCCGGTTCCAACTCGAAAAGTTGTGGCCATAACTATGCCCGCCGGGAGAGAGCGATCGCGCGGCGGCGGGTGAGGGTCGCGGCGCTTCGGAGGGAGCGTCGGGTCGGCATGACGTAAACCCCAGGACGTATCCCGAAGCGCGACAACCCTCACCCGGCCCTTCGGGCCACCCTCTCCCGGCGGGAGAGGGGATGTCGCGCGTCGGACGGGTTTGCGCCGTGCCGAGGCGCCTTGGCCGATCGACGACGGCCGGCAATCAGCGCTCGCCGCCGCCTTCCTCCTCGTCCTCGGCGTCTTCGGGCAGCGGGTCGCCCCCTTCCTCGGCCATGATCTGGTCGGCGTAGTGGGAGCCCTCGATCATCATGCGGGCCTCGGCGTCGTGGGCGTGGCTGAGCCGGCCGGGGAAGAAGCTGTAGAGGACCGGCATCAGGTAGCGGGTCAGGAACAGGGTCACCAGCATGCCGCCGACGACCACGATCGCCAGCGGCTTCTGGGCCTGCGAGCCGATCGACTGGGCCATCGCCGCGGGGAGCAGTCCCAGGGCCGCGGTCAAGGAGGTCATGACGACGGGCCGCACCCGCAGTTCGGCGCCGTGCATGATCGCCGACCGCACCGACATCCCCGCGCCTCGAAGGTGGTTGAAGTACGAGACCAGAAGCACGCCGTCCTGCACGGCGACGCCGAAGATCGAGATAAAGCCCACCGCCGCGGAGATCGAGAACGGCGTGCCGGTGGCCATCAGGGCCCAGATCCCCCCCATGGTCGCGGCGACCACGTTGGCCATCACCAGAAGGGCGTCCTTGACCGAGTTGAACGCCATGTAGAGCAGGATCATGATCAGGCCGATGGCCAGGGGGACGATCCACATGAGCCGGGCGTTGGCCTGCTGCATCTGGTCGAACTCGCCGGACCAGACGATGGAGTAGCCGCGGGGGAGCTTGGCGCCGGTCGTCGGGTCGTCGACCTTGCGCTGGGCCTCGACGATGGCGGAGGAGAGGTCGCGGTTGCGGACGCTGAACTTGATGGGGATGTAGCGGCGGTTGTTCTCGCGGTAGATGTAGGAGGCGCCCGGCTTGTGGGCGTGGATCGTCGCCAGTTGCGCCAGCGGGATCCGGTAGCCGAGGGAGTCGCCCCGGGGGGGGACGTCGATCATGACCCGGCTGATGTCCTCGGGGTCGGCGCGGAGGCTCGGCGGCAGGCGGAGGACGATGTCGTAGAGTTTCTCCCCCTCGACCATCCGGGAGAAGGACCGGCCGCCGATGGCCACCTGGACGGCCTTCTCGACCTCGGTGATGTTGATGCCGTGGCGGGCGCAGGCGACCCGGTCGATCTCGATCTCCAGGTTGGGCTGGCCGACGATGTGGAAGAGGCCGACGTCCTCGATGCCGGGGACGCTCTTCAGGACGTTGACGACGCGCTGGCCGGCCTCCTCCAGGGTCTGGATGTCGTTGCCGAAGAGCTTGACGGAGTTGGAGCCCTTGACGCCGGAGAGGGCCTCCTCGACGTTGTCGCGGATGAGCTGGGAGAAGTTGAAGTTGACGCCGGGGAACGCCTTGAAGCGTTCGGCCATCTCCTGCTGGATCTTCTCGCGGGTGATTCCCGGTCGCCACCGTTCCATCGGCTTGAGCGGGACGTTGAACTCGAGGTTGAAGTAGGATGTGACGTCGGTGCCGTCGTCGGGCCGGCCGACGTGCGACATCACCCCCTTGACCTCGGGCGTCCCGGCGATCTCGGCGCGCAGCTTGGGGGCGACCTGGGAGGCGGTCTCCAGCGACACCGTCCGCGGCAGGATCGCCCGGATCCAGAGGTTCCCCTCCTCCAGTTGGGGCATGAACTCGCCCCCCAGGGTGGGGATCATCAGGGCCGTCGCGACCAGAAGCCCCCCCATCACGACCATCGTCAAGTAGCGATGGTTCAAGACCCGGTTGAGGTTGTGCAGATACCGCCGCTTCATCATCCGGTCGACGATCGTGTCGCGCTCGTGGGCCTTGTTCTTGAAGAAGAACGAACAGAGGACCGGGGCCAAGGTCACCGCCAGCATCAACGCGCCTAAAATCGCGAAGGCGTAGGTGTTGGCCATGGGCCCGAAGAGCGCGCCCTCGGGGCCGGACATCGAGAACAAGGGGATGAAGGCGCAGACGATGATCGTCGTCGAGTAGAAAAGCGCGTGCTCGATCTCGTTGGAGGCGTCGATGATCCGGTCGATCAACGGCCGGGAGCGGTCGGCGCGCTCGGACGTCAGGTGGCGGTGGATGTTCTCCACGATGATGACCGAGCTGTCGACGATGATCCCGAAGTCGACCGCGCCGATCGACAGCAGGTTGGCCGACTCGTGGCGGAAGTACAACACCGTGATCGAGAACAAAAGCGCCAGGGGGATCATGATCGCCACGATCGCCGCGCTGGCCAGATCGCCCAGGAAGACGAACAACACCGCGACCACCAGCGACATGCCGACGACCAGGTTGTGCAGCACGTTGTGGGTCGTGACGTGGACCAGGTCGGTGCGTTGGTTGAACACCGAGATCCGCATCCCCTCGGGGAGGAGCTTTTCCTCCTCGATCTCCTTGAACTTCAACCGGACGGCCTCGGCGGTGGGGAGGGCCTGCTCCCCCTTGCGCATCAGGACGATCCCCTCGACGACGTCGTCCTCGGCGCCGCGGCCGACGACCCCCAGCCGAGGCTGCGAGCCGACCACCGCGGTGGCGATCTGCCTGAGGTAGACCGGCTCGTCGTTGCGCGAGGTGACGACGACCCGGTTGAGGTCGTCGAGCTTCTCCAGCTCGATCTGGATCGACCGCGAGGCGTTCTCCGGGTCCAGGGGGTCGACCCCCTTGCCCAACAGGCCGATCGCCCGGACGTTGTGCGCCTGGCTCCCCAGCATCAACACGTCGCCGCCGACGTTGGCGTTGGCCCCGTTGATCGCGTCCTCCACCTGGGGCAAGGAGACCTGGTACTGCCGCATCAGCCGGGGGTCGATCAGGATCTGGTATTGCTTGACCGTGCCGCCGAAGCCGGTGACGTCGATCACCCCCGGCACGGTCTTCAGCGTCCGCCGCAAGACCCAGTCCTGAACCGCCTTGAGCTGGTTGAGCGTGTAGCCCTCCCCCTCCAGAACGTAGCGGACGATCTCGCCGGTGGGGCTCCAGGGGGAGAGTTCCGGCGTCACCCCCTCGGGCAGGTCGTTGATGAACGAGAGCCGGTTGATGACCTCCTGGCGGGCCGCCCAGTAGTCGGTGCCGTACTCGAAGATGCACTTGATGTCGTTGAGCCCCGCCAGCGACGTGCTCCGCAGGTACTTCAGCCCCTTCATCCCGTTGAGCGCCGTCTCCAGCGGGATCCCCACCAGCCGCTCCATCTCCTCCGGGCTGGCGCCGGGGTTCTGGGAGATCACCTCCACCAACGGCGGCGTCGGGTCGGGATAGGCCTCGACGTCCAGATGCAAGGCCGAGTAGATCCCCGCCGCGATCAAGGCCGCGACGCCCAAAAGGACGATGAGCCGGTTGTGCAGGCTCCACGAGATGATCGCGCGTACCATCGACCCGCCTTCCGCCCGCTTCGCGAACGTCGTCGGGGCCGGCCCCCGCGCGACGATCGCGCCGACCCTCGATCCCGCGACCTCCTTAAAGCGATTTTAACGTCGCCCCGGCCGACGTCGAGAGGCGTTCGCGGTTCGCGCGGGGAGGACGCCGCCGGCCCCACGTCGCGCCCCGATCCGGAGTTCGCGCGGCCTGGAATTTGCGTCCTCGCGACGCTCGGGTCCCCGTCGCTTTCCCCGACGCCCGCGCTGACGCATAATGGCGGTTGGCGAGCCCTCACCGCGGCCGTGCCGGCGGCGGGGCGCCGTCTCGTCGGGTCGAGCCAGGGAATAGGTCGCCCGACGGGCCGCGGCTCGCGCCGTCGTCGGACGGAACGATCATCGACGATTCGGGCGGGGTCGATCGACGCGGGACCGCCTGATCTGGATATCCGAACATGATTCCGACGAACCCCTCGGACGAAGCCGAGCAGAGGGTGGAGGGCGAGCCCGTCCCGCCCGCTGAAGAAGACCCGGTGGTGGCGGAAGCCGCGGTGAAGACCGAACTGCCGTTGTTTCCGATCGTCGGCGTCGGCGCGTCGGCCGGCGGGTTGGAGGCGTATCGACGGCTGCTCCGGGCGCTGTCTCCGAATACCGGCATGGCGTTCGTCCTGGTGCAGCACCTCGCTCCCGAGCATCAGAGCATGCTCGCCACGATCCTGGCGCGGGAGACGAGCATGCCCGTCCTGGAGGTCCGGGACGAGCCGCGGGTGGAGCCGAACCACGTCTACGTCATCCCGCCGAACCGCGCGATGCTGATGACCGACGGCCACTTGCGGTTGATCCCCCGCGACGAGAACCGGGGGCAGTTGCGGTCGATCGACGTCTTTTTGCGTTCGCTGGCGGAGGAGCAGAGCCACCACGCCATCGGCGTGATCCTCTCGGGGACGGGTTCCGACGGCACGCTCGGTCTGGAGGCGATCAAGGGGGAGGGGGGGATCACCTTCGCGCAGGACGGGTCGGCCCAGCACGACGGCATGCCGCGGAGCGCCGCGGCCGGCGGGTTCGTGGATTACGTCCTACCGCCGGAGGGGATCGCCGCGGAACTCGCCCGCATCGCCCGGCATCCCTACGTGGCCCCGGAGGCCGCTCCGGAGGACGCGGAATCGATCGAGGCGCGGGCGCGGGTCGATCTGAACCGGATCCTCCGTCTCGTCCATCATCGGATCGGCGTCGATTTCACGCTGTACAAGTCGACGACCCTTTTTCGCCGGATCACGCGGCGGATGTTGCTGCATCGCCTGGACGGGCTGGCGGACTACCTCGCCCTGCTTCGAGACGACGCGGGGGAGGTGCAGGCGTTGTACCAGGACATCCTGATCAACGTCACCGAGTTCTTCCGGGACGCGCCCTGCTTCGAGACGCTCAAGGCCAGGGTCCTGCCCAAGCTCGTCGCCGACCGGCCGCGGACGGACCCCTTGCGGATCTGGGTGCTCGGGTGCTCCACGGGCGAGGAAGCCTACTCGCTCGCCATGACGATCAGCGAGTACGCGGCCGAGCGCGGGGCGGAGGTCCCGGCGCAGATCTTCGCCACCGACCTGAACGAGCGCGGCATCGAGAAGGCCCGCGCCGGGCTCTACGGCAAGGGGATCGCGCGGGACGTCTCCGCCGAGCGGCTGCGGCGGTTCTTCATCGAATCCGACGGCGGCTACCAGGTCTCCAAGGGGATCCGGGAGATGTGCGTCTTCGCGCGTCAGAACGCCGTGAACGATCCGCCGTTTTCGCGGATGGACCTGATCAGTTGCCGGAACATGTTGATCTACATGGAGCCGGTGTTGCAGAAGCGGCTGGTGCCGACGCTCCACTACGCCTTGAAGCCCGGCGGTTTTTTGTGGCTGGGAAGCTCGGAGACGGTCAGCGGGTTCGCCGACCTGTTCGAGCCGGTCGAATCCAGGCACAAGATCTTCGCCAAGAAGCCTGGGCAGGCGTCTCCCCCGATCCTGCCGGCCGCGACCGCGACGTGGGAGCCGACCGCCTTCACCGGACAGCGACGCCGCGCGGTCGAGGCCAGCGGGGTGGACATGCTCCGCGAGGCCGATCGGCTGGTCGTCGCCCGGTACGCGCCTCCCGGCGTGCTCGTCAACGCCGATCTGGACGTCCTGCAGTTCCGCGGCGACACCAGTCCGTTCCTGGCCCAGCCCCCCGGCAGGCCGAGCGCCAACGTCCTGAAGATGGCCCGCGAGGGGCTGCTGGTGGGTCTGCGCTCCACCTTGCACAAGGCCATCGCCGACGACGTGGGGACGCGGCGGGAAGGGCTCTTGGTGAAGTCCAACGGCGGCTTCCGGGAGGTCGACCTGGAGGTCGCCGTGGTCAAGGCGCCCGGCTCCAAGGAGCGGGCGTTCCTGGTGCTGTTCGAGGATCCCGCGCGCGGGCGGGCGCGGGCCCGCGCCGCCGCGGCGGCGTCCGAGGGCCCCTCGCTGGAGGCCGGCGAGGCCGAGCGCCAGGTGGCCCGGCTGACCCAGGAGTTGGCCGCCACCCGCGAGTACATGCAGTCGCTTTCCGAGCAGCAAGAGGCCGCCAACGAGGAGATGCAGTCGGCCAACGAGGAGATCCAGTCGGCCAACGAGGAGATCCAGTCGGCCAACGAGGAGTTGCAGACGTCCAAGGAGGAGATCCAGTCGAGCAACGAGGAGTTGACGACCGTCAACGACGAGTTGCGGCACCGCAACGAGCAACTCGACCGCGCCCACGACGACCTGAACAACTTCGTCGCCAGCAGCACCCTGGCGATGGTGGTCGTGGGGAGGGACCTTCGGATCCGACGGTTCACGCCCGCCGCCGAGAAACTCCTGAACCTCATCGCCGCCGACCTGGGCCGTCCCATCGGCGACCTGAAGCTCCCGCTCGGCGCCGACGACCTGGACGACCTGTTGCGCGACGTCATCGACGGCGTGAGGGCCGAGGAAAAGGAGGTCCAGGACCGCAAGGGCCGCTGGTACTCGCTGCGGCTGCGACCCTACAAGACGCTCGACAACAAGATCGACGGCGCGGTCCTGGTCCTGGTGGACATCGAGGAGCAGAAGCGGATCCAGGCGGATCTTCAGTCAGGCGAGGAACGCTACCGCCTGCTGGTGGAGGGCGCCCTGGGGGTCGGCATCATGCTGCTGGACGAGTCCGGCCGCGTCATCGATTGGAACGCGGGCGCCGAGCGCGTCTTCGGCTACCCGACCGTCGAGATCGTCGGCAGGCACTTCTCCCTCTTCTTCACGCCCGAGGACGCCGCCTCCGGCATGCCCGATCGGGAACTGGCGCGGGCCGTCGAGCAGGGCGAAAGCTCCGACGACAACTGGCTGCGGCGCAAGGACGGCGAGCGGTTCTTCGCGAGCGGGTCGACGACGGCGTTGAAGGACGAGGAGGGGAAGCTCCGGGCGTTCTCCAAGGTCGTCCGGGACGTCACCAGGCAGAAGCGCGCCGAGTGGGCGCTTCAGGAGAGCAACCTTCGGCTCCAGGCCGCCCTCTCCGCGGCCCAGATGGGCACCTGGTCGTGGTACTTCGAGGAGGACCGTCAGGTCCTCGACGAGAGCCTGCGCGAACTCATGGGATTCGACGCGGGCGCGGAGGTCGTCGGCCTGGAGGGCTTCCTCGACGCCATCCACCCGGACGACCGCGATTCGACCCGCGAGGCGTTCCTGCTGTCGGCCCGCGGGAGGGGCGATCTCGACGTCGAGTTCCGAGTCGCGCGTCCCGACGGCGGCGTCCGCTGGATTCGGGATCGGGGAAAGGTCGTCCCCGCCAGCCAGGGCGCCGCGACCTACCTCCTCGGCGCCTGCGTCGACGTCACCGATCGACACTCCTGGGAGGACTCGCTGCGCGCCGCCGACCGCCAGAAGGACGAGTTCCTGGCGACCCTCGCCCACGAGTTGAGGAACCCGCTCGCCCCGCTGGCCAACACCGTCGAGCTGCTGCGGCGAACGGGGAACGACCCGTCGGCCGTGGAGAAAGGGCGGGAGGTCATGGGCCGCCAGGTCCGGAAGCTCGCCCGCCTGGTCGACGATCTGCTGGACGTGGCCCGCATCAGCCAGGGACGCCTGGAATTGCGGATGGAGCGGGTGGATCTCGCGACCGTCGTCCGAGAGGCGATCGAATCGCTGCGGCCGGAGATCGAGGCCAAGCGGCACCGTCTGTTCGCCTCCTTGCCGGACGAGCCGGTCTGGCTCGACGGCGACGCGATCCGGCTGGAACAGATCGCCACGAACCTCGTGAACAACGCGGCGAAGTACACCGACCCCGGCGGGGAGATCCGAATCGCGCTCAAGGTCGATGGCCGAGGCGACGAGGCGGTCCTGAGCGTCAAGGACTCCGGCGTGGGCCTCGCGCCGGAGATGCGGAGCCGCGTCTTCGGCTTCTTCGTCCGGGCCGACACCTCGCGCGCCCGCCACGAGGGGGGCCTGGGGATCGGCCTGTCGCTGGTCAAGGACCTGGTTGAGAAGCACGGCGGGAGCATCGTGGCCAAAAGCGACGGTCAAGGCCGGGGGAGCGAGTTCGTCGTCCGCCTCCCCCTGCGACCGCGAGGCCGGGGCGGAGAGCCCGACAAGGCCGAGGCCGCCAGGGCCCGCCCCCTCGCGACGCGCCGGATCCTCGTGGTGGACGACAACAAGGACACCGCGTCCAGCCTGGCCGAGATTCTCCGCCATACCGGTCACGAGACGCGAGCCGCCTTCGACGGTCGGGACGCGCTGGAGGCCGCGTCGGAGTTCCGGCCGGACGTCGTGATCCTGGACCTCGGCATGCCGGGCATGGACGGCTACGCCCTGGCCCGGCGGCTGCGCGAGCAAGCCGACGGAGACAAGATCGCCCTGCTGGCCCTGAGCGGATACGCGACCGAATGGGACCGGACGACCAGCCGAGAGGCGGGGTTCGACGGCCACCTCGCCAAGCCCGTCGATTTCGACGCCTTGACCAGGCTCCTCGCCGGGTTGGAGTGAACGACCGCCGCGGCGGGGCGGTCGCGGTCGTCGCCTTCTCCCCTTGAGGTGCTCCGTCGAGAACCTAATCCTGATCGGAAATCCAGGAACCACGGAAAACACGGAACGAGGGGCCAGCCCGAAAGAGAAAGCCCGATCCTCGTTTTGGAACCCATGATTCCCGTCATCAGCGAGCGTCATCCCCTCCGGCTCGTTCCGTGTCTTCCGTGCCTTCCGTGGTTCCAATTTCCCGGTGGCTCGGGTTTTCGACGGAGCGCCTCAAGGGGAGACGGATGCGCGTCGCCGGCTTCCGAATTACGGCCGGCGCGGGTTTCCGGAGTCGCGAACCGTCATCCCCTCACGGCGCCAGCCGGGACAGTTCCTCGCCGATGGCGTCCATCAAGGGGGCGATGGTGTCGCGGTCGAAGGCGAAGCGGGCGCCGGCGGCCTCGAAGAGTCGCGGCAAGGGCCGGGCGCCGCCGATCGAAAGCGCCCGGCGGTACGAGGCGACGGCCCCGGCGCGGTCGGTCAGGCTTCGCTTCCAGATCTGAAGCGCGCCCAACTGCGCCACGCCGTACTCGATGTAGTAGAACGGATACAGGAATATATGCAACTGGCGATGCCAGGAGTGGTCGCGGGCCTCCTCCAGCCCCGTCCAGTCGACGTCGCCGCCGAAGCGGGCGACGAGGTCGCGCCAGGCGCCGCGGCGGTCGTCGCGGGAATGCTCGGGGCGGGCGTAGATCCAGTGCTGGAAGGCGTCCACGGTGGCGATCCAGGGGAGGATGGTGACGATCTCCTCCAGGAGCTTGCGGCGGGAGCGCTCGGCGTCGGCCGGGTCGGCGTAGAACGGATCCTTCGCGCCGGTCCCGAACAGCTCCATGGTCATGGAGGCGACCTCGCAGAACTCCAGCGGGCTTTCGCGGTAGGCGGCCAGTGGCTCGCCGCGGGAGGCCAGGGCGTGGAAGGCGTGGCCCCCCTCGTGCAGGAGCGTGCGGACGTCGCCGTCGACGCCGACGGCGTTCATGAAGATGAACGGCAGGCGATCGGCCTCGAAGTTGGTCTGATAGCCGCCGGGCGCCTTCCCCTTGCGGTTGCCAAGGTCCAGCAGGTCCCGCTTCCTCATGTACGCGAACTGGGCGCCCAGGTCCGGGTCGACCTCGCGGAAGATCGCCTCGCATCCCTCGGCCAGCCGGGCGACGTCCTCGAACGGCTTCAACGGCGCGCGGCCCAGCGGATCGGTGGCTAGGTCCCAGGGGCGCAGCGCGTCCAGCCCCAGCCGCGCCTTGCGCTCGGCGTGGATCGCCGAGGCCAGGGGGACGACGGTCCTCTCCACGGCGTCGTGGAACTGGAGCGCCTGCTCCGGGCCGTAGTCGAACCGCTCGCGGTTCTTGTAGGCGTAGGCGACGTAGTCGTCGAAGCCCGCCTCGCGGGCGACATCCAGGCGCAGGCCGCGCATCTCGTCGAAGAGGCCGTCGAGCAGGTCGCGGTCGGCCAGGCGGCGGTCGGCGGCGAGGGTCCAGGCCTCGCGGCGAACGTCGCGGTCGGTCGCCTCCAGAAACGGCGCGAGTTGCGCGAGCGTCCGCTCCTTCCCCTGGAACTCGACGGTCATGGCGCCGACGGTCTTCTGGTACCGTTGCTCCAACTCGGCCAGGCGGGTCTCGCGGGGGATGTTGGCCTCTCGGTAGAGGGCGCGACGATTCTCCAGCGAGCGCGCGAAGACGTGGTAGCGCTCCGCGGGGAGTCCGGCGCGGCCGGGAGCGTCGAGGAACTTGTTGCGGACCTCGTTGAGGTAGGGCTTGAGCTTAGGCTCGATGTCGCGGACGAACTCCAGGTAGGCCGCCTCCCGCGCCTGGTCGTCGGTCTGGCAGGTCATGGCGACGTAGCGCGACGTCCCCTCCTGGCCGACGGCGGCGTTCAGCTCGCCGGCGGCCGTCAGCCAGGCTTCAAGTTGTTCCGGCGCGTCGACCGGCATCGCCAGGAGTTTCTCGTACCAGGGCTCGATCTGGTCCCAGGTCTTCAACTCCACGTGTTCGGGGAGCCAGGTTCGCGGGAAGGTTTCGGGGGCGTAATCGGTCGTCATGGGGGAGGTCCCTTAAGATCGCGCCAAGGCGTTTCATCGATAGTTCGGCGAACTCGCGATGACGGCTGTCCCTTCTCCCCTTGTGGGAGAAGGTGGCCGAAGGCCGGATGAGGGGTGGTCCCACCGGCTTTCGACCACGCCACCCCTCATCCGCCCCTTCGGGGCACCTTCTCCCACAAGGGGAGAAGGAATCATGCGTGCTCGCCTTGAACGGATCTCGACAGAGCGATTCCGAGGCGTTTTCCAAGGATGATCCGGTCCCGGCGGCGCCCTGTCAACGGCCGGATCGCGGGGGCGCCTCGGCTTTGACGATCCAAGCCTTCCGTTTATAATGTTTTACGTCGGCGGTTCGAGGCGAGTCGCGGTCCTCGGTCGGAGCCCGGCGGCGGGGGACTCGATTTCGCCGTCGTCAAATCCGGCCGTCCTGGTATGCTCCGGGCCGATCCTCGTGATGGGAACGGCGGCGGCCGGGGATGGCGGGAGGGATGCTCGACATGCGGGATGAGACGACTCGCAAGACCGTCCGGTTCGACGCCCCCTCGACCGCGGCGACGACGGAGCAGAACTTGCCGACCCGACCCGAACGCCAATTCGGCCCCTTCTCCAAGGTCGTCGGTCTCTACCAGTCGACGATGAGGCGCACGTTCGAGCACTTCTTCCCCGAATCGGTGCTGGAGATCGAGGGGGACCGCACCATCATCGACTGGGACCTGGTGACGCGGGAGCCCTGTTACCGGATCGTCGACGACCCCGACCGCCTGGGGATCGACATCGAGTGGCTCGGCACCCGGCTGAACTTCCAACCCGGCAGCCCCATCCCCCTCTTCCCCGCCGAGCGGCGATTGATCGACGTCATCGTCGCGGCCCTGGACCGCCGCTTCCGCGTCCTCTTCGACCTGGACATCGCCGGCCGCTTCGAGCGCTTCAACTACCCCGGCGAGGACCTCATCGTCGCCGACTTCCTCGGCGCCGAGAACTCCTACCGGATCCCCGCGGCGCTTGAGGCGCTTCGGGTCGCGGCGCTTTCCACCTACGAGAACAAGCGCGTGACCACCGGCGCGCTGCTGCTGGGGACGCCCCACGACCCGACCACCCCCGGCCGCGAGAACCTCCAGGGCGCCCCCCAGTTCAACGCCCGGCTCACCGCGATCAAGGGGTTCCACCGCCTCTGCGACGGCCTTCGCACCGTCTTCGTCGTCGACCCCCAGGGGGAGTTGGTCCGCGTCGCCGACGTCGACGAATGGGCCCGGCGCGCCCAGCCCTTGCGCTGCGAGGCCCACCTCTGCCCGCGACGCTTCCACGCCCACGCTCGCGCCACGATCGACGGCGGCCACGTCTGCCTGGTCCTGACCCCCTCGCGGGAGATCAAGGTCTTCGCCCGCGGGGGGTTGGCGTTCAGCTTCAGCGACGGCCGATGGCGATTGATCGACGTCCCCACCCGGTTCGACGTCTGGCGCGAGGCCGTCGCCCGCGGCGGCGACGACCTGCTCGCCCGCCGCCTCTTCCAGGCGGCCTTGAACCTCAGCGAGGCCCGCGTCGGCGCGCTTCTGGTCGTCGCCCGCGACCCCGAGACGTCGGGCCCCCAGCTCATCGCCCCGGTCGACCGCATGACCGAGGAAGTCGGCGTCGACGACCCCCAGGACCCCGAGAACCTCTCCCCCCGCCTGGCGAAGCGCGCCTTGCACCACGCCGTCCGCGGCATGACGATCGACCAGATCGAGCCGACCGTGTTGGAGGCCCTCGCCAGTCTCGACGGCGCCGTCGTGGCCGCCCCCGACGGCCGGCTCTTGACCTTCGGCGCGATCCTCCGCATCGACCCGGAGTCGCTGGACTTCGGCCGCTCCGTCCAGGGCGCGCGCACCCTGGCCGCCCTGGCCGCCTCCCAGTACGGCCCGGTCTTGAAGGTCAGCGAGGACGGCTACGTCAGCATGTTCCTCAAGGGCCGCCGCGTCTGGGAGTTCTGAACCCGCCCGCCTCAAGTCGGCGCGGGAAGGAAACCCTCCGCCCACGCCCGATCCTCGGGCGAGAGGGGCGGGTCGGGATCGCGGTCGTGGAGGAAGTGGTCGTAGCGGCCCTCGTCGCATACCTGGTCGAGGACCGTCCGTAAATCCACCGCGACGTCCGGGTCGGGGGCGCGCAGCGGGACGGGAACGACCGGCGGCCGGTCCCGAAGGCCGATCGGCCAGAAGTCGACCTCGGGGCGGGCCTCGGCGCGACTCACCAACACGGAGTATGTACAGGCGGGGCGATCGACCGGCGGCATCGGCGGCCCGCCCCGCAACAGGTCGATCTCCACGAGGTGCGCGTCGCTCGCGAGGATTTCGCGGCGTTTCTGAATGTACGACCCGCGCGAATCGCCCCGGCGCTTGTTCGTCGGGCTCAACAGTTCGATGACCGTCACCACGCGACGGTCCCGAGCGTCGAGGATTCGAACGAAGGGGATCCGCTCCTCATCCGGCGTCGGCAGCCGCAAGCGGGCCGGCGCCGCGACGGCCGCGGACGCGCCTCGGGGCGCTCCCACATCGTCGGCTCGCGTCAAGGCGACGTCGGGCCGGATCGACCGAGAGATCTCGTCGGCTTCGTCGTGGATGTAGACGTGTTCCTCCATCAAGACGATGTACCGCGGCGCGGCGGCGGCCGCCAGTCGCCGTCGCAGCGTGTAGACGAAGGCGTTGTGGAAGTCGGGCCAAAGGTCGTTTTGCTCGAACCAGGGGTTCATGCCGGGGAACGGCGAGGGCATGGCGAGACTCCTGGAAACGTCGTGATCGAAACGGCTCACGCCGGCCGCGGCACGAACTCCCGCGCCCACGCCTGGTCCTCGGGCGTGAGCGGTGGTTCCGGCGGTTCGTCGTAGATTCGATACTGGTAGGCCGCGTCGTCATAGACCTGGTCGAGCGCCGCCTTCAGGTCCAACCGAGCGTCCTCGTCCGGCCGACGCAGGGGTACGGGGATGACGGGCAGGGGGTCGCGCGGGCCGATCGGCCAGAAGTCGACCTCGGGCCACCGCTCCGAACGGCCGACCAGCACCGAATAGGCGCAGGCGGGCCGATCCATGACCGGCATCGGCGGCCCGCCTCGCAACAGGTCGATCTCCACGAGGTTCACGTCGCCGGAGAGAATCGTCCGCCGCTTGTTGAGATAGCTCGTTCGGTTGTCGCCGCGACGCTTGTTCGTCGGGCTTAGAAGTTCGACGACGGTGATCAACTCCCCGCCCCGGCCATCGACGATCTCAAGATAGAGGAGTCGTTCGACGTCCTCGGCGGGGAGCCGAAGCGGGACCGGCGCCGCGATCGCGCCGGCGGCCGGACGAACGACCGCCTCCGATCCTCGATGGACCAGGCCCAGATCGGGTCGGAACCAACCCCGAGCCTCGGCCCCTTCCTCGTGGATGTAGACGTTCTCGTCGATCTTCACGGCGTATGTCGGTGACACCCGCCGCGCGAGTTGGGCGCGCAGCATCGGCAGGTAGGCCGAATGGAAGTCGTGCCAGACGTGGGGATGTTCCAGCCAGGGGTTCATGCCGGGGAACGGCGAGGGCATGGCGAAGCTCCCGGTGACGTCGCGGATCGAAAACGGCTCACGCCGGCCGCGGCAAGAATTCGCGCGCCCAGGCCGCGTCCTCGGGCGAGAGCGGGGGGTCGGGATCGCGCTTGTAGACTCGGGACTCGTAGGCGGCGTCGTCGTAGGCGCCGTCGAGGGCCGCCTTCAGGTCGGCCCGCGCGTCGGCGTCGCCGGGGCGCAGGGGGATGGGGACGACCGGCAAGGGGTCGCGCAGGCCGATCGGCCAGAACTCCGCGACCGACCTCCGCCCGCGACGAACCACCAGCGCCGAATACGCGCACGGCGGACGATCAGCCGGCGGCATCGGCGGATGCGCCCGAAGCAGGTCGATCTCCACGAGGTTCACGTCGCCGGCGAGGATCGCTCGCCGCTTGTTGAGGTAGCTCGTCCGGTTGTCGCCCCGGCGCTTGTTCGTCGGGCTCAACAGTTCGACGACCGTGACGACCTCGCGGCCCTCGCCGTCCAGGATCTTGAGATACGGGACGCGCTCGACGTCCTCCATCGGCAAGTCGAGCAGCGCCGGGGCCGCGATCGTCGCCGCGCCGGCCGCGGCTCGCGGCGGCTCTTCCTCCCGGCTGACGCCGACGTCGGGCCGAAACCGTCCGATCGTCACCGCGGACTCGTCATGGACGTAAACGTCGTCGTCGACGTCGACGACGTACCGGGGCGCGACCTGCCCCGCGATCTGACGGCAGAGCCGCGCGATGTAAAGGTGATGGAACCCGTGCCAGACGCCGGAACGTTCCAGCCAGGGGTTCATGCCGGGGAACGGCGAGGGCATGGCGAGACTCCCGAGGGCCGCGACGACGACCTTGAGGATACCACGAAGCCGGCGGGCGCGTCGCGACCGTCGGCCGCGAGCCCGGCTTCGAAACCGACGCGGCCGACCGCGGAACGCGCGGCCGGCCGCGTCGAAGTTCAAGGGGTCCGCCGTTCGCGAGTCGCTCAGCGGTTCGGCCGAACCGGGCCCGTGGGCGCGACCGAGGGGGGCGGCGCCACGTACTCCTGGCTGAAGTCGTAGGCGGGGACGTAGTAGACCTCCGAGGCGGCCGGGGCCGGAGCCTGGGACGACTGGGGCTTGTACGCCGGGCTCACATGCGACGAGTCCGGGGGCGTCAATCCGCGCAAAAACGCGGGAACCGGCCGATCCGGGCCCACGTTCGGACCCTGGGGCGGACCCGTGAGCGGGTGCGCGGGGGGCGCCTGGGCGCACTCGTCCTCCGGATGGAGGCACTTGATGAGATGCTTGTCCATCATGGCGTGTCCGGCGGCGTTCCAGAACCAATCCGTGTAGTGGGTGGGCCGGTAGGCCGGCGCGGGCGTGTGGGCCAGATCGCAAAGACGGCCGAACAGGGAATGCTTGGGCCGGGGGACCGGGGCGCAGGCGTCCTGCGCGCGGGCCGTCCGGACGCCGCCGGCGAGGACGCAGCAAACCAGGGCGCCGAGGGCGAGACTCGACAGAAACCGCTTCATTATGGGAAATCTCCGGCGATACTCGAGGGAGGTCGGAGTCGAAAGGCTATCGATAAGATACCTGATGAATCTCGATGCGGCCGAGGCAATCGCCCTCCCCCGCGACCGCCGGGCCTCCTCGACGCCGGTCGCCGACCGCCTTCGAAAACAAGCACGGCCGGGCGCGGGAATCCGCGACCGGCCGGCACATGCGTTCGGGCGATCTGGCGACCGCTCCTCGCTCAACGGTTCGGGGCGACGACACCCTGGGGAGCGGCCTGGGGGGCGGCGTAGGCCTGGGGAGCGGCGTAGGTCTGGGGAGCGGCATAAGCCTGGGGAGCGGCGTAGACGGCACCGGCCGAGCAGGGCTCGCAGACCGGGGCCGGGGCGGCGCAGGCGTTGCCGTGGCCGAGGCCGTGGCCGAAGCGGCCGCGGAGCCCCGAGAAGCGGGTGCGCAGACCCGAGAGACGGCCGCCGAGGCCGAGGCCGCAGCCGTGGCCGGCGGTGGCGCAGGGATCGCAAGCCGGGGCCGGCTCGCAGACCGGGGCCGGGGGGCAGACCGGAGCGGGAGCCGGGGCGCAGACCGGCTCGCAAACCGCGACCGGCTCGCAGGCCGGAACGGCGCAGGCCTTGCGGCCGTGACACGCCTCGGCATTGCCGGCGACGGCGAAAGAAACGAGGGCGCCGAACGCGAGGCCCAGAAGGTGCCGCTTCATCTTGAGGATCTCCAGCAAGTTCACGGGGGGAAAATCGGAGGGCATTCGAGTCGCCAGACGGCCCCCGACGATCGCCGTCGGAAACCGCCACGGTTGCGTCTCAGGGGTGTCTGGAACCTAGAGTACATGACGAACCGCGAAATGACAAACCCCCAGCTCGCCTTTCCGGAAAAGACCCGTTCATCCGCGTCACCCCCGATAAAGCCCGCGCATTCGGCAACCGAACCCAACGATCCATCCCCCCTGGATTTGCTTTTCTCGAAATCCTCGCCTCCCCCTTGGCGCGGTGGCGACCCTTACGATAAAACGATGCGTGCCTGGATCATCTCGGTCGCCCTCCGCCTCACCCTCCCGACATCGCTCGGAGAACAGGCACGCCCATGTCGACGCCGCCCGCCTCGGACGAGCCCCTTCAATTCGACGAGGCCGATTACGGGGCCGAATCCCCCGTCGGCCTGGCCTGCGGCGCCTGCGCCGCGCCGATCCGGGAATGCTACTACGAGACGGCCGGCAAGGTCGTCTGCGAGCCCTGCCGGGGCCGGATCGAGGCGGCGCTCCAGGGCGGCTCGCGACTCGCCAGGCTGTTCAAGGCGACGGCGCTGGGGACGATCGCCGCGGCCGTGGGCGCCGGCCTTTACTACGCGATCGTGAGGCTGACCGACTACAACATCGGCATCATCGCGATCGTCATCGGCGTCATGGTCGGCGGGGCGGTGCGCGCGGGGTCGGGCGGGCGCGGCGGGCGGCTCTATCAATTCCTGGCCCTGTTCCTCACCTACACGGCCATCGCCGGCATGCTGGCCCCGTTCCTGGTCGCCGACGTCATGGAGCGGCAAGAACAAGAGGAGAAGCGCCAGGTCGAGGAGTTTGAGGCCCTCCTCAAGACCGTCGCCGAATCGAAGCCCATCGACGCTCAAAAGGCCGACGCGGAAAAGGCCGGGGCCCAGGCCGAGCCCGACGTCGCGGCCGACGACGCCAAGCCGGCCGACGCCCCCGCGGCCGACGCGGCCCCCGAGACCGTCGCCGAATCGGAGCCCGCCGACGCCCCCGCGACCGAGGCCGTGGCCGATCAGCCTCCAGTCGATCCCGACGAGGACGATGGCGACGACGAGGACGTTGACCTGGTCTTCCAGGCGCCCACGCCCGGCGCGGTCGCGCTGGCGGTCGCCGTGCTGATCGCGTTCTGCTACGCGATGCCGGTCCTGGTCACGTTCGGCAGTCCGATCTCGGGGCTGATCTTCGGCTACGGGATGTGGGTGGCGTGGAAGATCAACCGCAAGGAGGTCGTGGCGTTCAACGGCCCGTTCCACGTCCTGCCGCCGGACGCGATCGTCCAGGACGACGAGGAGGACGCGAACGACGGCCCCGACGAGGGCGACCGGCATGGGGCCTGAGGCGTCGACCTGCCGGGGCTGCGGCATCGAATTGCCGTCGGCGCTTCTGGCCTGCCCGTCGTGCCGTCGACTGGTCCACGCCGAGCGCCTGGGCGAGCTGGCCGCCGTCGCCGCCGAGGCCGAGGCCCGCGCCGAGTGGCCCGTCGCGCTGGGCCGCTGGCGCGAGGCCCTGGAACTGCTCCCCGCCGCCAGCCGCCAGCACGCGACCATCGCCGCCAAGGTCGCCGCGCTAGGCGCGAAGGTCGACGCCTCCCCTCACCCGTCGCCGACGACCGACGCGACCGAGACCGCCAACGGCTGGTCGGTCGGGGCGAAGGCGGGAGGGCTGGGCGCGCTGGCGATGTTCGCCTTCAAGTTCAAGTTCCTCCTCCTCGCCGCGCTGACCAAGGGGAAGCTGCTGCTCCTTGGGCTGACCAAGGGAGGGACGTTCCTCACGATGATCGCGGCGGCGGGCGTGTACTGGACGGCGTTCGGGCTGCCGTTCGCGATCGGCCTGGTTTTGTCGATTTATGTACATGAGATGGGGCACGTCGCGGCCCTGCGACGCTATGGCGTGAAGGCGACGGCGCCGCTGTTCATCCCCGGCCTGGGGGCGGTGGTTTTGCTCCGGCAGGAGTTCCACGACGTCAGGCAGGACGCCCGCGTCGGTCTTGCCGGGCCGATCTGGGGCCTGGGCGCCGCCCTGGCGTGCGCGGGGGTTTGGCTCGCCGGCGGCGGGCCGCTCTGGGCGGCCGTCGCCCGGATGGGCGCGTTCATCAACCTGTTCAACCTGATCCCGCTCGGGCCGCTCGACGGCGGCCGAGCCTTCCGCGCGCTGGATCGCCCCCAGCGCTGGCTGGTCGCCGCCGCGTTGGCGACGTCCTGGGCGCTGACCGACGACGGCGTGGTCTTCCTGTTGATGCTCGCCGCCGCCTTCCGGGCGCTGGCCGACCGCCCCGCCGACCGTCCCGACCATGGGACGTTGGCCTGGTACGTCGCGCTGATCGCGGCGCTTTCGTTCCTGTCGTTCGCGCATTATCCGGGGCTGGGCGTCGGAGGTTGACTCGTCGGGGTTTGGACCGGCGGGCCGGCGTGGTTTACGATGAGTCCCGAGACGAACCGCGTCGTCTCGCGATTCGGAACCCTGGGGGACGGTCCCGATGATCTCCACGAACGCGCTTCGGACGGCTTGTTTGATCGCGGCCGCGGCCACGTTCCTCGTCGGCGCGCTGGGGATGGCCGCGAGCTTCCTCGTGCTGTTGATCGTCGGCGGCCTGGAAACGTTCGCCGGCGCGGCGGGGTTCGTGGCCGGGGCGGTCCTGACGGCGGGGGGCTTGATCGCCACGTCCATCCTCGTCGCCACGCCGAGTCGGAAAAACGGCAAGGCCGACGCACTGGACGTGGACTTCGAGACCGCGGGAGGAGGCACGATGAAGAACCTGTTCATAATCGCGATCGCCGCGGTCGCGACGACGACCGCATCCGCCGCCGAGCCCGACCGGATCGTGGTCCGCCCGGTCGACGACGGTCGCGCCCTGGTCAATCCCGGCATGGGTTGGACGCTGCACTTCTACTCGAACATCATCGCCAACTACGGCTCCAGGCTCGAACCGTCGGACACGCTCGACGACTTTCCGGGACTCTCCACGATCTACCTCCGCGTCCCCTGGTCGTTCCTGGAGCCGGAGGAGGGGCGGTTCAACTGGCCCCTGTTCGACACCCCCGCCCGGCGGTTCGGAGCGAAAGGCCACAAGATCGCGATCCGGGTCACCTCGACCGAAAGCTGGCTCCGCGACGCGACGCCGAAATGGGTCCGGCAAGCCGGCGCGAAGGGGGTGAACTTCACCTTCGGCAAGGGGCCCGAGCCGGACGGGCCGCTCTGGGAGCCGGACTACCTGGACCCGACGTTCCTCGCCAAGCTCGACGCCTTCCTCGCCGCGATGGCCAGACGCTACGACGGCAACCCGGACGTGGCGTTCGTCGACGTCGGCTCGTTCGGCATGTGGGGCGAGGGCCACACCGGCTTCGGTGCCCAGCTTGACGACGAGGCGACCCTTAAGGCGGTCAAGGCCCACGTCGACCTGTACGCCAAGCACTTCAAGCAGACCCTCCTGACCATCAGCGACGACGTCGCCGGCCCCACCCGTCCCGGCGCCCATCAACCGGCCACGGACTACGCGCTTTCCAGAGGGGTCTCCCTCCGCGACGACAGCATCCTGGTCCAGCCGCCGCCGAACTCCTGGTACCACGCCGAGATGGCCCAGGCGTTCTGGCCGACCCTCCCCGTCGTCCTGGAGCACGAGCATTACGGCTCCTCCAAGGCGCGGAAGGCGTGGAGCGGCGACCTGCTTTTAAAGTCGGTGGAGGATTATCACGCGAGCTACATGTCGATCCACTGGTGGCCGCGGATCGAACTGGAGGCGGAGCGCGAGACCATCGACCGGGTCAACCGCCGCCTGGGCTACCGGATCCAGCTTCGCGAGGCGTCCTGGCCGCGCGAAACCGCGCTCGGAAAGCCCTTCGCCTTCGAGGCGTCCTGGGCGAACGCGGGCGTCGCGCCGTGCCACCCCGGAGGGTTCGTCGCCTTGACCTTGAAGGACGGGAAAGGCGGGATCGTCTCGGTGAACGTCGACGAGGCGTTCGACGTCCGGGCGCTCGAGGTCGGCCCTCCCGACGCCGCGCCGGCGCGTTCCGTCCGTTTCGAGACGACGGTCGCCCTCCCGTTCCACGACCCGACGGGGACCTTCACCGTGCCGACGAAGCCGGGGACTTACGACCTGTTCGTCTCCGTCGGCCGCCGCGACGGCGCGCCGACGCTGGCCCTCCCCCTGCCCCGCGACGACGGCGCGCGACGATACGACCTCGGCCGGATCACCCTGACCGACGCGCCGAAGTGACGCCGCGAGGAACGCCCCGCTTGGTTCGCGCGCCGTAGCGCCTGGCGTGGCGACCGCCCGCCGCCCCGCCGGTCGCCACCGTCTTCGTCGGATCATCCCCGAGGTTTCCGAACGACGGAATCCGGGTACGGCCGAGGCCCCTTTCGGGCGCGCGCTCAAGACTTTTCCCTCGGCCGTCGGTATACTTGGGCTCCTGGACTGAAGTTCATGGAAAGGTTCCCGCCGCCTCATCACGGCCCGACCGCTCGGAGTTTCTCGTGGTGGGCCGTCGCGCTTGAGAGAGTGGGTGTTCTTGTAGGCCGGGTCTGGACCCGGCCCTCGCGAGCCGACGCCTTCTCAAGCTGGGTCACGACCCAGCCCACGAAGGCCAAGCGACCGACTCACATTCTTAAGTGCGACGTTCTACCAGGCTGGGTCACGACCCAGCCCACGAAGACCGACCGACGCCCAGGGCGCGACGAGGCCGCAAGCCGCGACGAGGCCCGCGCGCGATGAGTGAGTATCGGATCGTCAGCCCCTACAAGCCGGCCGGGGATCAGCCCCAGGCCATCGAGAAGTTGGTGGCCGGGCTTCGCGAGGGGAAGCCGGCGCAGACGCTTTTGGGCGTCACCGGCTCGGGCAAGACGTTCACCATGGCCAACGTCATCGCCCAGTACGGCCGGCCGGCGTTGGTGATGTCGCACAACAAGACGCTGGCGGCGCAGCTCTACGCCGAGTTCAAGGAGTTCCTCCCCCATAACGCCGTCCGCTACTTCGTCAGCTATTACGACTATTACCAGCCCGAAGCCTACATCCCCCAGCGCGACATCTACATCGAGAAGGACGCCTCGATCAACGAGGAGATCGACCGCCTCCGCCTGGCCTCGACAAGCGCGCTGGTCAGCCGCGAGGACGTGGTGGTCGTCGCCAGCGTCTCGTGCATCTACGGCTTGGGCTCGCCGGAAGACTACCGCAAGATGATGGTCCGTCTGCAAGTCGGCGACGTCGTCGACCGCGACGAGGTCTTGATGCGGTTCGTCGACATCCAGTACGACCGCAACGACGTCGCCTTCGAGCGCGGCAAGTTCCGCGTCCGCGGCGACGTCATCGAGCTTTGGCCCGCCTACGAGGAGATCGGCTACCGCATCGAACTGTTCGGCGACGAGGTCGAGCGCCTGGCGACCATCGACACCCTCACCGGCCAGGTCATCCAGACCCACGAGGATATGTACATATACCCGGCCAAGCACTTCGTCCTCCCCGAGGAACGGATCAAGGGGGCGATCGAATCCATCGGCGCGGAGTTGGAGGAACGGCTTGGGCAGTTGAAGGAGCAGGGCAAGCTGTTGGAGGCGCAGCGGCTGGCCGCGCGGACGCGGTACGACATGGAGATGATCCAGGAGGTCGGCTACTGCTCCGGGATCGAGAACTACTCGCGGCACCTCTCCGGCCGCAAGGCGGGGGAGACCCCCAATACGCTCCTGGACTTCTTCCCCCCCGGCAGCCTGTTCATCCTCGACGAGTCCCACGTCACCCTGCCGCAGATCCGCGGCATGTTCGCCGGCGACCACAGCCGCAAGCTGACCCTGGTCGACCACGGCTTCCGACTTCCGAGCGCCCTGGACAACCGGCCGCTCCGGATCGACGAATGGGAGGCCAAGCCGGCGCTTCGACTGTTCGTCTCAGCCACCCCGGCCGACTACGAGGTCGCGGCCTCCGGCGGCGAGGTCGTCGAGCAGGTCATCCGTCCCACCGGCCTCGTCGACCCGGTCGTCCGCGTCGAGCCCGCCCGCGGCCAGGTCCCGGCGCTTCTGGAAGAGGTCAAGAAGCGCGCCGCCCGCGACGAGCGCGTCCTCATCACCACGCTCACGAAACGGCTGGCCGAGGATCTGTCGCGCTACATCAAGGAACGGGGAATGCGCTGCAAGTGGCTCCACTCCGAGCTGGACGCCTTCGAGCGCGTGACGATCCTCCGCGAGTTGCGCGAGGGCGCCTTCGACGCATTGGTGGGCGTGAATTTGTTGCGCGAGGGGCTGGACCTGCCGGAAGTCTCGATGGTCTGCATCCTCGACGCCGACAAGGAGGGGTTCCTGCGCAGCGAGACCTCGCTGATCCAGACGATCGGCCGATCCGCCCGCAACGTCAACGCCGAGGTGGTGCTGTACGCCGACAAAATCACGCCCTCGATGCAAAGGGCGATGGACGAGACCGAGCGACGACGGGCGCTGCAACTGGCCTACAACGCCGAGCACGGAATCACGCCGGAGTCGGTGGTCAAGGCGATCCGCCGGGGGATCGAGGAGGAGATCCACGCCCGAACCGTCGCCCGCGAGGCCGTCCGCCGCGACGAGGCGACCGAGGCCACCGAGGAGTACGTCCAGGCGCTTGAGGCCGAGATGCTGGAGGCGGCCGAAAAGCTGGAGTTCGAACGCGCCGCGGCGCTTCGCGACAAGCTCCAGGAACTCCGCGCCGCCCAGTCCGGCGGCCCCGCCCGCCCCGCCCCCTCCCCCCAGGCCCAAAGCGCCCGCTCCAAGGCCAAAGCCAAGGCCAGGGCCGGCAAGAAGCGAAGGTGACGGAGGAGGATCGCGAGGCGTCGTCCTCAGGCGGTCGCGCCGGTCGCCTCGTTCGGGTTCGATCCGGGCCGGCTCGGCAGCGCCGCGATCAGGATGGCGCAGCCGAGGATCGCGCTGATCGTGGAGCCGACGAGGATGCCGATCTTGGCGTCGTCCAGAAGGTCGCTTTGAAGCGCCAGCCCGGCGATGAACAGCGACATCGTGAAGCCGATGCCCCCCAGGCAGCCGGCGCCGATCATCGCCCGCCAGTCGACCCCCGCGGGGAGCCGCGTCACTCCGGCGCGCACCGACAGCCAACTGAACAGCACGATCCCGATCGGCTTGCCCAGGACCAAACCCGCCGCCACCGCCATCGCCACGGGCGTCGTCAGCGCGGAGGGGTCGACCCGCACCCCGGCGTTGGCCAGCGCGAAGATCGGCATGATCGCGAAGGCGACCCACGGATGCAGCGCCGTCTCCAACCGCTCGGCCGGCGAGGCCGCGTCCAATCCCGGTCGAGGGCTCCCCTCCCGCGCCCCCCGGAGACGGTCCCGGAGGTCGGCGAGCGCGTCCCGGAGGAGACCCCGGCGCGTCATCGGGATCGTCGGCGTGAGCAGGCCGAGGATCACCCCCGCCACCGTCGGGTGGACGCCCGAATTCAAGACCGCGTACCAGACCCCGGCCCCGACGACGGTGTAAACCGCGAAGCTTTGAATCCCGGCGAAACGCATCAGGACGACCAGCCCGAGCCCGGCCGCCGCCCAGGCGAGGGCCACGAGACCCAGCGGCCCGCTGTACGCCACCGCGATGACCAAGACCGCGCCCATGTCGTCGGCGACCGCCAGGGTCAGAAGCAACACCTTCAGTCCGTTGGGCATCCGCGGGCCCAGAAGCGCCATCACCCCGACGACGAAGGCGATGTCGGTGGCCATCGGCACGCCCCAGCCTTCCCACCCCGGCCCGCCGTGGACCCCCAGCATGTAGAAGCCCGCCGGCACGAGCATCCCGCCCAGCGCCGCGATGATCGGCAAGAGCGCCTTCCTCGGGTCGGACAGCTCGCCGAAGACCAGCTCGCGCTTGATCTCAAGACCGACGGCGAAGAAGAAGAGGGTCATCAGGCCGTCGTCGACCCAGTGCTTCAGCGGTTCGACGTGCTCGAAGCCTCCCAGGACGATCCCGACGGACGTCTCCCAGAAGGAGTGGTACCACGCCTCCCACGGCGAGTTGGCGAGCGTCAGGGCGATCACGGTGGCGGCCAGCAGGGCCAGGCCGCCGGCCGCCTCGACGTGCATGAACCGGATGAACGGCTCCGAGAGCCGATCGACGGCCTTGCGGTCGTCGGGTCGCTCCAACTCCTCGGAGTAACGCTCGACGTCCACCACGCCCTGGAGCCTGCCCTCCGCGTCCACCACCGGAAGCGCCAGCAGCCTCCGCTTGAGGAACAGCGCGCGGACCTCGCGGTGGTCGGCCGATTCTTGAACGACCGCCGGCTCCGGGACCATGACCTCCGAGACGAGGACGTCGCGAGCACCGAGGAGCAGCCGTCGCGCCGGCGCGACTCCCCGCAGGCGGCCCTCTCCATCGACGACGTAGAAGTAGGCGACGCCGTCGCCGCCCTGGGATTCCCGGAGCCGTTCCAGCGCCTCCGCGACGGTCTGATCGACCGAAAGCGCGATGAAGTCTCGCCGCATGCGGTGGGAGGCGGCCAGGTCCTGGTCGGTCGTCGGCTGTGCGGGCAAGACGATTCCTCCGCGCGGCCGTCGTCGGTCGCGGATCATGGGGCGTCGGAGAGGTCGCGAGGGACCGGAAATTCGCGCGCGAGCCCTCCTCGGCGCGACGGGGACTCCATCCTACAGTCTTGGCGATCGATCGGCCAACCGCGACGTCCGGTCAGCCTTCCTCGGTCTCCGCGCGGATCCGGCCCGCGGGCGCGGGCGAGTCGGCCTCCAGTTCGATCACCAGACCGATGTCGATTACGTGCATCCGGTCGTCCGGTTCCATCACCACGGCCGTCCTTCCGCCCGCCGTCGCCACCCATTCCGGATGCCGGACCTCGATCCGCTCGCCGTCCGCCAGGACGATCCAGAACGGCCGGAACGGCCTCGCCTTCAAACTATTCCACCAGCGTCTCGGTTCGCACCCTCCCCCTTCCTCGGTCCTCGACCGCCGCAAGCGCGATTCCGTCGCGCGATTTTAACCGATCGGCCTGGACGATCGAAGCCTCGACGACCGATCCATTCTACACGCGGGGGCGTCGGATTTTGCCGATCCATCTTCACGCGGGCGCGTCGGATTTATAAGATCGAGGCACGAGGAGGACGACGTGACCAGCGGCAGCTACAATCCGACCCACCTGAAGATCCTGGAAGCCGAGAGCATCCACATCATCCGCGAGGTCGCCGCCGAGTTCGAGCACCCGGTGATGCTCTACTCGATCGGCAAGGACTCGTCGGTGATGTTGCGCCTCGCGCAGAAGGCGTTCCATCCCGGCCGAATCCCGTTCCCGCTCCTGCACGTCGACACCACCTGGAAATTCCGGGCGATGATCGAGTTCCGCGACAGCTACTGTCGCGAGCTGGGGTTGGACCTGAAGGTCTGGACCAACCCCGAGGGGAAGGCCCAGAACGTCAACCCGTTCGACCACGGATCCAAGAAGCACACCGACGTCATGAAGACCCAGGCGCTCAAGCAGGCGCTGAACCATTACCGGTACGACGCCGCCTTCGGCGGCGCCCGCCGCGACGAGGAGAAGAGCCGCGCCAAGGAGCGCGTCTACAGCTTCCGCGACCGCCTCCACCAGTGGGACCCCAAGAACCAACGCCCCGAACTCTGGAACCTCTACAACGGCAAGGTCAACAAGGGGGAGAGCATCCGCGCCTTCCCCCTGTCCAACTGGACCGAGCTGGACGTCTGGCAGTACATCCACCTTGAGAACATCCCGATCGTGCCCCTCTACTTCGCCGACGTCCGCCCGGTCGTCGAACGCGACGGCGCGCTCATCATGGTCGACGACGACCGGATGCGGCTTCACCCCGGCGAGACGCCGATGATGAAGCGGGTCCGGTTCCGGACCCTGGGCTGCTACCCCCTGACCGGGGCGATCGAAAGCGACGCGACCACCCTGCCGGAGATCATCGAGGAGATGCTCCTGGCGCGAAACTCCGAACGCCAGGGGCGGATGATCGACTTCGACGAGACCGGCTCGATGGAGCAAAAGAAGCGCGAGGGGTATTTCTAACGATGCAAGCCGTCGACTTGAGCCGGGAAGACATCCACGCCTACCTCGCGCGCCATCAGAAGAAGGAATTGCTGCGGTTCCTCACCTGCGGCAGCGTCGACGACGGCAAGAGCACGCTCATCGGCAGGCTCCTGCACGACACCAAGACCATCTACGAGGACCAGCTCGCCGCGGTCAAGCGCGACAGCGAGAAGGTCGGCACCACCGGCGCCGGCGTGATGGACCTTGCCCTGCTGACCGACGGCCTGCGCGCCGAGCGCGAGCAGGGGATCACCATCGACGTCGCCTACCGCTACTTCTCCACCGACCGCCGCAAGTTCATCATCGCCGACACGCCGGGCCACGAGCAGTACACCCGCAACATGGCCACCGGCGCCTCCACCTGCCAACTGGCCGTCATCCTGATCGACGCCCGCCACGGCGTCATGACCCAGACCCGAAGGCACTCGTACATCGTCTCGCTCCTGGGGATCCGACACGTCGTCGTCGCGGTCAACAAGATGGACCTCGTCGACTACTCCCAGGAAGTCTTCGAGCGGATCAAGGAGGACTACACCGGCTTCGTCGCCAAGCTCGACGTCCCCGACGTCGTCTTCATCCCGCTCTCGGCCCTCAAGGGGGACGGCGTGGTCTCCAGGAGCGAGAACACCCCCTGGCATCAGGGGCCGACCTTGCTTGAGCACCTGGAGACGGTCCACATCGCCAGCGACCGCAACATGGCCGATCCGCGGTTCCCGGTGCAGTACGTCATAAGACCCAACCTCGACTTCCGCGGCTTCGCCGGCACGATCGCCTCCGGGATCTTCCGCAAGGGGGACGAGGTGACGGCGTTCCCCTCCGGCAAGCGGAGCCGGATCAAGTCCATCGTCACCTTCGACGGCGAACTCGAGGAAGCCTACGCCCCCCAGGCCGTGACGATCACCCTGACCGACGAGATCGACGTCAGCCGCGGCGACATGCTCGTCCCTCCCGACGACCCGCCGTTGGTCGGGAGCGAAATCGAGGCGATGGTCGTCTGGATGGCCGAGCAACCGTTCGTTCCCGGCCGGCAGTACACGCTGAAGCAGACCACCCGCCAGGTCTCCGCCGAGGCCGCCGCGTTCCGTTACGCCGTGGACGTCAACCCCCTGGAGCATCGGCACGTCTCCCGCCTGGAGCTCAACGAGGTCGGCCACGTCCAGCTCAGCCTCACCCGGCCGCTGGCCTACGACCCCTACCGCGACAACCACGCCACCGGCGCGTTCATCCTCATCGACCGCCTGACCAACAACACCGTCGGCGCGGGGATGATCCTGGAGACCGGCGGCGGCCGACCGTCCGGCGACGTCTGGTCGGCTCGGCCGGCCACCGCGGCCCTGAAGGACCGCGGCAGCCAGGTCGCGCCCTCGGAGCGGAAAGAGCGCTTCGGCCAGGTCCCGGCGACGATCCTCTTGGTCGGCCTGACCGGCAGCGGCAAGAGCCGGATCGCCTACGCCCTGGAGCGGCGGTTGTGGGACTTGGGGAGGGCGGTGACGGTCCTCTACGGCCAGAACATGCGCCAGGGCCTCAACCGCGACCTCGGCTTCACCGCCGACGACCGCTCCGAGAACCTCCGACGCTCCGCCGAGGTCGCCAAACTCCTCAACGACGCCGGCGTGATCACGATCGCCGCGTTCGTCGCCCCGCATGAGGCCGTTCGCGAGCGCGCCAAGGACCTGATCGGCCGCGAGCGCGTGCTGGAAATCTTCTGCGACGCGCCCGAGGACGTCCGTCGAAGCCGCGACCAGAGCGGCGCCTACCGCCTGGCCGACGAGGGCAAGATCCCGCGCATGCCCGGCGTCTCCGCCGCCTTCGAGGAGCCCCGAACCCCCGATCTCGTCCTCCAGACCGATCAGGTGGAGGTCGAGGAGAGCGTCGACCGCGTCGTCGCCTTGATGAAGGCCAGGGGATTCATCGGCTGACGCCCCGTCCGGGATTCGAAGGGCGGTCATGACGTCCTTCCCCCCTCGCGGGGGAAGGTGGCCCGAAGGGCCGGATGAGGGGGGGCGAGCCAAAAGGCTATCGACGTCCAAGACTTCCCGGACGGGCTTCCGCGAATTCCGGCGGCCTTTGCGCGTGTCGTCCCCCTCATCTGACCGCTTCGCGGTCTGTCTTCCCCCGCGAGGGG
>CALCIB010000248.1 GCA_937907525.1 uncultured Planctomycetales bacterium | reverse complement strand
CCTTGTGGGAGAAGGTGCCCCGAGGAACGCTGCCGAAACAACTTCCGGGAATCCTGCGGGGTCGACTCGCGTGGCCTCGAACCGTAAATCCGGGGAATCAAGGGCCTCGTAGACGGCCGGCGCCTTCTCCGTCGTGGAATTCATCCACGGATTACCCGGATTGACGCAGATTCAGATCGGAAAATTCAATTTAATCTGTGTTAATCTGAGAAATCTGTGGATATTCTCTCTCAGGTCGTTCACGGGAAGTTGTTTCGGCAGCGTTCCAAGGGGCGGATGAGGGGAGGCGCGACCGAAAGCCTTGGGAAACGCCTCCCCTCATCCGGCCTTCGGCCACCTTCTCCCACAAGGGGAGAAGGGATGATCGCCATCACTCGTTCTCGAAGGCTTCAACGAAGCGGACCCACCTTCCTAAAGGCACGAGCCGTCCCGCCGACGCCCCGAGGTCAGGCGAGGTCCAGCATGCGCTGAAGCGCCTCGCGGGCCGACGACTTGACGGCGTCGGGGACGCGGACGCGGTTGACCGGCGTGCCGCGGGCGAGGTTCTCCAGGCACCAGGCCAGGTGCGGCAGATCGATACGGTACATCGTGGAGCACATGCAGACCATGGGGGAGAGGAAATGGACCGTCTTGTCGGGGTTCTCCTTCGCCAGGCGGTTGACCAGGTGCAGCTCGGTCCCCACGGCCCACTCGGAGCCGGCCGGGGCGGCCTCGATCGTCTTGAGGATGAACTCGGTGGAACCGACCAGGTCGGCGGCGTCGACCACCGCCATCGAGCATTCCGGATGCACCAGGACCTTGATCCCCGGACGCCGCTCGCGGAACTGGGCGACGTGCGCCGGCTTGAACATCTGATGCACGGAGCAATGTCCGCGCCAGAGGACGATCCGGCTCCGCTCGATCGCCTCCCGGGAGTTGCCGCCGAGTTCGCGACGGGGGTTCCAGACGGTCATCTCCTCCAGCGGCACGCCCATGGCGCGGGCGGTGTTGGCGCCCAGGTGCTGGTCTGGGAAGAACAGGGCGCGGCGGCGGCGGGCGAACGCCCAGTCGAGGACTTTCTTGGCGTTGGAGCTGGTGCAGACGATCCCCCCCTTGCGGCCGCAGAACGCCTTCAGCTCGGCCGTGGAGTTGATGTAGGTGACCGGGGTCACGTCATCGACGTCGATCACGTCGGCCAGGTCGGCCCAGGCGGCCTCGACCGAGTCCAGGTCGGCCATGTCGGCCATGCTGCAACCGGCGGAGAGGTCCGGGAGATAGACGTCGACCTCCTCTCGGGAGAGGACGTCGGCGGTCTCGGCCATGAAGTGGACGCCGCAGAAGACGATCGACTCGCACTCCCGGCTGGCGGCCGCGAGCTGGCTGAGCTTCAAGCTGTCGCCGCGAAGGTCGGCGAACCGGACGACCTCGTCTTGTTGGTAGTGATGTCCCAGGATCAAGAGCGACTCGCCCAACCCCTCCTTGACGGCCTCGACGCGCCGTTGCAGTTCGGCGTCGGAGGCGTGGCGGAAGTCCTCGAACGGCAGGGGCTCGGCGGCGAGGGCGGGCGCGTGGGTGTTCATAGGGTGGGCGGGGGTCCTTCTGTGGGCCGGCGCGGAGCCGCGGTTGGAAATCGGGGCCGGGATTGACCGTCACGGGTATTATAGCCGAGTATCGTAATCAGGGTAACGAAGCGACGACGCGCCGGCGACGCCGGATCGCGCGGGCCGTCGGCGTCCATCCCCGCCCGACGGTCGGCGTCGGGCCCAGTCGAACGAGCCGAGGAAGGTCCCCGTGGAGTCCGAGGCCGCCGTCATTCTGGTCGTGGCTCCCGTCGATCCCGAGCGCTCGACGCTGCGCGCCATGTTGAACGGCGCCGGCTACGGCGTCCACGAGGCCGATCGCGACCGCGCCGCGGTGGCCGAGGCCGTCCGCGTCCGCCCCCACTTGATCGTCCTGGGCCGGAGCCTCTCCCAGGACGACGAGACGCGCCTCTGCCGGGCGATCCGCGGCGAGGCGTCGCTCTCCGGCACGCCGATCCTCATCATGACCGACGCCCGCGCCGACGCGGTTGCGTTGGCGGGGCTGGACGCCGGGGCCGACGACTACGTCCAGTACGACTCGGCGCCCGAGTTGGTCCTGGCCCGGATCCGCCGCTTGATCCATTACCGCAAGATGGCCGGGCTGGCGATGCTCGATCGCCAACTCGTGCAGGTCGGCCGCTTGCTGGCGGGGATCGTGCATGAGATCCGCGGGCCGCTGTCGGTCATCCGGGGGGGGGCGGAACTGCTGAAGCTCGGCCTGGCGGATCGGCCCGACGACCTCCAGTGGGTCGATTCGATCCTCCGGGGCGCGAGTCTGTTGCAGATCCGGCTGGAGCACCTGATGGGCGCGGTGCGATCCGGGCCGGTCCAGATGCAGCCGATCGACGTCGGCTCGCTGTTGACCGAGACGGTCGACCTCTTCGTCCGCGGCCTGCCGCCGAACCATCTGCCGGTGACGGTCAAAACGGCCGACGGCGGCCCCTCGCTCCACGTCCGCGGCGACGCCGGCCGGCTGATGCAGGTCCTCTTCGACCTGCTCTCCAACGCCCATCAGGCGATCGTCGGCGCCGGCAGGCAAGGGTCGATCGTCGTCCGCTCGACGCGGGTCGACGACCGCCGGCGCGCCTGGGCGCGGATCGACGTGGCCGACGACGGCCCCGGCGTCCCCGACGTCTACCTGAAGCGGATCTTCGAGCCCTTCTTCACCACCCGCGGCGGCGGCGCCGGCTACGGCTTGTACCTGGCCTCGGAGATCTGCCGCGAACTCGGCGGCCGGCTGGAGGCCGCCAACAACGCCGAGGGGGGCGCCTGCTTCTCCGTCTTCCTCCCCGCCCACGAGCCTGACGCCCCGGTCGCGACATACGACTGACGGCGGCGGTCACGCTTCGTCCCGGCCCCGTCGCGGTCGTAGCTCGGTGAATTCGCGGGTCCGGCGGGCGACGGCCTGCTCGGTCGGCAATCGCTCCATCGAGCTTGCGCCGTAGAAGCCGTCGAGCCCCTCGACCCGCTCCAGAACGTAACGCGCGTCTTCGGGCTCGGCGATCGGCCCGCCGTGGCAGAGGACCAGGACGTCCGACCGCGCCCCCCGCGCGGCGGTCGTGATAGCGGCGACCTCGCCCACGCAGTCGTCGAGCGTCCTGGCGGTCCCGGCGCCGATCGTCCCGCCGGTGGTCAGGCCCATGTGGGCGACGATCAGGTCGGCCCCCGCCAGGGTCAGGGCGCGGGCCTGGTCGGGGTCGAAGGCGTAGGGGGTCGTCAGCAGGTCCAGGGCGCGGGCGCGGCGGACGAGCTCGACCTCCAGGTCGAAGCCCATCCCGGTCTCCTCCAGGTTCCTCCGAAACGCGCCGTCGATCAGCCCGACCGTCGGGAAGTTCTGGATCCCCGCGAACCCCAACGCCTTCAGTTCGGCCAGGAAACGGTCCAGGATCAGGAACGGGTCGCTGGCGCAGACGCCGGCCAGGACGGGCGTATGCTTGACGGCGGTGAGGACCTCGAAGGCCATCTCCTTGACGATCGCGTTGGCGTTGCCGTAGGGCATCAGCCCGGCGAGCGAGCCGCGGCCGGCCATCCGGAACCGGCCCGAGTTGTAGATGACGATCAGGTCGATCCCGCCGGCCTCCTCGCACTTGGCGCTCAGGCCGGTCCCGGCGCCGCCGCCGACGACGGGGATCCCCGCGGCCCTTTTCTCGTAAAGCCCCTCCAGGATCGATGCGCGCGATTCGGCCATGACGATGCTCCGATGGGTCAAGAGTCCAGCCGCGCCAAGAGCTCGGCCGCCAGCGCCCGAGCGAACTTCGGGTCGTTGACGTGGAGTGGGAGCCGGCGGACGACCCGGAAGGCGTCGGTCGCGACGACCTCCTCGATCGTCTCGAACAGCGCGGCGTCGGCGTCGGGGTCGTGGAACGGGCCGCCGGGAAGGTCGAGCCCGGAGAGCCCCTTCTCGGGGATCAGAAGCGCCACCGGCGAGCGCCAGCGGTTGAGCTTTTCGCCGATCCAGCGGCCGATACGGCGGTTTTCCTCGGGAGTCGTCCGCATGAGCGTGACTTGGGCGTTGTGGACGTGCAGCCGTCGGCCGCGGTACTTCTCGGGGACCGTCGCGAGCGCCCCGAAGTTCACCATGTCGAGCGCGCCCAGGCTCAGGACGCAGGGGATTCGGGCTTCGATCTGGGCGTCGAAGCGGTCCTCGCCGCAGGGGAAGACGCCGCCCGTGAGGAAGTCGGCGACCTCGGTGGTGGTGACGTCCAGAACGCCTCGGATCAGACCGGATCGGACCAGCCCTTCCATCGCTCGGCCGCCGACGCCGGTGGCGTGGAACGTCAGGGCGTCGTATCCGCGGGCCTCAAGCGTCTTGCGCGCCGCGTCGACGCAAGGGGTGGTCAGGCCGAACATGGTCAGTCCCAGGGCGGGGCGGTCGACGACGATCGGCCGGGCGTCGCGGACCATGCCGGCGATCGCGCGCGCGGCGTTGCCCAGGATCGTCCGCGACACGGCGTTGAGCCCGGCGACGTCGACCACCGACGGCAGCATCGCCAGGTCGCTGACGCCGACGTAGGCCGAAACGTCGCCGGCCGCCACGGTGGAGACCATCAGCTTAGGCGCGCCGATCGGCAAGCCGCGCAACGCCGGCGCGATCAGCGCCGTGCCGCCGCTGCCGCCGATCCCGACGGCGCCGGCGAGCCTCCCCGCGGCGTGTTCCTCGCGAAGGAATCGCGCGAGGGCCGCCGACGCCGCGGCGATCGCCTCGCCGCGGTCGGCGTCAGGATCGCGGATCGCGACGATCGAGACGTCGGCCGCGGCGTCCGGCTCCCCCTTGGTCCCGACGTCGACGACCCGGACCTCCGCGCCGGCCTCTCGAATCCGATCGGCGAGGAAGCGCGCCTCCTCCCCCTTGGTGTCCATGGTCGCGATCGCATAGACGGCGGGGGTCATCGTCGATCCTCTCGCGGGGACGGGCCGGGTCGCGTCCGTCACGATCGCTCAAACCTCCCGCCCGGTCAAGGCGCGGGGCCGTTCCAACGGGGCGAGCCGGTTCTTCGACCCGAGGCCGAGACCCTTGCGACGGCTCGCGGCGTCCGCTAGTCTCCCCTTGAAGTGGTACGGTCCTGGGGGGAATTGATGATGACGCGCCAGATCCGCCTCGACGTGCTTCTTGGGTTGCTCGCGATCGCGCTTTCTGCCGTCGCCGTCCGGGCCGAGGGGCCCTGGACGGTCGGCGAGCCGATCGTCACCTACTGGGCCGGTCCCGGCTATCCGGGAGGTGGGCCGCTGGACGACGCCGCGGCGGAGCAAATCGTGGCGGGAGGGTGGAACCTCGCCTGGTGTTCGAACGTCGAGGACCTCGACGCGGCCCGTCGGCACGGCCTTCGGGCGCTGTTCGTCGACCCCTTGATCGCGCCGGCGTCCCTGAACGACCCCGAACGCCGCGAGGCCCTGACCGCGCTGGTGGATCGCGTCCGCGCGCACCCGGCCCTGTACGCCTATCACGTCGTCGACGAGCCCAGCGCCGCGGCCTTCCCGGCGCTGGGCGAGATCGTGGCTTTTCTCCGCGAGCGCGATCCGGCCCACCTGGCGTATATCAACCTGCTGCCGACTTACGCCGACAACGAACAGCTCGGGGTCGAGGGGCCGATCCTGGACGCCTACAAGGAACACCTCCGGCGGTTCGTCGAGACCGTCCGCCCCGGCTTGCTGAGTTACGACCATTACCAGTTCCGCCGCGGCGACGACGCCCCGGACTACTTCCTCAACCTGGCCCTGGTCCGAAACCAGGCCCTCGATTCCGACCTGCCGTTTCTGAACATCGTCCAGGCCAGCTCGTGGGTGCCGGGCGAGGCCGCGTCCCCCGACAGCCCCCGCGTCCCCGGCCCCGACGAGATGCGCTTCCTCGTCTACACGACGCTCGCCTACGGGGCGCAAGGTATCTCGTACTACGTCTATCACTACCCGAAGCACGAGGGGGGGATGATCGACCCCGACGGCCGGCCGTCGCCGCGCTACGAGGCCCTCAAGACCCTGAACCGCGAGTTCGCGGCGATCGCCCGCGAATTGCAGCCGCTCCGCTCCCTGGCCGTGTATCACGCCGGGATGGAACCTCCCGGCGCGGTGGCCCTTCCCGAGGGCGAGCCGTTCCGTCTGGACCCGCCCGTCCCCTCCGAGCCCTTTCACCCCGGCGACCGCGCGCGCGGCGTGCTCCTGGGTTTGTTCGGTCCCGCCGCCGCGGGCGCGGAAGCGACCGCCACCCACGCGGTGGTCGTGAACCTCGACTACAAGGCCGAGCGGACGACGACCCTGGTCGGCCCCGCCCCCCTGGAGGTCTTCGACGCCACCACCGGCAAATGGGGCCCGGCCGACGGCCCTCGCGTCGAGCTTCGCCTCCCCGGCGGGGTCGGAACGCTCATCCGCCTGGCGCGCTGAGCGTCTGCCCCATAAGGGTGAACGACGACCATAACAGTCTTCCCCCCTCGCGGGGGAAGACAGACGCCGAAGGCGTCAGATGAGCGACTGTGTTTCCGCCCGGGGCGATTCGCGATCGTTTTTCGTGGAAAACCCCGAGCTTCAACACCGTCACTCTGGTCCTTCGGACATACAAGGGGGACGACGCGACCGGAAGCCGTCGGAACGTCGAACGCCGGCCCCGGCGGCACGGGATCGCGACGGCCTTCTCGCTCGCCCCCCCTCATCCGGCCCTTCGGGCCACCTTCCCCCGCGAAGGGGGGAAGGCCGTTACGCCGATCGCAATATCCTCATGGGACGGACTCTGACTCGGGGACGCCCGTCCGCGATCGTCGTCGGCTTCAAGCCTCGTTCCGAAGCGAGACCGCCAGCCGCCGCAGCCCCTCTTCAATGGAGACGGTGGGGACGTAGTCCAGGTCGCGGCGGGCGGCGGAGAGGTCGTACCAGTGCGCGGTGGACAGCTCGTGGGCCAGGAACCGCGTCATCCTCGGCTCGCCGGGAAGGCGGAGGACGCGATAGACCGTCTCAAGCGCCCCGCCCAGGGCGACCGCCAGCCGCTTGGGGACCGTCCGCCGCACCGGAGGCAGCCCGGCGACGTCCAGGAAGCGGTCGACCATGTCCCAGAGCGGCACCGGCTCCCCCTGGGCGACGAAGTAGACCTTGCCGGCGATCGCCGAACCGACGTCCAGCCGGTCGGCCGCCAGCAGGTGGGCGAGCGCCGCGTTGTCGATGTACGTCAGGTCGATCAGCGGGTTGCGCCGGCCGATCCGGAACAGCCGCTTCGCCCGCGCCCGCGCGTAGATCCGCGGCAGGATGTTGTTGTCGCCCGGCCCCCAGATGAGATGGGGACGGAGGACGACCGTCGCCAGGGCGTCGTCGTTCGCCTTCAGGACCAGTTTCTCGGCCGCTGCCTTGGTCTCGGGATAGGCGGCCTCGTAACGGTCGGCGTAAGGGGCCGATTCGTCGGCGCCCTCCAGATCGGCGCCGTGGAAGACGACGCTGGGCGAACTGGTGTGGATCAGCTTGCGGACGCCGAACCGCCGGCAGGCGTCCAGGACGTTCCGCGCGCCGTCGACGTTGGAGCGCTGATACTCCGCGCGAGGCCCCCACAACCCGGCCTTGGCGGCGACGTGGAAGACGGCCTGACAACCCTCGACGGCCCGGTCGACGGCGGCGGGGTCGGCCACGTCCCCCTGGATTTGCTCGACGTCGAGCGCGACGAGCCGGTCGTGGCGGCTTCGCGACAGCGACCGGACGGTCAGCCCGCGATCGCGGAGCATGGCGACGATCGCGCCTCCCAGGAAGCCGCCGCCGCCGGTGACCAGGACGGGCCGGGACGGATCGAGGGTCACGGCTTCACCTTCCGCGCGGCCCACGCGGCCAGCTTCTCGCGGAAGATCTTCGAGTTGTGCCGCACGTCGACCGGGAACGACGGATGGAAGAGGATCGTCCGGATCTCGCGCGTATGCTCGAACCGCTCGCCGATCGCCAGAAGTTCCTCCCGGACGCGGCCGCGGTCGCGACGTCCCAGCCGGCGATTCGGCTCGACGCAGAGCGCGGCGACCTTCCCCGACGGCCCGTCCACCCCCACCAGCGCGGTGCGGGCGACGTCGGGATGGACGTCGAAGACGCGCTCGACGCAAATCGTGTGCAGCGTCCGCGCGGGCGTCTCGACGCGGTGGGCCTTGCGGCCGCAGAACCAGAGCCGGCCGCGGTCGTCGAAGTAGCCGACGTCCCCCATGCGATGGTGGAACGTCCCGCGCGCCGGGTCCTGGATCTTGGCCAGGGCGGTCGCCTCGGGCCGGCCGAAGTACTCGCGAGTGACGACCGGGCCGGAGACGACGATCTCGCCGATCTCGCCCGTCGGGAGTTCCAGGTCGTCGGTCCAGGTGGGGATCGGGTCGTCGGTGATCTTGATGACGCGGGCCGTCACCGTGTCGCAAGGGAGGCCGACGCAGACGCCGCGGCCCTGATCGGTCCAGGCGCGGGTCTCGTTCAGGATCTCGTCGCCGCCGATGGAGGCGACGGGGAGCGACTCGGTCGCGCCGTAGGGCGTGAACACCTGGGCCGGCGGGCTTAACAGCGACGCGAAGGTCGCGATCGTCGCGGGGTTCGCGGGGGCGCCGGCCGTGACGACGCGGCGGAGCGTCGGCAGCTTGCGGCCGGACCTCGCCAGCGCGGGGCCGACCCGCCTAAGCAGCGCGGGGGAGCCGAAGAGGTTGGTGGGACCGAAGTCCTCGATCGCCTCGTAGATCGCCTCGGGGTCGACCCTGGCCGGCCGGGTCGGGTCCATCCGGGGGACGATCGACGTCATCCCCAGCGCCGGCGCGAACAGCGCGAACAGCGGGAAGGTGCAAAGGTCGACCTCGCCGGGGCGGATGTCGTACAACTCGCGGAAAGCCGCCACCTGCGCCTCGAAGATGGCGTGGGTGTAGACGGCCCCCTTGGGGGCGCCGGTGCTGCCGCTGGTGAAGAGGATCGCGGCGGCCTCGCCGTCGCCCACCCCGCGATCGACCGGCGCGGCGACCCGGCCGTCGGCGATCGCGGCGCGGCCAAGGGCGCGGAGGCGGTCGAGCGGGCGGCCGGTTCGAATCGTCCGGCGGATCGTCCGCTTGCCCCAACCCAACAGGCGGCGGGCGATCAGGGCCTTGGGGATGCCGATGAACAACTCCGGCGCGGCCTCGTCCAGACAACGACCCAGGCTTTTTATACCCATCCCCGGATCGATGAGGACGGGTACGACCCCCGCCTTGAAGACGCCGAAGACCAGCGCGAAGAAGTCCAGCCCCGGCGGGACCATCACGGCCGCGCGGGCGCCTCGGGGGACGTCCGTGGCGATCAACCCGGCGGCGAGGGCGTCGCTGTCGCGGTCGAGTTGGCGGAACGTGAAGTGCGCGTACCTCATCTTCCCGCCCGCGCCGCGCCCCTGGGGGACGACCGCCGCGGCTTGATGGGGCCGCGACTCGGCGATCGCGCGGAGGTGGGAGGCGATGTTCGCCGACTCCGTCTCTTGGTCAACCGCGGCCATCGACGGAGGGCTCCGAGGGTCGGTCCAGGAAGTCGCGGATCAACGGGACCAGCGCCGCCGCCTCGTCTTCCAGGATGTAGTGTCCGGCGTTGGGGAAGCGATGGACCTCGGCGTCGGGGAACCGCTTTCGCCATTCGCGGAGGAACGGCTCGTCGAAGACGAAGTCCCGCATCCCCCAGGCGATGAGCATGGGGACGTGGGCCAGGAGCGGCAGCCGTTCCTGGGTATCGGTCACCAGGTCGTAGGCGCGGTCGCCGGGCTCCAGCGGGATGTCCTGGACGAAGCGGTGGATGGCGATCCGATCGGCCCAACCGCCGTAGGGCGCGGCGTAGGCGTCTCGGAGCGACTTGGACATCCGTCGGTTCTTGCAGCCGATCCAGGCGGTCCCGCGGACGAAGGCGTTGAGTCCCCGGACCAGCCACGCGCCCAGCGCGGTGTCGCGGCAGACGCGAAGCGCCCACGGGAACGTCTTGTCCGCGGGCATGTGGAAGCCGGCCGTGTTCATGACGACGAGTTTCGCGATCCGTTCCGGCCGCCGCGCCGCGAAGGCCGCGCCGATCATCCCGCCCCAGTCGTGGACGACCAGCGAGACGTCCTCGTCGACGCCGAGATGGTCGAGCAGGCGTTCCAGGTCGCCGACGCGGTTCTCCAGGGTGTAGCCGTAGCGGGCGTCGCCGGGTTTGTCGGAGAGGCCGCAGCCGATGTGGTCCGGGACGATGACCCGGTGGGTCGGCGAGACGGCCTCGACCAGCGCGCGGTAGTAGAACGACCACGACGGGTTGCCGTGGAGCATGACGACGGGGGGGCCCTCCCCCTCGTCCAGGTAGTGGAGGGTCAGGCCGTCGCGGTCCCAGTCGCGGCCGGGGTGGGCGGCGAGGAAGGCGGCGAACTCGGGATTGGCGGCGGTCGTCGTCGTCGCCATCACCACTCCAGGCCCAGCATCAGGCAGTTCAACCCGCTGCCGATCCCCAAAAACGCCGCCCGGTCGCCGGGGTTCAGGACGCCGCGGTCCTCGGCGATGGCGGCGGTCATCGGCAGGGCGACGGTCCCCATGTTCCCCAGGTAGGCGAACGTCGAGAAGTCCTTCTCCAGCGGCACGCCGATGGAGCGCAGGATCGCGTCGCGGTGCGACCCGCCGACCTGGTGGCAGATGACCCGGTCGACCTTCTCGCGGATCCAGCCCAGGCCGCCTAAAAACGCTTGCCAGGTCTTCACGCCCAGTTCGACGCCGTGGGTGAGGACCGCGGCGGAGTCGGTCGCCGTGAACGCCCGCAAAAGCCCCGGCGCCGAGGGGCCCGCGTCCTCCACGCCCCAGCGGCAGAGGCGGTTGAACTGCGGCGCGGTCCGGATCGTCCCGCCCAGCAGGCGGCGCCGCTTCAGCCGGGAGAGCGAGCCGTCGGTCAACAGCACGGCCACGGCCCCGGACCCGCCGGTGAGCGTCGCCAGGGCGTACTTGAAGAAGTCCATCGACGGGTTCTGAAGCATCCGGGCGATCATCGTCTCGTTGATCTCCCGCGCGGTCTCGCAGGCGACGACCAGCCCGGCCTTGATCTGGCCCAACTCGATCCGGTTGGCGACGTCGATCATGCCGTCGATGACGCCCAGGCAGGCGTTGCTCAGGTCGTGGACGACGGCCGCGGGGCTCACGCCGAGTTCCGCCGCGACCCGGCAGGCGGTCGCCGGCTCGTACTCCTCGCGGCAGACGCCGCCGTAGACGACCGCCTCCACGTCTCCGGCGGCGATCTCGGCCGCCTCAAGCGCCTTGCCGGCCGCGGCGATCGCGCCGTCGGCCACCAGGTGCCCCTCCTCCCACCATCGCCGCTCCACGATCCCGGTGAGCGCCTCTAGCTGGCCGACGCTCAGGTGGAGCTTCTCGTACACCGGCGCGAGCCGCTCCTCCAACTCCGCCGACGAGACGACCACCGGGGCGACCTCGTAGCCGATCGCCTCCATGAAGACGTTCCGATACTTCATCGATGCCATGGGGGCCGCCGCAAAGGTGGGAGGGATCGATCGATCAGTCGGGCGCGACTTCCAGCGCGTAGCCGGTCATGTGGTAGATGGGCAGGCCATCGGCCAGGAGCACGCCGTCGGCCGTCACCCGCCTTCGGGCGTCATCGACGGCCGTGATCCACGCCTGGCTCGTCACCTTCCGACGGCTCGGCGGCACCTGGCCGCGGTACGACCAACCGTGCGCCGCGCCCAGGGCGGGCGACGCGAACACGGCGCGCTCGTCCACGCCCCATCGCGATTCCACAAAGACTTTAAGGAGTTGCAGCAGCGATTCCAAGCCCAATGACCCCGGCCAGACCGGGTCGTCCCGGAAATGCGCCTGGAAGAACCACGCCTCGGGGTCCACGTCCGCCTCGCCCGCGACGAACCCCAGCCCGTTCGGCCCCCCCGAACCCAGGAGCGCCGTGATCCGATCGACCATCCGCCAGCGACGGCCGGGCAGGGGGGGGCGGTCGGGGACGTCGAACGCGACCGCCTCGGCGCGCTCGGCGACGGTCGGCTCGTAAGGCTTCACGTCGGTCAGGCCGACCTGGTTCTCAAGCGCCCGCGGGTGGAAGAAGCCGAAGTAGGTGTCGCCCTCCAGGACGATCCCGTGGCGGTCGCGGACGGTCAGATCGAAGTTGTGGATGATCATCCCGCCGGAGCGGCTGATCCTGGTGACGCGGGCGGTGGTCGTCAGCAGGCCCGAACTTCGGTCGACGACCCGATGCTGGGTCATCGATCCGCCCAGGTTGCGGTACTTCAGGGGTTCGTCGCTCAGGAGGGCCGAGCCCATGAAGGCCGAGACGAACCCGCACGGCTGAAGCGCGGCCTCCAGCAAGACGGCGTAGGGCATCCGGGGTTGGCGGTCGGCGTCGAAGTACCAGGCGTCCGGCGGAACGGCGTACTCGGCGAGGACGGTCGTCCCCTCGACCTGCTCGCTGGGCCGCCCCTCCAGGATCGTGGCGCGGTCGAGGAACCGATACGGCGCGCGCGGCAGCCGCGCCATGAACCGCTCCTCGTCGAACGCTCGGTAGCGGTCACCGAAGCACTCCGACGGCTTGCCGTCGGTGAACGCGAGGATCTGGTCCGAGTCGTAGACCAGGGAGGAGGTCGATTCCGCTTTGTCGAGTCGCGTCCGCTCCCAGAGCCCTTGGAGTTCATCGCGGTCGGTCCCGGCCAGGCGGAGGGCCATGTCGGAGATCTCGACGATCGGCTTGCCGTCGGCGTACATGAGCGCGTCGGCGATCGCGAACGGCTCGGGGTCGAAACCGACCTCCTTGACGGTCACCTCGTAGGTGACGACCCGGGTGGACTCGGTCACCTGGCCGCGACAACGCAAGCGGTTGGGAACCTCGGTCTTGGGCTCGAACCGGACGCGGCCGGCCTCGCCAGTCCAGCCCGCGCGGGTCAAAAGAATCCGGAAGGTGTGCGCGCAGCACTCGTACATGAGCGTGCCGGGCATCACGCGATCGTCGACGAAGTGGCAGACGATGAACCAGTCGTCGGGGCTGACGTCGTACTCGGCGCGGACGAAGCCCAGGCCGAACCGGCCGCCGTCGGTCTCGAGCGTCTCGACGCGATGGACCAACTCCATCAGCCCCTTCGGCAAGGCGAGCGGGGACGCGAGCCCCAGGCGGTCGAACGGCGGGCCGAACGCGGCGGCGAGGTCGCCTTCGCGCAGGGCGTCGACCTGGGCGCGGTCGAGCCGGCGCGATCCGGCCGGCGCCAGTCGCGGCCAGTCGTCGGGCTTCCTTCCCGCGCGGGGGATCGCGTCGAGCGGGCGGGGGACGACCCCCTTGCCGGCGGCCAGTTCCCCGGCCGAGAAGAACCCGGCGCAGCCGTCCCGCATGGTCAAAAACGGCTCGCCGCCGACGGTCCCGTCGAACTCGAAGCGGAACAGGTTCGTATCGCCCTGCTTGAAGAAGTTGAGGATTCGGATGTCGTAGCGGATCACGTCGCCGGGCTCGGGCAGGGCGCGGTGGAACGTGACCACGGCGTCGAGCAGCCGATAGACCGACAGCCCCCTGGTGACCAGGTCGATCCCCAGCCAGCCGGAGAGGAACAGGTCGGCCTGCCCGGCCTCCACCGCCACGCACGACGCGATCCGGCCGGAATCGAGATACCAGCCGTCGCGCAGGACGTCGTGCTCGGTGACGACCCGCCCATGACCCAACTCAAACTGAGTCCCCTCCACCGAGACGATCCGGTCCACCAGCATGAGCGGTTCGTCGGGGAGCCGGACGCGGGTGGGATACGAATCCGCCCCGGCGTACTCCGGCCCCAGCACCCTGGCGATCGAGCCGATCGCGTATTCGAGGCACTGGTCGCGATCCATGAACAGATCGGCGCGCCTTGGAGCCCGCAGCGACGGCCGCGGGGCCGGCGGCGGCTCGACCTCGGCCGCGGGCGGAGCCCCCGCGGCGAGGGCGGCCACGGTCTCCGTGTACGACCGCGACAGCCGCAGGAAGACCTCGTGCGCGTCGGCCGCGGCCCGTTGGGAATCGAGGAAGCCCTGGGTGACGGCCGGAAGATTTGGCGCGGGCGTCGGCGACGGCTCGGTCATGATCGGCGCGAAGCTCCGGGGTGGTTCGACGACCGGGGCCGGCGCGTCGTGGGTCGGCAACGGTTCGAGGACGCGGACGGGGGGCGCCGACGGCGAGCGTGACGGCGGCGTCCGGCGCTCGACGACGATCTCGCGGCCGGCGGACGTCCCGGCGGGGTCGCGGTCGTCGCCGCGAAGGAAGTCCAGGTCGACCGGCACGCCCGCGGCGATCAGCTTCGCCAGGCATCGACGGAGGGAGTCGATCGGATCGTCCGTATCGTCGACCGAGACGGCGAGGTGGGGGCGGCCCGCGAGGATCCGGCCGATCAACCGCGTGCATTCCGCGCCCGGGCCCATCTCGACGAAGACCCGGACGCCGTCCTTGTACGCCTGCTCGACGGCCCTGGGGTAGTCGATCATCCCCGCCGCCTGGGCGGTGATGGCCGACGTGGCGGTGCCGTGGTCGGGAAGGTAGGCCGTCCCCCATACGCCGCTGTAGAAGACGACGCCGTCGACCCGCGCGGTCTTCAGGTCGTGCAGCGCGCGATAGGCCGGCTCGACCTCCCGGCCGATCGGGCAATGCACGGTGCTGACCGTCGGCAAGGGGAGCCAGGGACACCGAAGCGCCTCGACCACCCGATGCACGGCGTCGCCGCGGCCGCCGACGACCACCTCGTCGGGCGCGTTTCGGATCAAGACGTAGACGCGCGATTCGGCGCCGATCGCGGCCTCGACCTGCTCCCGCGACCGCGGCACCAGGGCCGCGACCCAGTCGACTGGCTCGTCATCGGCAAGCCCCCAGACCCGGCGCGCCGCCAGGCGGGGGCCGGCGAGTTCGGTGTGGAACAGCGGCGACGCGATCAGTCGCCGAGCCATGTCGTCGCGGTCGTCCCACGCCCCCAGCGACACCAGCGCCGCCGATTCGCCCAGGCTGTAGCCCACCGCGGCGGAGGGCTTCACCCCCAGCTTGAGGAACAACGCCGTCATCAGCGAGCCGACCGAGATTTGACCGAGGATCGCCGGCCGATGGTCGTCGGTCGGCGGGGCGGCCTCGCGGGTCCACCAGACGTCGGCGGCGAACTGCTCGCGGAGGTTGGCGTACCGCCCCTCCAGCTCGCGCATCAATTCCGGGAACCGGGCCGAAAGTTCCGCCCCCATCCCCGGCTTCGCCGCGCCGAGCCCAGGGTAGACGAACGCCACCCGAGGCGGAAGGCCGCCAAGGTCGAGCGTCGGTTCGGGCCCCTTCACGCCGGGCGCCGGGGAGAGCGGCTCGCCCAGACGACCGAAGCGCGGCGCCGATTCGCCGACGCCTTCCAGGACCAGCCCGCAGGGGACGATGGCGCGACGGCGCTCGCCCCGATTGACCGTCCAGAAGCTTCGAAACGAGCCGCCGCGCGCGTCGCCTTCTCCCCTTGAGGGAGAAGGTGGCCCGAAGGGCCGGATGAGGGGTGGCGCGACAGGGGGCCGTCCGGATTCCGAGTCGATCGGCGCGTCGGAAGCCGGCGTGGGTCGACCCCTCATCCGGCCTTCGGCCACCTTCTCCCTCAAGGGGAGAAGGGCGTTTGGCGCCAACGCCGCGCGGCGCGATCCGGCTGGAACGACCGCTTCATGAACCGCGATCGCGGCCGTCGCGACCTTCGCCAATCCCGCGGCCGCTCCGGTCCAGCCCAGGCGCGCGGACGGGCCGATCTCCAGCGCACCCTCCGCGTTTCCGCCAAGGACGGCGTAGACGCGGTCGCCGTCGCGGCGGGCGTCGGAGAGGCGTTTCAGGACCAGGGCGACGGCGCAGTCGGCCGGCTGGACCTCGTCCGTGGGTCGAAGCCGACGGATCGCCAGCGCGACCCGCGGGTCGGTCGTCAGGTCGACCGCGGCGACGACGGCCGCGTCGATCTCGCCGCATCCCAGCCAGTCGGCGGCGATCCGAAGGGCGTCCACGCCCGACGCCTCGTCGCTGGAGACGCTGAAGCTCGGCCCCCCCGCGGCGAACTCCCGCGCGATCCGGCTGGCCACCAGGCCGCCCAACGACCCCATCGTCCGATTCGGCGTCAGAGCCGGCTGGATCGCGTCGCACGCCTCGGCGATCCAGGCTTGCAACTCGGGGTCGGAAAGGCCCCAACCTTGCTCGACGTTCCAGACCGGCGCCCGCGCGGCGAGCCACCAGCGCAGTTGGAAGTTGGTCGTGTTGAGGTCGAGGTTCAGGCCGACCAGCACGCTGGTCCGGATCGCGGCGTCGGCGTTCCACTTCGCGTCGGCGACCGCGTCGGCGGCGACCTGGAGCGTCAGCGACTGCTGAAGCAGCATCTCCTCCAACTCGCGCGGCGGGATTCGGAACCGGCCGATCCGAATCCGAAGCTCGCGCAGCGCGGCCGATTCGTCGGCGGGCCCCGACTCGTCCAGAACGCGACGCGAGAAAGCCTCGGTCCCGTCCTCGCCTCCCAGACGCGCGGCCAGGCCGACGATCGCCACGGGCTCGGCGGCCTCGGGCCCGTCGACCGCGTCGTCCCCGCCGGTCCATTCCTCGATCAACAGATGCGCGTTGATCCCGCCGAAGCCGAAGCCGCTGATCGCGGCGCGCCGCGGTCGGCCGCGCGGCTCGGGCCAGGGCTCGGCGGTTCGGAGGACGCGGAACGGGCTCCCCGCGATGGGGACTTTCGGCCCGGCCTCGCGGTGGTTGGCGGTCGGCGGCAAGGTCTTCGCCTTGAAGGCGAGCAGCACCTTCAGCACTCCCGCCGCGCCGGCGGCGGTCAGCGCGTGGCCGACGTTCGACTTCACCGACCCCAGCACGCGACTCCCCGGCTCGACGGGGCGGGGAAGGTCGGCCCAGAGCGTTCGCAGGCTCTCGAACTCGACCGCGTCGCCCAGGGGGGTGCCGGTGGCGTGGCACTCGATCAGGTCCACGTCGTCCGGCGCCCAGCCGGCCTGTCCGTAGGCGGCGCGCATCGCCCGCAGTTGGCCTTCGGAGGCCGGCGCGAGCATGTCGCCGCGAAGGTCGTTGGAGAGCCCCGCGCCTCGGATCACGCCGAGGATCGCGTCGCCCTGGGCGATCGCGTCCTCCAGCCGCTTGAGGACGAACATGCCGCCCCCCTCGCCGACGATCAGGCCGTCCCCCTCGGCGTCGAACGGCGCGGCGCGGCCTCGGGGCGAAAGCGCGCGAAGCTGCGAGAAGCCCATCTGGGTGTAGAGCGCGTCGGGCCGCGAAACCCCGCCGGCGAGCATCGCGTCGGCGCGGCCGGAGAGAAGCTCGTCGCAAGCCAGCTTCAGCGCGTACAGCGACGACGCGCACGCCGCGTCGAGCGTGTAGGCGGAGCCCCCGAGCCCCAGCGCGTCGGCGACCAGTCGCGCCGGCGCGCCCGCGGGGAAGGCGTTTTGGGGCTCGAAGTCCTCGGCCCCCGACGTTCCGACGCCCAGCGCCCGCTCGACCTCCCGGCCGATCGCGGCGCGAGTGAGGGCCGAGGTCGTCTCCGTCGGCAGGACGATGTGGCCGAAGATCACGCCGACGCGCGCGCGGTCCACGTCCGCCGTCCGCGCCGACCTCCACGCCCGAACCGCCACCCGAAGGGCCAGCCGGAAGCAGGGGTCGAGCCGGGCGAGCGCGTCGGGGTCGACGTTCAGGCCGTCGAGGTCGACGTCGAGCGCGTCGTCGGCGAGGAAGCCGCCGCGCGTGGTGTAGACGCGGTCGACGCGCGGGACCTCCGGGTCGAAGGCGCGCGCCGGGGCGAGGAGCCAGCGGCCGGGAGGGGGCTCGGTCGCGGCGTCGCGGCCCTCGGCGACGAGCCGCCAGAAGGCGTCGGCGTCGGCCGCGGCGGCGAACGTCGCGCCGGCGGCGACGATCGCCACTCCACGGGTGGTTCGGCCGCTCATCGGGTCTCGGCCGCCCCCCGCGCGTGGGCGAGACGGTTCCGCCGGAACGCCTGGTTCAGCGTGGCGTCGATGACGCATTCGTAACCGTCGATCCGGGCGACGACCTCGTCGCGGTCGTCCAGGAACTCGACGTCGGCGACCGCGCGGTGGTCGGCCGACTGGCGGACCTCGACGACGACGCGGACGCCGTCGGCGGGGAACTTGCGGCGGAACTGGCGGTAGGCGCCCAGGGCCGTCGGCAGGGAGCCGCAACCCTTCCAGCGACGGCACCAAAGGATCATCATCTGAAACGCCGCGTCGATCGCGAGCGGGTCGGTCAGCCACTCCCGACGCAGGGGCCGGGCGGCCCATTCCGACGGCGGTGGCGACGTCGACGCCCGCGCGACCATCATCCGGTCGTCGCACCCCTCCACGGCCTCGATCGCCCGCATGTCCGGGCCGTGGAACAGGACGCTCTCGTAGGGCGCCTCGAACTCCTCGTCCGGCGGAAACGCGGGCTCGACGATCGTCCGCGTCCCCTGGAGATGGCGATCGGCCAGGACGACCGAGGCGCGGGCGTGGACGACGCGGCCGCCGCGCATCTCGACGGGGACCACCAGCGAACCCTCCCGCCGCGTCCCCTTGCCGGCCCGGAGCGTCACCGCCGCCGGCCCGCGATCACGCAGCACGACCCCCTTGAACAGCCGCAGGTCCTCCACCGCGGCGAGGACAAGCCCCGGATGCCGGTGCAAGGCGGCCTCGCCCAGCCACTCCAGGATCAGCGCCATCGGCAGGACCGCGTGGCCGTCGATGACGTGCGACCGCAACACCGGGAACGATTCGACGTCGACCGACCGCACGAACGCCGGTCGCAGGTCGGCGTCGATCGGCTCGGCGAACGTGGCCGGGGCCGGGGCCGGCGGCTCGGCGATCAACTCGACCGGCGGATCGGCCAGAACGACGATCTCCACCGGGTTCTCGCGCGACTCCTGGATCTCGCGGGCCACGAGCGCCGAGCCCTCGGCCATGGGGATCAGGCCCATCCCCTCGCGACGGAAGACCTCGCGGAGCGCGGGCGTGACCATCCCCCCCTCCCACGGCCCCCAGTCGAACGCGACGACCCGGCAGTCCGGCAGCCGGCGGGCCTGGACCTGGCACCACTTGTTGAGGGCCTCGTTGGCGACGGCGTAGGCCGCCTGACCGACGCGGCCGAATCGCGCCGTCGACGACGAGTAGACCGCCACCGCCCGCAGCGCCGCGGGGTCGATCGCGTCGAACGCGGACGCCAAACCGTCGACCTTGGTGTCGTAAACGCTGGCGAACTGGGCGTCGGTCTGGTCCTCGATGCGGCGATCGGCCAGGACGCCGGCGGCGTGGACCAGGCCGCGGACGGGGCCGAAGCGCGACCGCGCCCGATCGACGGCGGCGGCGACCGCGGCGCGGTCGCGGACGTCGACGGCCTCGTAAACCGCCTCGGCGCCCGCCTCGCGGACTCGGGCCAGGGTCGCGGCGATCTCGCGGCGGGCGAGGACCTCGCGGGCGCGCTCGTCGGCCCGCCGCGGCGTCGTCTCCAGCCCCTCGCGAAGGATCGCCGCGCGCAGCGCGGGCTCGTCCGCCGCGGCGGCCAGGGCGGCGGGCTCGGGACCGTCGGCGGGCGGGGTGCGGCCCAACAGCAGCAGCGTCGGGCGATACTCCCGCGCCAGCGCGACGGCCGCCTCGGCGGCGATCCCGCGGGCGCCTCCCGTGATCACGACCAGGTCGCCGCGCTCAAGCACCGGGACGCGGCGATGGTTGCCCGAGGTCCACTCCGTCCGCTCCAGCGCGACCTCGACCAGCCCCCGCGAGGAGACGCCGACCTCGGCCGGGCCTCGCGTCAGAAGCTCCTCGACGATCCGACGCGCCGCCTCGTCGTCGCCAAGCTCGCGGGCGAGGTCGACGGCCTTGCAGTTCACCTCGGGCCACTCGCGGCCGGCCGTCTTGGACAGCCCCGCCAATCCGCCGCCGATCGGGTCCGCGTCCGCGTCCAGGCCGCCCAGCCCGAAACCGCCGTCTAGTCGCGACACCGTCAGAAGCGTCGCGGTCCCGCGGCCTCGAAGCCCGGGGCCGGCGGCGCGGACCAGTCGAAAGGCCCGCTTGAGGAAGTCGGGCGCGACCCGCGCCGGGGCCGTCAGGACCAATCCGGCGAGGCCGCCGCCGGATACGGCCTCCACGTCGTCGAGCCCGACCGCCCGCGCCTGAAACCCGCGCCGCTCCAGTTCCGCCCGGATCGCCGGGGACAGCCCCGAGCCGTCTTCGACCACCGCGAACGCGGCCCCAGGCGCGAACGCGATCCGCTCGCGGCGCTCGGCCGCGGCCATTGGTCGCGGCCGGGGCGTCAGTCGCTCCAGCCTCGCGGGCGCGACTGCGGGGATCTCGACCGTCGGCGTCGGCGCCGGCGCCGGCGTCTCGACGGCGGGGGCCGCCGATCCGCCCAGGAAGGCGACGATGTCGCCGAGGGCGTGGATCGATCCAAGCTGCTCGGGCCCGATCGCCGGGGCGTCGGGGAGTCGATCCTGAAGCGCCGAGAGGATTTCGACGCGCTTGATCGAGTCGATCCCGAGATCGGCGTCGAGGCTCATCCCCAATTCCAGCATGTCCGCCGGATAACCCGTCTTCTCCGCCACCACCTCCAGCAATACGTCGGCCAGCCCCGGCGTCGCGACCGTCGCGGCCTGGACCGCGGCCGCCTTGGGGGCCGCCGATCCGCCGAGGAAGGCGACGATATCGCCGAGGGTGTGGATCGATCCCAGTTGCTCGGGCCCGATCGAGGGCGCGTCGGGGAGCCGGTCCTGAAGCGCGGAGAGGATTTCGACGCGCTTGATCGAGTCGATCCCCAGGTCGGCGTCGAGGCTCATCCCCAACTCCAGCATGTCCGCCGGATACCCCGTCTTCTCCGAAACCACCTCCAGAAGCGTGCCAGCCACCGCCGACGACTCCGGCGCGGCCTCGACGACGACCGGGGCCGCGCCCTTCGACCCCACGCCGAGGAAGGCGACGATGTCGCCGAGGGTGTGGATCGATCCCAGTTGCTCGGGCCCGATCGAGGGCGCGTCGGGGAGCCGGTCCTGAAGCGCGGAGAGGATTTCGACGCGCTTGATCGAGTCGATCCCCAGGTCGGCGTCGAGGCTCATCCCCAACTCCAGCATGTCCGCCGGATACCCCGTCTTCTCCGAAACCACCTCCAGCAATACGTCGGCCGTCGCCGATGAGGCTGGCGGCGTGGGCGCTGGAGCGGCGATCGGCGCGACGGGACGAGCCTCGACCTTCGGCGGCGCGGGGGCCGGGGTCGACGTCGGACGGGAGGGGGGGGGTGGGGCGACGGCCGGGGCCTGGACGCGAGGCGGCTCCACGACGACCGGAGCCGGAGCCGGAGCGACGATGGCGACGGGCGCGGGCGCGACGACGGGTTGGGCTTGGACTTGAAGCCCCAGCAGCATCTGGAACGTGCGCTGGACGGTCTCCTGGCCTTCCAGGAACTGCTGGTGCAGTCGGGCCGTCTGCTGGGCGAGTTGCTGAAGCGCCCGCAGGTGATCGGCCGTCGCGGCGACGGAGGCGGGCGCGACGCGGGCGGGGGCGTGGCCGTTGGCGGAGGGGAAGGGGATGCGGTCGGGGGCGTTCATGGTCCGCTCGATGGGGGAGGGGGTCGGTCGCGCGGGGGCCGGCGCGGGCCTGGGCGCGGGGGCGGGCGCGATCGGAGGGGGGGCCGGCTTCGGGCTTGGGGCGGGCTCGACGTCGTGGGG
>CALCIB010000247.1 GCA_937907525.1 uncultured Planctomycetales bacterium | reverse complement strand
CCCGCGAGGGGGGAAGGCCGTTATGTTCACCACCCCCAAAATCCGTGACGGTCAGCAAAAAACGTCCGGTGACGACCCGCTCGGCAATCACGGATGGGGCGTGATCGCGATGATCGTGATTTGCCTGTTCTCCGGGCCGTAGCACCAGAAGAGCCGATAGGCTCCCGGCGTGTTATTTTGGACATAAGCCTCCCAGACTTTGCCTTCTTTGTCAAAAGGATGGTCGAGGCTCTGATATTCGTGCGTCCTCAAGCCAGGGTGCCTGGGGTTTTCCTGAAGGAGCAGAATCGTCTTCGCGACCTGTTTGAACAACCCCTCGGCCCTGGACGACTTGGCCGATCCCCGAGCCTCCCGACCCGCCTTGGCGGCCTGGGCGGTCGTGAAAAGCCGCTGGTAGTCATCCCGGCCTCGCGGCGTCCAATTCAAATCGAACGCCACGTCAATCCTCGTCGCCGAAGGCCGCGAGGTCGGCCGCGACGTCAGGGCCTTCGACCAAATCCCCCTCCTTGGCTTGGTCCAGGCCGAACATGACGGCGCCGAGGGCCTTGGAGTTCTTCCAGAGCCAGGCCTCCCGCTCCGGGATGGCGACCACCTTGCGGACCCTCACCTCGAATTCGTCGATCCGTTCGACGACCACGAGACTGTCGGCGAATTCCCTCGGCAACGTCACGCGCGCCTTCGCGTCGGTCTGCCTCGGCTTCGCATCGCTCTTTCCGTCCGAATACGCCTTGGTCGCCATGAGAAGACCCTCCACATGGTCTCGACATGCGCCGCCATGTGATACCTCAATGATAGAGTGTAGGCGACGGCGGTCAAGAGGGAATTTCCCACTTCTCCTCGCTCCCTCAAATCGTGTCCCAGGTCCATCGGTCGCTCGTAGGCGGAAGGATCACGATTTCTACTCAAAATGACGACTTCAGCATGGGACTTCATCTTTTCGTGTTGGATCAAGGCTCCGGAATTAATGACACGATCACCGCGAAGGGCCGCTCGGTTTCACTTTTCGGTTTCACCCGACGGACACCCATGGTCGAATATGCGTCGCGGCATTCGCGGAGACGCCCGCCGTGGAGGCGCGGATCGAAGCAGCCGTGAGAAAGGGGGTGTCTCGGACCCTCCGTTCGAACCGCCCCCCGGTCCCCCGAAATCCACGACGGTCAGAAAAAAAACGCCTCCCCAGGGAAGGGAGGCGTTCGGCGGACGTGAAGAGGGCGCGGGGCGGGGCCTGGATCAGCGTCGGCCGCCCATCATGCCGCCGCCCATCATGCCGGGCGACATCATCATGTCGTAGCCGCTCCCCATGGAGCTGGACTTGATCTTGTCCGACTCCTTCAGCTCGCGCTTGTAGTTGGAGTCGACGTCCTTGCGGACCTCGTCGAGGCGGTCGTCGGCCTCCTCGCGAAGTTCGACGGCCCCGTCGGGACGCATCAAAAGCGCGGAGGCGGGCTGGGGAAGGACGTTGCCGGGGAAGTCGGCCGGCAGGGGCTTGAAGCCGCCCATGACGTCCAGGACCAGGAGCTTGCTGTTGTAGTCGATCCGCTTGTTCTTCTGGCCCGTGCCGTCGGAGGTGGGGATCGCCGTGGAGAGGGGCTCGCCGGCGCCGACGATCTCGCCGGGGGCCGCGTCGATGTTCCGGGGCAGGACCATGCCGTCGTCGGGGTTGAACTTCACCACCTGGAACGTCGCCTTCAGGTCCGACTTGGGGCTCGGCGGCAACACGCCCATCGCGTACGCGGTGACGTCCGGCGGCATGTGGACCTCGTCGGTCGGCTCGCTCCACGGCCCGGCCAACTCGTCCGACTTGTTGTCCACGCCGGGGGCGACGTCCTCCCGGTTCAGGTTCGGGTTGTAGACCACCACCCGGATCCGGTAGCGGTAATGCTCGTCGGGCTGGGCGGTGAAGTCGAGCGCCCGGACCATCACCTTCTTCTCCTCCGACCGCCAGAAGTTGGCCAGGGTCTCGGTGGCGCCGCCGCCCATCATGCCGCCGTAGCCGCCCATGCCCATGCCCATCCCGTCGCCCATGTCCCCCATCATGCTCATCATGCCCATCATGCCGGCCATGCTGGAGGAACCCATCCCCTTTTCCATGCCTCCCATCATGCCGGGATAGCCCGACATGCCCCCCATCATGCCGGGGTAGCCGCCCATCATGCCGTCCGGGGACTTGGTGGGGTCGGGAATGTCCTTGACGTCCTTGGGGACGAGGCTGGCGATGTGGACCTTCTCCCAGAGGCCGTTTTCGAGAAACGGCAGGGGGTCGACGAGGTTTTCGGGACGGACCTCGTCGGGGGCGAGTTCCTCGTCCTCCATCGGCATGTTGTCGAGGATCTCCAGGTTGCGGTCGGCGTTAACGTCGGTCCAGTCGCCCCACGAGCCGTCGGACTGCTTGAGCTGGCGCTGGACGTCCAGGCGGCGGTAGTTGGGTTGGGCGATCGCGGTGTTCTTAAGAGCCTTGCGGTAGTTCTCCTTGATTTGTTCGTGGTCGAGGGTGCCGGTGATGGCGACCCAGCGCAGGCCCTTGGTGATCTCCTTGGCCGGAGGCCCCTGGGGCTTGTTGAGGGCGTCTTCCGGTTCTTCCTCCTCCTGGGCGTTGGGGTCGTCGCGGCCGGCGAGGCGCGCGCGCATCTCCTTCACCTTGCGCTGGTATTCCTCCTGGGCCTTCTTCTTCTCCTCCTCCGTCTGGGGCTCGCCACCCATCCCCCCGCCCATCATCGACATCATCGACATCATCGAGCTGGAGCCGCGACCGCGCTTCTTCTTCTTATGCTTGCCGTAGGTTTGGGACTTGGGGGGCTCCTTGGGCTCGGTGTCGGGAATCCGATTCCCCTCGGCGTCCAGCGCGTAGAGCAGGGCGCCGCCGCGGCCGGGGTAGGCGAAGAGGTTGGCGGCGGCGATCAGGACGGGCTGATCGCGGATCAGGCCGGCGCCGGGCTCGGGGGCGACCCAGCCCTGGCGGGGGCGGAAGTCGGCGGCGGCCAGGACCATGTTGGCCGATTCCTCGGCCGCCTTGGCGAAGTCGGACGTCTTGATCCCCTGCTCGACCAGCGACTGGACGATGTCCTCGGCCGGCACCTTGCGGCGCAGGTTGGAGTCGGACTGTTCGGCCGCCTTCTTGATCTGCTCGGGTTGAACGTCGATGGTGGGCCGCGACACCGCCTTGAACAGGCAGAGGACGAAGACGACCGAGGCCAGGGCCACGGCGATCTTGTCTCCGAATCGCAGGCCGAAGTTCTTGAGCTTGTCCACCGCGGGGCTGGCCATGCGACGGCCTCCATCGAAAGGGGCCCCCACGCGGCGCGGGGGGCGTTGGGTCCGGTCGTCCTTCGCCTCTACGAGAGAATGTCAGGGTTGCTTGGGGGTCTCGGCCGCGTCCGGGGCGGCGGGTTCGGCCGCCTCGGGCTGGGGCTGGTCGGCCGGCATGGCGTCGTCGGTCTCGGCCTTGGGCTGGTCGGCGTCGGCCGCCTCGGCCTTCGACGCATCGCCCTCGGCGGGCACGGCGTCGTCGGCCTCGGCCTTGGTCTCGTCGCCCTCGGCGTCGGCCGCCTCGGCCTTCGGTTCGTCGCCCTCGGCGGGCATGGCGTCGTCGGCCTCGGTCGCGTCGGCGTCGGCCTCGCCGGGGGAGGCTTCCTCGTCGGCCTCGGGGGCGGGCGGTTCGTTATAGAAGCGAGCCTGGCCGTAGATGGTCACCTCGACGATGTTGTAGAAGGTCTCGGGGACGACCGCGGGCTTGTTGGCTTCCAGGGCTTTTTCGCTTTCCTTGCGCTTCTCGGCGCGATTGACGCTCCGCTTGTCGGTCCCCTGGTGGGTCGAGCCCATGCCGGGGTAGCCTCCCATGCCTCCCATGCCGCGCATCATCATGCTGGGATCCATCCCCATGCCCCCCATGCCCATGCCGCCGGGGCCCATCATCTCGCTCATCATGCGACTCTGGGCCATCATGGCGCTGGACATGCCGCCGTAGCCCATGCGACCGCCGGGGCCCATCATCCCCATCATCCCCATCATGCCGTATCCGGAGAATTCGTCGCCCTTCTCGGGCTTGACGATCTTGTCGGCGGGGCGCTGGAGTTCGAAGTCGCGGACCTCGATCGACATTGGCGAGTTTTCGAAGGCGACGAGCAGGTCGGGGACGCGGTCCTGGTCGACCAGCACGGTGATCATGACGGGGAGGATCTTGTACTGATCGGAGTCTTCGGGCTTGAGGTAGAGGACGCTCTCGGCGGTCTCGATCTTGGCGCCGCCCAAGCCTCCCATGCCGCCGGGGCCACCCATGCCGCCGCCCATGGACTTCTGCATCATGCCGGCGTAGGCGCCCATCATGCCCATGTCGCCGCCCATCTCCTCCTCGTCTTCCTCGGGCTCGTTGGGGGCGACGATCGGCTCGGCCTCCTCCAGTTCGTCGCCCTTGGAGAGGGAGCGCTGGTCCTGGGCGTTGGAGCTGCCGACGTCGAGGGCCTTGATCTCCTTGACGAAGGCGGAGTCCCAGTCCTTGGCGTCGCGGTTGACGTCGGCGACGACCTGGAGCACGGTGTGCTGGACCCAGAGGCGTTCCTGGGCCGACCAGACCTCGTTGAGCTTGGGGAGCTTGTTGATGTCGAAGGCGACGACCTGGAGCAGTTGGTCCCTGGGCGCGGAGGCGACGACCCCCTCGCCGGTCTCGTAGTTGAAGGGGCGGAAGACGTTGAAGACGGAGTCGACGTAGGCGGGGTAGGCCTCGATGTAGTCGACGACGGCGAGCTGGACGGCGGTGTCGGCGACCTCCTCGGGCCATTTGCGGCCCCACTTGGTGAACCGCTCGGAGACGGTCTCCGGCCAGGTCAAGAGGGGGGCCTGACGGTCGTAGCACGCCCTCCAGGCGGTGTCGACGTCCTTGGTCAGGGCGGCGGTCTTGGCCTGGACGACGGGGGCGAAGTCGGCCGTGGGGACGGCGCTCGACGAGTACTGCTGGACGTCCTTGTAGGCCGCGGTGATCTTGCCCGTCTCCTCCTCGGCGGCCTTCTGGACCGGGCCGGAGCCCAGGACGTAGGCCCCGGCGGAGAGGAGGGTGGCGACGCAGACCGAGATCCAGAAACGATATTTGGCGATCTGCCGGAGGATTTCCTTGACTTGATCCATGGCGAAGACCTTGTTGGGGGCGGCTGGGGACGTGGGTTCGAGTCGCCGGCGGGGACGTCCCGGGCGGCGGGATCGCGACGGATCAGGGCTTGCCGGGGGCGACGTCGGTCGCGTCGGCCCGCCCGGGCGGAGCCTTCCGCTCCTGGTCGACGTCGCGCCAGGCCGCGAGGAAGGGCTCGGCCAGCGGGCACGAACGCCGGCCGGGACGTCCCGGCCGGCCTGGGTCGCGCCGGCTCAGGGGTTGCCGGCGCCGGCCGGGGGTTGGGTCGGGGCGACGGCGCCCGCGGCCGGAGCGGCGCCGGGAGCGGGCGCCGCGCCGCCCGGGGCCGGAGCCGCGCCGCCGGCGGGGGCGGCGCCGGTCGCCGGCGCGCTCAGGGCCTTGGTGATGGCGCTGTCGATCTCGTCGGACTGCTTGGTCGAGGCCTTCTCCAGCTCGGCCTCGGCGGGGACGGTCATGGAGCCGGCCTTGGCCTGCTCGGCCTCCCGCATCTTGGTCATGATCTCCTCGAGCTGGGCCGTCCGGGCCTCAAGCAGTTCCTCGGGGGTCTTTTCCTTGTCCTCGTCGGTCGGCTCGGGGGGGACCCAGGCGAACTGGAGGAGGAAGTCGGTGCGGGTGAGCTTGCGGATGTCCTTCTCGGAATCCTTGCCCATCGGGCCCCGGCCCCGCATCCCTCCCATCATTCCGGCGTAGGCGCCCATCATCATGCTGGGGTCCATCATCCCCGCGCCCCCGCCCATGCCGCCCATGGACTTCTGCATCATGCTGGCGTAAGCGCCCATCATGCCCATGCCCATGCCCATGTCGCCTTCCTCGTCCTCGGGAGGGGTGGCGCGTTCGAGCAGGGGGACGGTGCGGCTGGCGAGGTTGTTGTTGGCGTTCCCCTTCTCGCTGGTCCATTCCTTGTCGACGCTGTACCAGGTCACGGCGACGTGGCTGACGCCGTAGAGCCGCAACGACGGGGAGTTGAGCCTGGGGACGATCTTGTGGGTCAGGAACCGGAACGGCCCGAAGTCGACGCGCTGGGGGTCGTTCTCGGGGAGTCGAAGTTGCTCGGCGTTGGGGTTCGGGTTGTAGAAGTGGCCGACGAGTTGGATGATCCAGCCCGCGCCGCTGGGGGGGTTGGCGGCGTCGTAGGGGTGCATGAGCCGGATGTAGAGCGGTTCGATCTCGTCGAACCAGTCGACGGCGAGGTCCTCGCGCCAGACCGGCATGATCTTGTCGACGTGGACCTTGAGCTTCTCGATCTTGTACTCGTCCTCGGGGTTGTCGGGGTTCAGGCCGTAGTCGGCGACGGGGTCGGGGAGGTAGTTGCCGAGGGTCTTGAGGAACGCCGGCCACATCCCCTTGTGGGACGGGTCGATGATCAGCGACTTGCCCTCGTCGAACTTCGACTGCCAGGCCGACTTGGCGGAGTCGAGGCCGCTTTTGATCTGGGCGCCGTTCTTGGAGACGCCGCTGGCCTGGTCGACGGCCGACTTGTACTGGGGCGTGGAGACCCGCGCCAGGGCGCGGTAGTCGCCCAGGACGAACAGCGCGCCGAGGCCGAGCATGATCAGGGCGGAGGCCGCCAGCGCCCACGGCTTCTTGGCGCGGATCAGCCGCGCGCGCTCCATCTCCGGCGGCAGCAGGTTCGTCCGCAGGGCCGAGCGTCCGGCCCCCTGGAGCGCCAGGCCGTAGGCGACGGCGAACGAGGAGGCGTTGTCCTGGAACTGCGGCGCCGCGGCGACCTCCTCCCCCTCCATCCTCTGGAAGGCGTCGACCTTGTCGACCTCGTGGTTGAGGTTCTGCTGGAGGAACTTCTGCAGGCCCGGCAGCTTGAAGCCGTTGCCAAGGCCGACGACCTTGCGGATCTTGGCCTGGCGGTTGATGCTCGAATAAAAGCCGATCGAGCGGTTGATCTCGCTGGCGAAATCGTTGAAGACCCCGCGCATGGCGGTGAAGATGGCGCGGGGGTCCGGGGCGCGGGTGGCGTTGCGCTTCAGGTGTTCGGCCTTGGCGAAGGTGAGCTTCAGTTCCTTGGTCAAGGCGCGGGTGAAGTGGTTGCCGCCGATGGGGACGTTGCGCTGCCAGATCCGGACGCCGTCGGTGATGATCAGGTCGGTGTTGTCGACGCCGATGTCGAGGATCACGACCGAGTCCTTCGAGCCGCTCCCCTTGATCTGGTCGTAAGTGATGTAGTTGAAAAGCGCGATCGGGGCCATCTGGACGACGTCGACCTCGATGCCGGCGACGGTCAAGGGCAGGATGGCGCGGGCGATCTGGTCGTGCTTCATGGCGAAGAGGCCGACCTCCGCCATGGTGATCTCGTCGTCGTCCTCCTCGTCGTCGCCGATCTGCTGGTAGTCCCAGACGACCTCCTCAAGCGCGAAGGGGATCTGCTGCTTGGCCTCGTACTTGACGATGTCGGGGATCCGCTTCTTCTCCACCGGCGGCAGCTTGATGAACTTGACGAGGCCCGCCTGGCCGGGGACGGCGATGGCGACCTTGGACCCCTTGACCTCGTTGCGGTCGGTGAAGGTGGCCAGGGCCTCGCGGATCAACTCCTCGGGCTCGGCGTCGGGCTGGCTGAGGAGCTTGGGGTATTCGATGTAGTCGAACGCCTCGGCCACGACGTGCTCGGCGTCCGCCCCGGGGGCCAGCTTGAGCGCCTTGAGCGCGGCCTGGCCGATGTCGATCGCCCAGACGGACTGGATCTTCGCCATGTGAGGAGGACTCCTCCGAGGGGTCGGGCTCGCGACGGCCGCGGCGGCGGATCGCGCGATCGGGTCTCGGTTTCGGTTCGTGGGACCGGGGCGCCGCCGCGGTCGGCCGCGCCCCTCCTTGATATCTCTTCGATGCGGCGAGGGGGCGGAAAGTTCCCTTTCCGCGCCCGCGGCGCGCCGGGCCGCCCGCGTCCGCCCGAAGTGTAGCACGACGCCTGGGCGTCGCCTCGATTTCGGTTCGGGCGCGATGGGACCGTCAGTGCATCATTTCGACGGCCCGCTGTCAACGACGCGGCGGCCGTTCTTCCGACGACGTGAGCGACCCGGCGCGGCGTGCCGGTCCCTCTTCCACGTCGCCTCCGTGATGTTTGTTCATGAAAATCGGCGGGGTCGGCGGTTCATCGGGGCGGCGAGGGACGGCGGCGGGGAGGGTCCGGGGTCGTGGGGAGGCGGGGGACCTCGGCCTCGGGCGGGAGCCTGGGATCGGGCGGCGACGGCTTCGGTCCCGCCTCCGGCGCGGGGGGCTCGTCGGCGGGGGCGGCGGCGTCCTCCATCTCGTCCGGCTCTTCCAGCTCGTCCGCCTCCTCATCTCTATTAAGCGGGGGCTCGGCGGCGTCGCCCTCGACCAGTTCGACCTGGAAGTCGTCGAACCAGGCCTCGCCGTAGCCGGCCAGGCCGAAGGTGACGGTCAGGTCGAGGTCGGTCGGGGCCTTGCGGTACAGGACCACGCGCGACCAGTCGGCGATCGGGCCGGGGTTGCGGAATTGAAGCTGCTCGCCGCCGATGGAGTCCCGGACCACGATCCCCCCCGCGCCCGGGGCCGAGGCGATCGGGCGACGGACCAGGACGGAGATCCGAACCAGGTTGTTGGCCCGGACCCTCACCGCCGGCGATCGCACCGCGGCTAGCGGGTGGTCGACGAACGGCGGCAGGGCGGTCTCCAACTCCCGGCGATCGACGGGCTCGACGTTCAGGCGGATCACGCGGTTGTCCTGGAGGGAGGAGGGGACCGGCAGGTCGGGCTCGACGACGGCCATCCGGGCCCCGACGCGGTCGGCCTGATGGCTCATGTCCATCCAGCCGTCGGCCTTCATCTCCTCCGGGTCTTCGAAGCCGCCGGAGGGGACGCGGTTGACGCCGAACCCGTAGCCGGTCTTGCCGCCGATCCAGTCGAGCCAGACGTAGAACTCCGGGAGCGTGGCGTAGCTGGCCAGGGGAGGGCAGGCCGTCGGCGGGACCAGCAGCCCGGGGACCTCCGGGGCGTCGGCCGGCCGGCTCTCGCCGGGCTTGAGGTCGGCGGAGATCGGGTCGTAGTGGGCGCGGGTCGCCTTGATCAGCGCCTTGTAGGCGTTGATCCAGTGGTTGAAGGCGAGGATCCGCGGCGGCCGTTGGGCGCGGCGGGCCTCCCTCCAGGCCAGGGCGAAGTCCTCGCGGTCGCGGGCGTCGCGGGCCGACTTGACGCTGGCCTCCGCCTGGGCGAGCAATTCGGCGGCGTCGTTGAACGGCTTGGTCAGACCCAGGGCGCGGCGTTGCTCGACGTCCTCGGGTTGGGTGATGACGATCCCCTCGGCGGCGAGCCGGCCGTTGATCTCGGCGACCTCCTGGATTCGCGCCTCGGCCTGCTCTATGGCCAGTTGCACGGCCGTCGGCCGGGCGCGGAGGATCGCCGTCTCGACGCGGTCCTTGAGTTCCATGTCGGAGGTGCAGAGGATCAGGGCGGTGGTGTCGAACTCGTCGACGTTGACGAACGTCCCCCCCGGCACCCGGCGGTGTTCCAGGACCTCCACCCCGCCGGGGCTGATCTCGAACGCCTCGGTCCCCTGGGTCAAGGTCGTCTGGATCACCAGGTCGCGGGTCGCCATCTGGGTGGGCTGGAACTGGACGTAGTCCGAGCGATCCGACAGAAGCAGCAGGGTGCCCCGGCCCCGCGCCTTGATCCCCGCGGCCTTGTAGGACGACTTCGGCTTCAGCTCGGGCTTGAGCTGCACCTTGGTCGAGGGGAGCGAGCCCGCCGGCGGGAGTTCCGACGGCCAGGGGTCGTAGACGTCGAAGATCGGGATCGGGCCCTCCTGTTGCGCCAGGATCCCCTCGACCAGGTCGATCTCCATGTTGAGCAGGCCGGCCTCGATCAACAGGGCGCGGCCGGCGGGGCGGGTGAGGTCGGCGTCCCCCTGGAGGATCAGGCCGCGGTAGCCGGCGGCCAGGGCCAGGTAGGACATGGTTCGCAGGTGTTCCGGCAGGGGGCGGGGGACGCCCCAGGCCGGCGGCGGCTCCTCGCCCCAGATCGCCGCTTGCAACCCCGGCGAGGGCGCGGCCGGGATCGTCGCCCAGAACGGCTGGCCGATGTTCGCCTTGGCGGTCAGGTCGCGGCGCTGGACGAGGAAGCGGAAGAACTCGTTCTGCCCCTGGTCGGCGGCCCAGTGGTTGGTGGGGATCGCGATCGCGTCCAGATTCAGGGGCGATCGGGCGTACAGGGGAAGGTCGCCGCGGACCTCGCCCATGGTCAGTCGGGAGGCGTCCGGCGGCAGGTCGCGGATGCCGCGGATCAGCTTGCGGACGCGGGCCAGCTCGGCGTCGCGGACCTTGACCTCGCGGTTGCGGCCCAGGTCGCGGCCGAGCATCCAGAAGGCGGTCGCGGCGGCGAACGGGAAGCCGCGGACCTCCGAGAGCGGGCCCTCGATCCCGGCGTCGGCGGCGGTCGGCGAGAGTCTCGGGATCAGTCGGAAGCCGCGGTCGACGGCCTCCTGGAACCGGGAGGGGTCGGCGTCGACGGCGTCGACCAGCATGTCGAAGCCGTAGCGGCGCAGTTCCGAGACGTCGGCGCCGGGGGCCTCGACGGCGGTGGGGATCCAGAGGTGGCGGCGGCGGTCCTCGCCCAGGCGGGAGAGGCGGTCGCGGTCCAGGCGGATCTCGTCGTAACGGCCGCGCGCGGCGGGGTCGGCCGGGGGCGCGGCGGCGGCGGCCGGGACGTCGGCCTCGTCCGCGGGGGGGGCGTCGTCGGCCGCCTCGCCGGGGGGCGTCCAGGAGGCGAGGACCTCCGCGGGGACCGGCGCGACGGTCAGGTCGTCGAGGAAGACCTCGGCGCCTCCCTGGCCCCCCATCAGGTTGACGACCGCGCAATCGACGTAGGCGCCCTTGAGGCTCACCGGCCGCCGCGACGAGACCCGAAGCACCCGCGCCTGCTCCTCCACCGACTCCGGCAGGCGAAAGACCTCCAACCGCTGCCAGCGGTCGACGCGGTCGAAGACGGTCCCCGGCACCAGCAGAAACGACGGCGCGCGGGTCTCCGGGTCCACGTCCTCGGGAAGCACCACCCGGACGAACAGCCGGATCCCCGCCCGGTTCGCCCGTACCTGAAGCGCGACGCTCAGCAGGTCCGTCACCGGGATCCTCGGCAGCGGATAGCTGACGTAAAAGGCGCTTCCGGGCTCGGCCTGGAACTGGAAGCGTTCCGACAGCTTGCCTTCATAGGCGGCGCGGTCGGAGCGGTCGTGGGCGATCAGGTCGATGGTGGCGTCGGTGTGTTCCCGACGCCAGACCGGTTCGGGGGTTTCGAACCCGTCGCGCAGCGTCCCCGGCTCGGGCTTGGCGGCGGGGGGTTCGAACCGTCCCTCCTCGATGGTGGCCCGCTGGGCCCTCGCCGTCGGCGCGAGCGCCGCGACCGCGACCGCGACCAGAACCAGCCATCCGCCGCGCGCTTGTCCGCTTCCCATCGGGCCGAGACCTCCGTGTACTCGGACCTGCTTCGCCGAATCCTTCGAACCGCGGATGCTATCCGCGATCCGCCAAGCCGTGAAGGTCAAGCCCGCGGCGGGTTCGTTCGGCGCGGCCGTCGCGGGGACGATCGACGCAAACAGTTGAATTTCCAATGAGTTACAGAGATATCGATCGGCTTCGTTCGTCGAAGTCGATTTGGTTTTTCGGTTCGCCGCGGCGGCGGAACGAGGCGCGGCGGCCCGCGTCACGGGGCTGACGCGACGCGCGTGCCGTCCCCTCTCCCGCCGGGCCGGCGACCCGACACTTTTCCAATGGCCGCGGCGATCATCGCCTTCTCCCCTTGAGGGAGAAGGTGGCCGAAGGCCGGAT
>CALCIB010000246.1 GCA_937907525.1 uncultured Planctomycetales bacterium | reverse complement strand
TCGACCGAGGCGACCTCCGCATCTCCTCCGTCCTCGGCGTCACCGGGCCGCTCCCCGACTTCAAGCTCACCGCCGCCGACTCCCTCGGCGGACTCACGCTCAACGGCGGCGCCTCGATGGACCTCGCCGCCGACGTCTCCATCGGCGGCCTGGCCCTCAACGGCGGCTCCTCCGCCTCCACCTCGGCCACGAACAACATCTCCGGCGGCGTCTCCATCTCCGCCGACTCCTCCCTCTCCCTCGGCGCCAACCTCGCCCTCGGCTACAACTCCATCAACGGCCAGGGCTCCCTCGACGCCAACGGACACGACATCTCCGCATACCGCCTCACGCTCACCGGGGCCGACGCCAAGCTTTTGAACGACGGGGCGGTCACGGTGCAGGGCCTGGTCCTGAATGGCGCGAAGATCGGCATGGACGCCTTGGGCGACTCGGCGGGGTCGCTCGGGCTCTCCAACGGCTCGATCCTGACGCTGTCGCAGACGCTCGGCGACGCGACCGGCTTCACGCTCCTGGGGAATCAGGCGAACAACCTCCAGATCGACGGCTCCAGCGTCCTCGCGCTGATGTTCGCCGACACGGAAGGGGAAAGCTGGCTGTTCCGGTGGCTGGGGTCGCACGCGGGCGATCTCGACTCGATGATCGCCGCGGGGCGGCTCACGGTGGCCTCGACGGCGGATTACGACGTGGTCGAGCGCGACGGGTACACCTACGTCATGCAGACGATTTCGCCGGCCGCCGTTCCGGAACCGGCGTCGGTCGTGATGATGGGCCTGAGCCTGGCGGGGCTCGCGGGCCTCGCCGCGCGCCGCGCGCGGGCGGCTCGCTGAAGCTCGGCGGGGCGGGGGGGGACGCGGCGATGATCGCCTTGTCGGTGTCGATCCAGATCGCCTGTTCCGTCCCCTCTCCCACCGCAAGATTATTCGTGAGTGACGTAAGTCCAAGAACGATCCCGGATGCCTCGTCCGATCACCCAACCGTCCAATGACTTAGGGCGGCCTTGGGCTGATTTGCGACAACACCCGGCACCATAACGATTTACGAGTCCCACGAATAATCTTGCACCGGGAGAGGGCAGCCGCGAAGCGGCGGGTGAGGGGCGCGGCGCTTCGGAGCGAGCGTTGGGTCAGTGTGCCGCAAACCCAGGGCGTATTCCGAAACGCGACGACCCTCACCCGGCCCTTGGAACGCGGCCGAAATAACTTCCGGGAATCCTTCGGGACCGACTCGCCTGGCTTCGAAACGTAAGACCGGGGAATCAATCGCCTCGTATACGGCCCGCGCCTTCCCCGTCGAGGAATTCATCCACGGATTTCCCAGATTGACGCAGATTCGGATCGGACAATTTAATTTAATCTGTGTTAATCTGCGAAATCCGTGGATATTCTCTCCCAAGTCCTTCGCGGGAAGTTATTTCGGCGGCGTTCCTCGGGCCACCCTCTCCCGGCGGGAGAGGGGACATCGAATACTTCCCCCCCGGGCTTCCCTAAATCCGAGTGGGACAAGGGGGGTTAGCTCGGCGGCTCGACGTCCGGCCCTTGGATGGAGAAGACGCCCTGGTAGCCGCGGCTGGGGGTGCCGGAGACTTCCTCGAAGATGACCTGGCAGATCCGAAGGCCCTTCGCCAGTCGAACCGTCAGGGGGCCGGCGTTCCAGATCTCAAGCTGGATCGGGTTGCCGACGAAGTCGGGATCCTCGGCGCGGAAGCCGAAGCCGGCGTGGATCGTCGGCGCGGTGACGTGGACCCCCAACCCGATCCGCGCCAGGCTGCTCTTGCCCTCCACTCGCGCGGCGATCCGGGAGGCGTGGGGGAGTTGCAGCTTCTCGACGGTCCAGCCCAAGAGGAACATGCCGGGCTCGACCTCGAAGCCTTCGGAGCAGTCCTCCTCGTCGGCGAGGACCGCCGCCAACGCCGTGGCGCTGAAGCCGACGTCGCAGGGGTCGACGATCAGCCGGACGCCGTCGGGGTCGGGGGGCCGCCAGACCTGAAGCCGGGCGTCCAGACGGAGATCGAGGGCCGTCGACGACCAGACGTCGGCCGACAGGTCGCCGGGCGACGGCGTGATCCGCACCCAGCCCCGCTCCAGCGCCTCGACGATCTCGCGATCCGAGAGGATCATGGCGCGGCCCTCGCGCGCGGGGCCTCGATCTTGTGCAGGTGGTCCTGCCAGACCCAGAGGCGGTTGGTGCCGCCGTCGGACTCGTGGGGCAACTCCACGAGCGCCAGCTTCCTGGCCTGGTCGACGCCGATCAAGCCCACCGGCAGGTAGTGCTTGCCGTCGACCTCGCCAATGAAGCCCGCCTCAACCCGCAGGTGATGCCGACGCCCGTGGACGTCCGGCACCGCCACCGTCCGCTCCGACGGCCGCAACCCCGGCCCGACCTCGCAGAGGGCCTCCCACATGTCCCGACTCCCCTGGGCCGCTCCCATCCACAATGTACCCACGTCCATTATATCGTCGCCGGCGCGGGGTGGGAAGAGGGCTTCGATTTACGATCGATCTTCCTCGCGCTTCCCCTCCACGGCCACCAACCGCCGGAGCTTGCGGTTGTAGAAGAGCAAGTCGAGGTAATAGTCGTCGCCGTCGACCGTGATCCGTTTCTGACGCGCCGCGATTGCCCGATCGCCCGTCATGGACCAGAATGACCCCGTATCTGCTTTGACCCCGTATCTGCTTCTGGCGTCGTAGCTCGTCGAGGTTGAGGACATCTTCTAGCCGTCCACCGTCGGTCAAGAATCGGCCCGTGAACGATTACGTTCCAGAATCGCGTCGGCAACACCATTTCCAGAGTGCATTCAGCATCCAAGATACCCAACAGTAGAACACCCCAAAAACCAAGAGTTCAATGTCTCTTGCCGTGTCGTCGACGAAAATGTCGGTCGATCGTCCGAGATACCACCATATATATTTTAGGACGGCGAGATAGACTGCGATCTGAGCGATCGCGATCATTGTCTTCCAAAATTTAATGCGATTTTTCATTCATGGGTCCTTGCGACGACAGCATGTCGGCCTCCCCCCCCCGAGTTTGTTGGATCCGTTCGTCATCGAGAGAGAGTCGGACGATCGAGGCGAACCCAAGACGCTGTGGAAGTTGACCCGTCTTCATTCAGTCTTCCTTCAGCCGGGCTTGCAGCCGACCGTCGAACCCACTGGATTCCAGTCGGCGGTCGTTCAGTTTATTGTAATAACACCATATTCTTTCATGTTTACGAAAGGTGAAGCCCGCCCCCAGTTCCAGCAGGAAGCGTTCCATCTCGCGGACGATCGCCGCTTCCAGGTCGGCCTCGGCGTAGCTGTCGTGGAGGCCGAGGAAGTCCAACATGTAGGGGTCGCGCATCACCAGGTCGGGCGTGATTCGTTCGGCCTCGCGAAGCCCCGTCAGTTCGCGCGCGATCAACTCCTCGGGTTTTCGGGAGAGGGCGGTGCGCTCGTAGAGCATCGAGTCGATCCGGTCGCGGAGCGTCCGGACGCTCCAGCGCTCCACGCGGCACATCTCGGCGTAGTATTCCCGCTGAAGCGGCTGCTTGAGGGGGACCAACTCCACGAAGTGGCTCCAGCTCAATTGTCGCGACAGCGCCGCGACAATCTCCTGGTCCGGAAACGTCTCGGCGAATTGAATCATCCGAGCCAGGTTCCGAGCGCTGAAGCCCCGACCGTAACGCGGGACCAATTCCGCCGACAGCGTCGGCAAAATCTCCTCGCCGTACTCGGCGCGGGCCCCCTTGAGTACGTCCCGGCGGATTCGCGTCCCGATGTCCCAGTGCAGCATCGTCAACACGCTGTTGGCGGTCTCGGCGACGCGCGTCCGGGCCGCCTCGATCAACGCGCGCAACTCACCGAGGAGGAGGTCGGCCGACGGGATCGGGGTCGGTGACGGCTTAAGCTTGGCCATGGACATGAACTCCCGACGTCCTCGGTCTCGTTCCATGTCGAGGAGGGCGAGGCCCGCGCGACCCGTCCCCCCTCGTCCGACCCTTGGAACCGTGACGAAGCGGCCCCCCGACTTCAGGCGCTGATGGAGCGCTTGTCGACGGCCAGGGCGGCTTCCTTGACGGCCTCGCTCAAGGTGGGGTGGGCGTGGCAGGTGCGGGCGACGTCCTCGGCGGCGCCGCGGAACTCCATCACGGCCACCAGTTCGGCGATCAGGTCGCTGGCGCGGGGGCCGACGACGTGGGCGCCCAGGAGGCGGTCGGTCCTGGCGTCGGCGAGGAGCTTGACGACGCCCTCGGTCTCGTCCATCGCCTTGGCCCGGCCGTTGGCCGAGAACGGCGACTTGCCGACCTTGTACGCCGTCCCCTCCTCTTTCAACTGCTCCTCGGTCTTGCCGACGCTGGCCAGTTCGGGCCAGGTGTAGACGACGTTGGGGATCGTGTCGTAATCGACGTGGCCGGCCTTGCCGGCGAGGAGTTCGGCGAAGGCGACGCCCTCGTCCTCGGCCTTGTGGGCGAGCATCGGCCCGGCGATCAGGTCGCCGATGGCGGAGACGGTCGGGACGTTGGTCCGGAAGTGTTTGTCGACCGCGACCTTCCCCGACTTCGGATCGGCCTTCACGCCGATCTCGGCCAGCCCCAGCCCTTCGGAGTAGGCCCGGCGGCCGACGGAGACCAGGACCTTGTCGGCGTCGAAGGAGAGTTCTTTGCCGTCCTTGTCCTGGGCGGCGACCTTCGCGCCCACCTTGGGGTCGACCTTCGCGCCGGTGACCTTGGTCTCGGTGAGGATCTCCAGCCCCTGTTTCGCCAGGCTCTTGCGAAGTAGCTCGCCGACCTCGACGTCGGAGGAGGGGACGATCCGGGGGAGGAACTCGACGACCGTGACCTTCGACCCCAGCCGCCGCCAGACCGAGCCCAGCTCCAGGCCGATCGCGCCGCCGCCGACGACCAGCAGATGGCCGGGAACCTTCTCGAACGCCAGGGCTTCCGTCGAGCTTACGATCGTTTTGCCGTCGAAGGGCATGAACGGCAGGTTGATCGGCTCGGAGCCGGTGGCGAGCAGGACGTGGCCGGCCTCCAGGTCGACGGTTTTGCCGTCGTTACCGGCGACTTTCACGAGCGTCGGCGAGGCGAGTTTCGCCGTCCCGAACACCGGCGTGATCTTGTTCTTCTTGAACAGGTAGGCGACGCCGTCGGTCAGCGCCTTGACGACGCCGTCCTTGCGCTTGTGCATCGCGGCCAGGTCGATCTCCAACCCGCCGACCTTGATGCCGTGCCTGGCGAACTTGGCCTCGGCGAGGTGGTAATACTCGCTGGAGTCCAGAAGCGCCTTGCTGGGGATGCAGCCGATGTTGAGGCAGACGCCCCCCAGCGTGGCCCGCTTCTCCACGCAGGCGACCTTCATCCCAAGCTGCGCCGCGCGGATCGCGGCGACGTACCCGCCGGGCCCCGCCCCGATCACCACCAGGTCGTACCGTTCCGCCACCGAGGGTCCCTCGTTTCTAATGCAGTTGACCGCGCCGTCGCACGTCTTCGGAGGAACCCATGATAATCATCCTTCTCCCCCCGTGGGAGAAGGTGGCCCGAAGGGCCGGATGAGGGGGGCGCGACCAAGCGCCGTGTCGTCAAGAGCGAACGTCCCTCGTCACGACTCCCGCGCCTGCTCCCGGACGCGAGCCGGCGGGGTCGCGAACATCTCGCGGAAGCGCCGGGTGACGCGCGAGTTCAGAGTCGCTCGGGATCGAGTTCCTCGGTCGCCCCCGTGCGATACTCGGCGAGCGCCTCGGCCGCCAGACCGGCGAGGCGGTGGGCGGACTCGGCGATCTTTCGATCGAAGTCGTCCTCGGCCTCCAGTTCGGCCAGCAGCCGGGCCGCCAGGACGTCTTGCTCGGCCTCGGGCAGCTTGGCCGCCTCGGCGAAAGCCTTCTCAAGCAGCGTCGTCACGACGGCGTCCTCCCGTTCGTCGGGTCTATCGTCCGCCTCGACATCGGCGGAGCGGCTTCGGTCAGGCCTTTTTCTCGCGCCTCTTGCGGCGCTTCCTTGGCGACTCGCCCATCATCGGCCACGGCGCCTTTAGAAGGACGCGGCCGGTCTCGTCGATCGCCGCCCGGGCGACCAGCGCGTTCCATCCCTCGATGGGCGGCCTCCGAGACTCGCGCTCGATCGCCTGTTTGATCCGGTCTTCCAGGGACATGGGATCCATGTCACGCCTCCCGCGTCTCGATCTCGGGGCGGAACGCGCCCAGGACGTAAGACCTGTTCGGCGGTGCCCCCGGGAGTCATTCGATGATCTTGCCGCACCAAAGAAACTCGGCGAACATCCGCCAACTCGGCTCCGATTCCGGGCGGCGGTACGGCCCCGGCTCGAAATAAATGAGCGCCGCTTTAAGGAAGGCGTCGATCCTGGCGTTCTCCCAGCCGTGCGCCCCGTCCACCATGTAGGCTTGCGGGTTGGCCCGCTCGATCTCGGCCGCCTCGGCCCGTTCGGCCGCCAGCGCCTCCACGAAGGCGATGAAGGAGTCGCGGTCGGCGACTTGACCCAGCAGTTCCTCGGGCGACGTCATCGGCGGGCCTCCGCCACCCGGCGGCGGACTCGCGCGCGAACGACCGGCCACGGGTCCGGACGGATCGCGCCCGCCTCGACATCGGCTGAGCGGCTTCGGACCACGTCCATCCAGGCGGGATCAAACGGCGGCTGGTCCGATGGAAGATGGGCGGACGACATGGGCGCGGCTCCGATCAGGCTTTTTCCTCGCGCCTCTTACGGCGCTTCCTTGGCGACTCGCCCATCATCGGCCACGGCGCCTTCAAGAGGACGCGGCCGGTCTCGTCGATCGCCCCCCGGGCGATCAGGGCGTTCCAGCGTTCGAGGGGCGGCTTCCGGGACTCGCGCTCGATGGCCTGCTTGATCCGGTCTTCCAGGGACATGGGATCCATGGTCACGCCTCCCGCGTCTCGATGTTGGGGCGGAACACTCCCAGAATACACGACCTGTCGATGACGGCGACCTGAACGTGCGACTGCCGACGAATGCCGGACTTCGGGAACGCCGACGGGCCCTCCAGGAACGGGCCGCGGACGGTCTGGAACCCGGCGTCGGTCTGGCGGACCAACTCGTTGATGACCAGACAGTCGAGCATGCGGTTCCCTCGCTTGTTGGACGGCAACTCCCGCCCCGCCGCGGCGTAGGTCTCCTTCAAGCCCTTGTGCATCCCCTTCAAGGCCGAAGTATACCGAACGTCGGTGAAGTCCAGGCAGACGCCGAGTTGGATCACCGCTCCGATGACGCCCCGTTTCTCGCGAGCCGCGGCCCACTCCAACGCCCGCTCGGGCGCGTGTTCCCAGAAGTAGATGCCATGGCCGAGCCAGTCGTACCGATTGCGACTCTCCCGCCAGTCGCGGACGCTCGTCGCGCCGGAGAGGACCGAATCCGCGAAATCGGCGTCGCACCCGTGATAACCGAGGACGACTCTCGCGAAGCGATCCATCGCGCCCCTCCCCGACGTTCGCAACTCTCGTTTCAATCCATATCAAGGATACGATGCGGCGCGGGGGCCTGGGAATCTCACTCGTCGGGCGGATACCGAACGCTCCATTCGCCGCGGCGGGCCGACTCGACGAGGTCCAGCAGTCGGATGGGGACGTGGGGCTTCCGCGCCCACCAAGGCTTGACGAACAAGTAAAGCGGGTTGCACCCCTCCGGCCCGCTGTGACGATGCCACTGGAAGCCGTTCATGCGGACGCCGAACCGCACCGCGAACTTCTCGACCAATTCCCAGACGTCGTCGCCGTAAATGCGGGCGTCGTCCACTACGTCCGTTTCGAGGGCCACGTCCTCCGGGAGCCACGGGACTTGCTCGTGGACGAACGCCCGGACCCGCCGCTCAAGCTCGTCCATCGGCGAGGCCTCCGGTCGCGGGATCGGCCCCGCGGTCGAAACGGAAAGGCCCCGGCCGCCCCCGCGCGGGGTCGGCCGGGGCCTTGAGGGAAGTCGCCGTCCTCGTCAGATTCCGATGAGCATGCGGTCGGGGTCTTCGAGGCAATCCTTGATGCGGACGAGGGAGCTGACGGCCTCGCGGCCGTCGACCATGCGGTGGTCGTAGGAGAGGGCCAGGTACATCATCGGGCGGATGACGATCTGGTCGTCGACGACGACGGGGCGCTTCTTGATCGCGTGCATCCCCAGGATGCCGCTTTGGGGGGGGTTGAGGATCGGCGTGGACTGCAACGAACCGAAGACGCCGCCGTTGGTGATGGTGAACGTGCCGCCTTGAAGGTCGTCGACGCCGATGGCGCCCTTGCGGGCCTTGTCGGCGTATTCCGCGATCGCCTTCTCGATCCCGGCGAACGACAACTGATCGGCGTTGCGGACCACCGGGACCATCAGGCCGCGGTCGGTGCTGACGGCGACGCCGACGTTGTAGTAGTCGTTGTGGACGATCTCGTCCCCCTCGATCCGGCCGTTGAGCGCGGGGAACTCCTTGAGGGCCTCGATCGACGCCTTCACGAAGAACGACATGAAGCCCAGGCCGACGCCGTGCTTCTTCTTGAACGCCTCCTTGTACTTGGCGCGGGCGTCCATGACGCGGGACAAATCGACCTCGTTGAAGGTCGTGAGGATGGCGGCGGTCTGCTGGGCCTCCACCAGGCGCTGGGCGATCCGCCGCCGCAGCCCGCTCATCCGCTCGCGACGCTCCGTCCCCCGCAGGGCCGACGGCGTTTTGGGGGCGGCCGGGGCGGGGGCGGAGGGCGACGGCGCGGCCTGGGCGGTCGCGCCGGACTCGACGAAGGCGAGCACGTCCCCCTTGGTGAGCCGGCCCCCCTTGCCGGTCCCCTCGACCTGGGAGGGGTCGACCCCCTCCTCGGCGACGATCCGGCGGACGGCGGGGGAGAGGACGTCGGGCGCGGCCGGCGCCGGGGCGGGTTTCGGCTCCCGTTCCTCCGTCTTGGGAGCTTCGGCCTTCTTCGGGGGCGCCTCGGCCTTCGCCGAGGGCTCGGCCCTGGCGGTCGGGGCGGCCGACGGGTCGATGACGCCGACCGACGCGCCGATGGCGACGGTGTCGCCCTCGGCGGCCTGGGCCTTGAGCACGCCGGAGGCCGGCGCGGGGACGACGTTGGTCGCCTTGTCGGTTTCCAACTCGAAGAGGGGATCGCCCTCCTTGACGGCCGAGCCGTCGGCGACGAGCCACTTGGCGAGGATCCCCTCGGAGATCGACTCGCCCACTCCGGGGACGCTGATCGGGACGACGGACATCGTTTAGCGGGCTCCTTCGCTCGACCCGGCGGCGGCCAGGGCGCGGACGGGGGTGGCGGAGACGAGGTGCGGCACCGCGGCGCCGACGGCCGCGTCGACCAGCTCGGCCTGCTCGCGGTCGTGGACCTGCTTGGAGCCGGTCGCCGGGCTGGCGCTGGCGTCGCGGCCGACGTACTGGAACGGCGAGCCCATCAGCTCCTCCAGCCTGGGCGCGACGAACGACCAGGCGCCCATGTTCTGCGACTCCTCCTGCGCCCAGACCCGGTCGCGGACCTCGGGGTAGCCCCGAAGGACCTTCTTGAGTTCCTCGGCCGGGAACGGGTAGAGCTGCTCCAGCCGGACGATGGCCACCTCCTTCTCCTTGCCGACGGCCGCGCGTCGGGCGGCCAGGTCGTAATAGACCTTGCCGGAGCAGAGGACCAGCCGGGTGGCGCCGCGGGGGGCTTCGGGGTCGTCGTACACGTCCTTGAAGCCGCCGACGGTCAGGGCCTCCACCGGCGAGACGGCCTCCTTGCGGCGCAACAGGCTCTTGGGGGTCATCACGATCAGGGGCTTGCGGAAGTCCCGCCGCATCTGCCGCCTGAGCATGTGGAAGTACTGCGCGGGGGTGGAGGGGTGGCAGACCTGGACGTTGTCCTCGGCGCAGAGTTGGAGGAACCGCTCCAACCGGGCGCTTGAGTGTTCCGGCCCCTGGCCCTCGTAGCCGTGGGGCAAGAGCATCACCAGGCCGCTGCCGCGGCCCCACTTGGACTCGGCGGAGGAGATGAACTGGTCGGTGATCGCCTGGGCGCCGTTGGCGAAGTCGCCGAACTGGGCCTCCCACATGATGAGCATGTTGGGCTCGTCGAGGGAGTAACCGTAGTCGAAGCCCAGGACGGCGGCCTCCGAGAGCATGCTGTCGTAGGCGCAGAACCGGGCCTGGTCGGCGCTCAGGTGGTTCAGCGGATACCATTCCTCGGCCGTGTGCTGGTCGACCAGGACGGCGTGGCGTTGGCTGAAGGTGCCGCGGCGGCTGTCCTGGCCGCTGAGGCGGACGGGGGTCCCCTCCATCAACAGCGAGCCGAACGCCAGGGCCTCGGCCGTGGACCAGTCGAGCCCCCCCTTGGTCTCCACGGCGGTTCGCCGAGCGTTGAGGATTCGGACCAGCTTGGGGTTGGGGGCGAACCCCTCCGGGGGGTTGGCGGCGACCTCGACGATCCGCTTGAGCGTCTCGTAAGACGCGCCGGTCTCCACCGGCTCGAACGAGAACCGGGGGGTCAGATCGGCCCAGAGGCCGGCGGAGAAGCCCGGCGGGACGGCGCGGGGGTCGACCCCCTCGCGCTTGACCTCGGCGAGCACCTGGGCGAGCTTCTCGCCGAAGGTCTCGGCGATGGTCTCGGCCTCGCGGCTGGTCACCTCGCCGGCGGCGACGAGCTTCTCGGTGTACAACTCGCGGACGGTGATCCGCTTGCGGATGTTGTCGTACATCAAGGGCTGGGTGAAGCTCGGCTCGTCCCCCTCGTTGTGGCCGTGGCGGCGGTAGCAGACCATGTCGATGACCACGTCGCGGCCGAACGTCTGGCGGAAGTCCATCGCCAGCTCGCCGACCATGACGACGGCCTCGGGGTCCTCGCCGTTGACGTGGAAGATCGGCGCCTCGATCATCTTGGCGACGTCGGTGCAGTAGCGGGTCGAGCGGCCGTCCCGGGGGGCGGTCGTGAAGCCGATCTGGTTGTTGACGACGACGTGGATCGTCCCGCCGGTGCGGTAGCCGTTCAACTGCGAGAGGTTCAGCGTCTCGGCGACGATCCCCTGGCCGGCGAACGCGGCGTCGCCGTGGATCAGGATCGCCATCCCCAGCTTGCGCTGAAGGTCCCCGGCCCGGCGCTGCTTGGCCCGGGTCCGGCCCTCGACGACCGGGCCGACCACCTCCAGATGGCTGGGGTTGGGCGTCAGGGTCAGGTGGATCGTCCGCTTCTCCTGGGTGACGTGATCGGCGGAGAAGCCCAGGTGGTACTTGACGTCGCCGTCGCCGCCGACGGTCTCCGGCATGTTCCCCTCGAACTCGCCGAAGATCGCCCCGTAGGGCTTGTGGAGGATGTTCGCCAGCACGTTGAGCCGGCCCCGGTGCGGCATCCCCAGCACGATCTCCCGCGTCCCCAGCCCGCTCGCCCGCTCGATCAGGGCGTCCAGGAGGGGGATGAGCATCTCCCCCCCCTCCAGCGAGAACCGCTTCTGGCCGATGAAGTTCTTGTGGAGAAACGTCTCGAAAAGCTCGGCCTCATTGAGCTTATAGATGATCCGACGTTTCTTCTTGATGTCGAAGCCGGGCTCGTTGCGCGTCGGCTCCATCCGCTCGATCAGCCAGCGGCGGATCTCGCGGTCGCGGATGTGCATGAACTCGACGCCGACGGTGCGGCAGTAGGTCTCGCGGAGGACGTCGAGGATCTCGCGCAAGGGCGCGCGGCCCCGGGGATTGATCTCGCTTTGGAAGTGGCGATCGAGGTCCGCCTCGTCGAGGCCGAAGTTGGCGAGTTCCAACTGCTCGTCGGTCTGGCGGCGGGGGGAGAGGCCCAGCGGATCAAGGTCGGCCAGGACGTGGCCCGACTCGCGGTAGGCGTCGACCAGGCGGGGGACGGCCTCGAGCGATCGCGGGACCGAGGGGGGCGCCGGGCGGGGGGGGGGGGAGGAGGTCGGGACCGGCGTCGCCGCGCCGAATTCGTAGCCCTCGAAGAAGTGGCGCCACGACTCGTCCACCGAGTCCGGGTCGTCGCGCCACCGGCGCTGGTACTCTTCAACCAGGTCCAGGTTCGCCCGGCTCACCGCCGACGTGCGTGTCATCGAAAAAGGTCTCCTGGCCGCCCCGGACCACGGGCCTTCGGGGGGGCCTCGGATTTGACGTTGGTTGGACGAAACCGGGGGAGAGGTCCGTCCTTCCGAAGAGGACGGCCCGCCGGGTTCGGGGGTTCGGTCCTACCCGTCGAGGCGCGCGCGCGAAACCGTCGGAGGCGTCGCGCCCCCCGATGGTCTCTCGTGCTCGCCCCAGTCGCATCAACGCGGGCGACTCCATCCGCCTAGACGTCATAGTCGTTCGATCCAAGATCGGTTCGCGAACCTCTCGGCCCGCAAGGTTTCAAGACGATCTCGTGGAACGTCCGACGTCGCGGTCAAAAGGTCGGCATGCGGCCACGCCGCGCGGATCGATTCAATCACGATTCTACGACGCAACGGGACGTTCATCAAGAACTCCTCGTGCGCGCGCCCTTCTCTATACGCCGGTTGACGCGGCGGCGCTTGCAAATACCGCGCGACCCTCGCGATTGTAAAATCGTACATAATAGTCGCATGCACCATCAGCCGCCGCCGCAACCGCCGTTGGGCGCTGCCGGAGAACTTCCGGCCGGCGACGGTCAAATCGCCCGACCCGCGGACCTCCACTCCCGGCGCGTGTCGTCGCAACTCCCGCGCCATCCGCTCCAGCACGAAGATCTGCGCCGAGTCGACCGCCGCCAACTCGGGGGACAGGTCCATGGGGAGCACGATCGTCGCGTTGAGCGCGCCGGGCCCGATCACGACCGTCCCGCCGCCGCTGGTCCGCCTCGCCACCGCCACCCCGTCGGCGATGCAGCGCTCGACGTGGACCTCCTGGAGCAGCCGCCGCGACGACCCCAGGACCACCGCGTAATCCGGTTGTTCCCAGAGCCTCAAGAGCGGGCCCAGCCCGCGCTCGTCGGCCTCGACCAGGATCGCCTCGTCCAGCGCGAGGTTGTCGTAAAGCGACGGAAGCGTCAGAAGTTCGGGATCGGCGAGGAGGGGCATGGACTGGTTTCGCGATGGTCGAGGCCGTCTCTAAATCCGTCCCCTCTTCCACCGGGAGAGGGTGCCGCGAAGGGCCGGGTGAGGGTCGTGGCGGTTCGCGGGCGCCGTTGGCCGCGCCGGACGTAAGCCGGCACTCGCTCCGAAGCGCGACGACCCTCACCCGGCCCTTCGGGCCACCCTCTCCAGGTGGGCTGACGACCCGACACTTTTTCGGAGGCCGCGGCGGTCATCGCCTTCTCCCCTTGAGGGAGAAGGTGGCCCGAAGGGCCGGATGAGGGGTCGACCGGCGTCGAGTTTCGGCGTAAGCCATGGGAGGAAAGCGACTTCGATTCCGATGGCTTCCGGCCCCGC
>CALCIB010000245.1 GCA_937907525.1 uncultured Planctomycetales bacterium | reverse complement strand
TGGCGACGGCTTGCGAAAAAGTGTCGGGTCGTCAGCCCGGCGGGAGAGGGGACTTTGCGTTGGCATAGAATCCCACGAAGAGGCGCGGCGAGTCCGAGCCCGTCTCCCAGCCTCCATGAGTCGCCCGCCATGCGTCCCACGTTCTCGCGCTTCTGGTTGCTCGCGTCGCTGCTCGCGCCGGTCGGCTGCGGCAAGACGGAGCCGCCGCCCGTCGCCGCGCCGCCGGCCGCCCTCGCCGCGCCGGAGCCGCCCCGGGACGAGATCCCGCCGGAGCGGCTCGACGACGTGATCGCCGCGCAACTGCGCGGGGTCGGGCTGATGGAGCAGTACGAGTATCGCAAGGCCGCGGAGGCGTTCCGCGAGGTCCGCGAGATGGCCCCCGACTGGCGCCCCGGCGCGATCAACCTGGCCATCGCCCTGCTCAACGACGGCGGCGCCCAGGAGGAGGCCGCGGGAGGGACCGGCGACGGTCCCCCCGCGTCCAACTTCGACGAGGCGCTGAAGCTCCTCGACGACGTGCTCGCCCGGGCGCCCGACGACCCTCGCGCCCTCTTCAACGAGGGGATCATCCTGGCCCAGCAGGGGAAGCCCGGGGAGGCCCACCCGCTGTTCTTGAGGGTGACGGAGATCGACCCGCTGGACGCCGCCTCCTGGCTCTGGGCGGCCAACACCGTGGTCAACGCCGAGGACCCCGCGCTCCCCGCGGGCCCCGCCGAGGCCGAGCGAAAGGTCGAGCTGCTGACCCGGGCCCTGGACGTCAACCCGAACCTGGCGTCGGCCCTCTACCCGCTGGCCTTCGCCTACCGGATGGCCGGCCGGCCGGAGAAGCAGCGCGAAGTCCTGAACAGATGGCGGCAACTCGACGTCGACCGCCCCGGCCCGTCCCCCGGAGTCGGAGACGTCGTCGAAACCTCCTACGGCGCGATGGGCCGCCACGGCGCGGTGATCTCCCCCTTCCCCCCGGCCCCGGTCGCGCCCGGCGTCGAGATGGCCCCCGAACTGGAACCCGACCAGGTCCGGCGGATCGAGGAGGCCGAGAACGAGCCGGTCGTCCCGCCCCGGTTCGACGCCGCGGTCGCTCTTGAGGTGAAGCTCCCCGACGACTGCCGCTGGGCCGGGCCCGAGGACTTCACGGGCGACTTGGCGGTGATCGACCGCGTCCGCGCCCGCTTCGGCGCGGGGGTCGCGGTGTTCGACGCCGACGGCGACGGCTTGCTCGACGTCTACCTGACCGCCGCGGTCGTCGGCCCCAAGGGTCCGCGGGACGCGCTTCTGATCAACAAGGGGGAGGCCGGCTTCGAGGAGGCCGCCGCCGCCTTCGGCCTCCCCGACGACCGCGCCAGCACCGGCGTCGCCGCCGGCGACTTCGACGCCGACCGCCGCGTCGACCTCCACCTGACCGGCCTGGGGGACCGCCTCTTCCGCAACGTCGACGGCCGGCGGTTCGAGGACCTGACGCCAAGCCTGAAGTCGGACGCCCCCCCCGCCCTCTCCCTGACCGCCCGCTGGCTCGACCTGGACCAGGACGGCGACCTGGACCTCTACATCGTCAATCACGCGCCGGCCGACCGCGCCGGCGACGCCCTCCGCGGCGACGTCGAGCCGCCGCCGGGCGCCGCCAACGCCGTCTGGCGCAACGACGGCGCGCCGCCGGCGCTTTCGGGCAAGCCCCAGCCGGCCTGGACGCCGCTGGCCACCGCCGACAACGTCACGCCGACGGCCGGACTCTCGATCGCCCTCGTCCCCTGGACCGACCAGCCGGCATTGGTCGGCGAGGCCCGCCGCCACGCCGGCGTCGCCCTGGCCGATTTCGACGGCGACCGCGACCTGGACCTGATCCTCACCGCCGACGACGCGCCCCCCCTGGCGGTCCTCAACGACCGCCTGGGCCGGTTCCGCGCCGTTCCCGCGAAGGGGATGAAGGCGGGCGAAACGTCGGGGCTGGCGGTGATCGACGTCGACGCCGACGGCCTGCCGGACCTGGTCGCCCCCGATCCGTCGGGCCGGCTGAACGTCTGGCGGAACGCCACCCCGCGGGCGCTCGCCGCCGAGTTGGTCCCGAGCTTCGAGCCGTTCGCCACCAACGCCCGCGGCTGGCGGTCGGCGGCCGTCGCCGACCTGGACCTCGACGGCCGCTTCGACCTGATCGGCCTGCTCACCCGCGGCGACCCCTCGCGGCCCACCCCGCCGGTGATGTGGGCCCGCAACGAGAAGATCCGGCTGGCCCTCTCCGAACCGCCGATCCTGGTCGAGTTCCCCGACGCCCTGGCCGTCGCCGACCTGGTCGGCGACCCTCTGCCCGACCTCCTGGTCGTCCGCCGCGGCGCCGCCCCGGTCGTGGCGACGAACCTGGGCAACGGTCGCCGCTGGCTGTCGCTGGACCTCTCCGGACGCTGGCGGGTCAAGCCCGAGTTGATGCGGACCAACCCCCACGCCGTCGGCGCGCGGGCGACCCTCCAGGCCGGCCGGATCGACGCCGTGCATTTCCACGGCTCCTCCGACACGGGAACCGGCTCGGCGCCGAGCCCGGTCGTCTTCGGGCTCAAGGACCGCGAGGCCGCCGACGTCGTCCACGTCCTCTGGCCCGACGGCGTGATGCAGGCCGAGTTGAACATGGCCGCCGACCAGCGCGTCCCCCTGGCGGAACGGAACCGCAAGACCGGCTCGTGCCCCGTCCTTTTCACGTGGAACGGCGAGCGCTTCGTCTGCCTCGGCGACTTTCTCGGCGGCGGCGGCCTGGGCTACCTGGTCGCGCCGGGAGTCTACGGCCAGCCCGACCGCGACGAGGCCGTCGCCATCGCCGACGATCAGCTCAAGCCCGAGGCGGGCGTGCTGCGGATCTCCGTCACCGAGCCGATGGACGAGGTCGCGTACCTCGACCGCCTGACCCTCGACGTCGTCGACCGCCCCCCCGGCGTCTCGGTGGCGCTCGACGAACGCTTCGCCCCCGAGGGGCCCCGGCCCAGCGGCGAGCTTCGCGCCTGGCGGAGGACCGTCGAGCCCGTCCGCGCCGTCGACCTGAAGGGGAACGACGTCACCGGCGCCCTGAAGGCGTGGGACCGCCGGACGGTCGACGGCTTCGCCAAACTCTCGGCGTGGACCGGCTACGCGGAGGAGCACGGGATCGTCCTGGACTTCGGCGACCGCCTCGCCGCTTACGGCCCCGACGACCGCCTGCTCCTGGCGCTCGCCGGCTGGGTCGAGTACCCGTACTCGCAGACCAACTACGCCGCCGCCACGGCCGGCGTCGCGCTCAAGCCCCCCGCGATCGAACGACTCCGCGACGACGGCTCGTGGGAGACGATCGAGCCCCACGCCGGCTACCCCGCCGGCCTGCCCCGGATGACGACGCTCGACCTTTCCGGCAAGCTGGCCGGCCCGCGTTGCGTGCTTCGAATTCGGACGAACATGGAGTGCTACTACGACCAGGCGTTCGTCGCCGTCCGCGACGACGGGGCCGAGCGGTCGCTCCGCGTGGCGAGCCTCCCCGTCGCCCGCGCGGTCCTGGGCCCGCGCGGCTACACCCGCGAGGTCTCGCCCGACGGCCGCCTCCCCCTGCTCTACGATTACGACCACGTCGACCCCGCGCCCCTGGCGCGGATGTCCGGGACGCTGACGCGGTTCGGCGACGTCGCCGAATTGCTCCGGGACGACGACGACCGCCTCTGCGTGATCGGCCCCGGCGACGAGGCCCAAATCGAGTTCGCCGCCGACGCGCTCCCGACGCTCCCGGAGGGCTGGGGCCGAAGCTACGTCCTGCGCGCCGTCGGCTACTGCAAGGACGCCGACCCGTTCACGGCCGGAAGCGACGCCGTCGGCCCGCTCCCCTGGCGCGACATGCCCCCGTTCCCGTTCGCCGACCCGGCCGCCGCGCGACCGCTCGACCCGGCCTACGCCGACTACCTGAAGACCTACCAGATCCGTCCGGCCGGAGGGCCCTCGGGGCATTCGCGCTGAATCGGACGCCCGCGTTCGGTAAGCTGGAGGGCCCACGCCGCGGTCGCAACGACCGCGGCGCGTCGGATGTGACTCTCGACCCCGAAATTCCCGAAGACGCCGTCGCAGCCAACGGCCTTCCCCCCTCGCGGGGGAAGGTGGCCCGAAGGGCCGGATGAGGGGGGCCGCGCGAGAAGACCGCTGGAATTCGAAGTCCACCGGGCGGGCTTCCGTCAATTTCAACGGTCTTCGCGCGTGTCACCCCCTCATCTGACCGCTTCGCGGTCCGTCTTCCCCCGCGAGGGGGAAAGACCGTTTTCGATCCCCCCCGAAATCGAGCGCCGCGTCCGCCCCCCCACCCGAGCGCCGAACGCCCAGCGAGACCACCATGGCCAGCGACGACGTAAGCAACCATCTACGCCGGATCCGCAACATCGGGATCATCGCCCACATCGACGCCGGCAAGACCACGACCACCGAGCGGATCCTCTACTACACCGGCGCGATCCACCGCATGGGGGACGTCGACAAGGGGAACACCACCACCGACTTCGATCCCGAGGAGCGCGAGCGCGGCATCACCATCGTCTCCGCGGCGATCTCCTGCACGTGGAGGGACGCCGCCGGAGAGCCGGTCACCGTCAACCTGATCGACACCCCCGGCCACGTCGACTTCACCGCCGAGGTCGAGCGTTCGCTGCGGGTCCTGGACGGCGCGGTGGTGATCTTCTCCGGGGTCGAGGGGGTCGAGGCGCAGAGCGAGACCGTCTGGCGGCAGGCGGGCAAGTACCACGTCCCGCGGATCTGCTACGTCAACAAGATGGACCGCATCGGCGCCGACTTCGAGCGGGTCTTCAACGAGGTCAAGGAGCGACTCGACGGCCACCCGATCCCGATCCAGTTCCCGATCGGCGCGGGGCCGGAGGGCTCGATGGGCGCCTTTCAGGGGCTCGTCGACCTGATCGCCATGAAGGCCCTGTTCTTCAACACCGCGGACCTGGGCTCCACCTTCACCGTCGCGGAGATCCCCGAGGAACTGAAGCTGGAGGCCGAGGCCTGGCGCGAGACGATGCTCAACGCGCTTTCCGAGTTCGACGAGACGTTCGCCGAGGAATACATGGCCCACCTGGACGGGGCCGAGCTGACGGAGGCCATGATCCACCGGGCCGTCCGCCGGGCGACCCTCACCGCCGGCGCCCAGCCGATCCTCTGCGGGTCCAGCTTCAAGTACGTCGGCGTGCAACGGCTGCTGGACGCCGTGGCCGCCTACCTCCCCAGCCCGCTGGACATGCCGCCGATCGACGGCGTGCATCCCAGGAAAGGGACCGAACTGGTCCGCAAGCCCGACCCGGCCGAGCCGTTCTGCGGCTTGGTCTTCAAGATCACCAACGACGCCCACGGCGACCTCTCCTTCGTCCGGGTCTATTCCGGCACCCTCAAGGCGGGGACGCGCCAGTACAACCCCGGCCGCGAGGAGAAGGAGAACTGCTCGCGGCTGTACCACGTCCGAGCCGACGACCGCGAGCAGATCCCCGAGGCCCTCGCCGGCGACATCGTGGGCGTCGTCGGGTTGAAGAAGGCCATCACCGGCGACACCCTCTGCGACGCCGCCCACCCGATCCTGCTGGAACGCATCGAGTTCCCCGAGACCGTCATCAGCATGTCGATCGAGCCGGTCAGCTCCGCCGACAAGGGGAAGCTCGCCGACACCCTCGCCGCCCTGGCCCGCGAGGACCCCACCTTCACCTTCAAGGTCAACGAGGAGACCGGCCAGACGCTCATCTCCGGCATGGGCGAGCTGCACCTTGAGATCCTGAAGAACCGCATGACCCGCGACTACAAGCTGAAGGTCCACGTCGGCCGCCCCCGGGTCAGCTACCGCGAGACCGTCAAGAAGGCCGTCAAGCGCGTCGAGGGGACGTGCGTCCGCCAGACCGGCGGCTCCGGGCTCTTCGCCAAGATCAAGATCGACGTGGAACCGGAGGTCCAGCCCAAGGGAGCGCCCGCGCTCCACTTCCAGAACAAACTCAAGGGGGGCGTCATCCCCGGCGAGTTCGTCTCGGCGATCGAGGCGGGCCTGCGCGAGGAGGCCAAGTCGGGGGGCAAGACCGGATACCCCCTGGTCGACCTGAAGGTGACGCTCGTCGACGGCGACGCCCACGACGTCGACTCCAACGACCTGGCGTTCCGCTTCGCCGCCTCCGACGCCCTCCGCAACGCCCTCGAGCAGGCCGGCCCGGTCCTCCTGGAGCCGATCATGCGGTTGGAGGTCGTCACCCCCGACGACTACCTGGGGAACATCACCGCCGACCTGGCCAGCCGCCGCGCCCTGATCGAGCGGACCTCCACCCGCGGCAAGCTGATGGTCATCGACGCCCGCGCGCCCCTGAAGGAGATGTTCGGCTACTCCACGACCGTCCGCAGCCTCTCGCAAGGCCGCGCCAGCTACACCATGGAACCCCTGGAATACGCCGCCGCCCCCGAAAGCATGCTCGAAGCCCTTACCGGCTGAGGCGACGGTCGCGCCCCTCTCGGAGCCTCCCCCATGCCGCGATTCGGCCGCCGCCTCGTCCCGTTCGCCCTCCTGGCCGCGATCCTCGCGCCGCCGGCCCTCGGGCTGACCGTCCGCGTGAAGGTCCGCGACGGCGTCCCCCGGATCCTGGTGGACGGCAAGCCGGTCCGCCCCCGGATGTTCTTCGGGATTCCGGGTTCCGGCTCGGTCAAGGTCGGACCGGGGGAGCGGGGGAAGGAGATCCGGTTCGAGTTCGTCTCCGTCGGCGACGCCGAGAACGGCACGTTCCACATTCGCTGCGGCCACAGGCCCGGCGAGGTCGACGTCGACGACCTCCGCGTCGTCGACCTGACCGACGGCCGCGACGTCGTCCCGCTTCAGGACTTCGAGGCCGGCCCCGACTCGTTCGCGAGCCGTTGGACGTTCTGGCCGCCGGACGAGCGCAACACGGTCGGCTCCGCGGCCGTCGTCCAGGGCGCCGGCAAGGACGGCTCGGCCGGCCTGCGGATCACGCTCGACGACCCTCCCGGCGGCGGCGGCTGGCCCGACTTCCACGTCTACCTCAAGCCCGAGCTCAAGTTCGAGAAAGGTCGACGCTACGCCGTCTCGCTCTGGGTCCGCTCCGGCGCCTGGCGCGACCTGTCGCTCGACTTCTACCGCCCCGGCCCCACCTTCCTCCATCTCGGCGGGCCGTCGGGGCCTTACGAGGACGAGATCAAGATGGCGGCCGACGCCGGCGTCGACTTCGTCAGCTTCCCCGTCGACACCCCCTGGCCCGAGCCCGGCGCCGAGGCCGACTGGTCGACCGCGGACGCGGCCTGCGCGCAGGTCCTGCGCGTCAATCCCGACGCCCTGCTCCTGCCTCGGATCGGAATGTATCCGCCGAAATGGTGGACCGACCGCCATCCCGGCGACGTCATGAAGTGGGAGGACGGCGCGCGGAAGTTCGCCGTTCCGGCCTCGCCCCGGTACCTCAAGGACGGCGCCGAACGGCTCCGCGCCCTGATCGAACACCTGGAGGCGAAGTTCGGCGGCCACATGGCCGGCTACCACGTCTGCGGCCAGAACACCGCCGAATGGTTCTACGAGGACACCTGGGGGCACGCCCTCAACGGCTACGCGCCCGCCGACCTGGCCGCCTGGCGCGCCTGGCTCCGGGCGAAGTACCGGACCGACGACGCCCTCCGCGCGTCGTGGAACGACCCGAAGGCGAGCCTGGCGACGGTCGCGGCCCCCTCGCCCGAGTCCCGCCACGCCGCGCCCAACGGCGTGTTCCGCGATCCCGAGACCGAGAAGCCGATCCTCGACTGGTCGGCGTTCCAGCAGGACGCGATGGCCGAAGCCGTACTGACCTTCGCCAGGACCGCCCGCGAGGCGGCCGGCGGACGGAAGCTGGTGGTCTTCTTCTACGGCTACCTCTTCGAGTTCGGCGCCGTCGAGCGGGGGCCGGCGGTCTCCGGCCACTACGCGCTTCGCAAGGTGCTGGCGTCGCCGGACATCGACATTCTTTGCTCGCCGATCTCGTACTTCGACCGCGGCCCGGGCGGATCGGCCCCGGCGATGACCGCCGCCGAGAGCGTCCCCCTGGCCGGCAAGATGTGGCTTTGCGAGGACGACACCCGGACCTACCTCGCCCAGGGGAGCACGTTCCCCGGCGCGCTCGCCGGCGGCGACACGCCGGAGGAGACCATCCAGTTGCTCTTGCGGAACGTCGGTCAGGAGGCGACCCGCAACTTCGCCACCTGGTGGATGGATCTGGGCGCCACCGGCTGGTTCGACGACCCCAAGCTCTGGGCCGAGATGCGCAAGCTGGAGGCGATCGACCTGCCCATGCTCAACCATCCCGTCGCCTACCGCCCGGAAGTCGCCGCGGTGATCGACGAGGAAAGCATGCTCCGGGTCGCCGCCGGCGGCCAGGTCGTCACCAAGCCGGGCGTCTACGAGGCCCGCGCGGCCCTGGCGCGCTGCGGCGCCCCCTACGGCCAGTACCTGATCGACGACGTGATCGCCGGCAAGGTGGACGCGAAGCTGTACGTCGTCCTCAACGCCTGGAGCCTCACCGCCGACCAGCGCGCCGGCTTGCTGAAGGCGACGCGGGGCAAGGGGGTCGTCTGGTGTTACGCCCCCGGACTCTACGACGGCGACCGCCCGTCGCCCCCGGCCATGCGCGAGCTCACCGGCTTCGACCTGAAGCCGAGCGCCGTCGCGAAGGCCCAGGCCGAAATCACCGACCCGGGCCGCGCCCTGGGGCTGACCAAGGGGTTCGGCGTCGACGCCCGGGTTCGTCCGACGTTCGCCGCGACCGACGCCGCCGCCGAGGAGACGCTGGCGCGCTATCCCGACGCCGCCGCCGCCGTCGCCTTGCGCGAGTCGGCCGACGGCGGCTTCTCGCTGTTCGCCGGCCCTCCGGGGCTGACGTCGGAGCTGGTCCGCCTGGCGGCGCGCAAGGCGGGCGCCCACCTCTACGCCGACGTCGACTGCAACGTCTACGCCAACGGGCCGTTCATCGTGATCCACGCCAGCCAGGACGGTCAGGTGACGCTGCGGCTCCCCGCCGGCAAGTCGGAGATCGTGGACGCCGTCGACGAACAACCCCCGGTCTCGCACACCCTGGAGCTGCGCCGGGGCGACACCCGAATCTTCCGTTTCCCGTGAAACGCGGCGAGGCTCAATAGTCCGCGTCCGAGACGGCCTCGCCGCCCGACCGCGTGCCGAGGGCCCGCCAGACCGCGGGGGCGATCGAGTCGCGGACGAACCGCGCGCCGCCGTCGAGCGTCAGGACGTGGGCGCCGCCGCCGTGGAGGCTCCCGGCGGTGATCGCGTTGAGATCCGGCGCGGCGCGGCAGGAGGGGCGGCCGGGGACCAGGGCGTGGGTGTAGAGCGAATGCCCCAGCCGGCCGCGGAACCAGTACGACCCCTTGTAAGGCGAGCCCACCGCGCACGTCCGCCCCGGGATCGCGGCCTCGCACGTCCGGGCGAACGAGCCGAGCCCGACGGCGGAATCGGGGAAGTCGACGTCGAGGATGGCGATCGAGCCCAGCCGCGACGGCCTGCCGTCGTCGCCGTCGCCGACGATCCATTCCGAAACCGCGGCGGTGCGGCTCAGGCCGTCGGTCACGTCCGCGGGCTTCAAACGATCGGCCGCGAACGCTCCGTCCCACTCCGAGGGCGGCTCGCGGCCGAACGTCCCGGCGTTGCCCGCGTAGCTCGTCGCGTATCGGGCCAGGGCCGCGCCGCGAGGCTCGTCGGAGGGGCACAGGAACACGCCGGGGATCGGCGCGACGGCGGTGTCGTCGTCGATTCGCCAGTTCCGCAGGTTGGCCTGCTCAAGGTACGGCAGCAGCGCCCAGAGGAACGACCGCTCCCCCGCGCCGCTCGGGAACGCCTCCCGAACCGACAGATGCTGGTTCAGGGCCAGCCCCAGGTTGTGCAGGTTGGAGGCGCAGCGGGCGCGTCGCGCCGCCGCGCGGGCGCGCATCACCGCCGGCAACAAAAGCGCCAGCAGCAGGCCCACGATCATGACGACCGTCAGCAACTCGATCAGCGAGAGGCCGCGGCGCCTGGAGAGGGGCGTCCCTCGAACTCCCGGAATGCTCGCTCCTCCCATGGCGAAGACCCGCCGACGACCTGATCGACCGGGGCCGACGCGAACCAAGGCCCCGTTCCCCGCCATTATGACGAGCCCGCCGCGACGGCGGAAGGGCCGGCCTCGGCGCGCGACGCGGGGCGTGGCTCATGAATCCGGAGATCCATCGGAAACGATCTTCCCCCCTCGCGGGGGAAGACAGACCGCGAAGCGGTCAGATGAGGGG
>CALCIB010000244.1 GCA_937907525.1 uncultured Planctomycetales bacterium | reverse complement strand
CCTCATCCGGCCCTTCGGGCCACCTTCCCCCGCGAGGGGGGAAGGCCGTTATGGCGGCCGCGACGCCCTTATGGGACAGACTCTAAGACGCGCCGGTTCGACTCGTTCGTCGGAGGGACGATCCATGTTCGGTTTGCGAGGGGTCGTCGGCGGCCTCTTCAAAAGGACGTTCAGCGCCGCCGGCGAGGCCGCCGCCGCCCAGGTGTACTTCGAGTCCGTACTCTCCCGATACCTGGGCGCCCGCGGGCTTCCCGGCGCGCCGGTCGACCCGGCCGCCGTCGAGGCCGCGGAGAAACTGGTGGCGAAGCGTCGGGAGTCGCCGGCGTCGATCACGATGAACGACGCCTTCCTGCTTGAGCGCATGACCTGCCGCCTCCTTCCCCCGGATCGTCTCGCCGACATACTCGACGAGGAGCGGGCGCATTACAAGCGGCTGGCGTCGCCCGAGGATTTCAAGACGTTCCTGGAGAGCCGCCCGGTCGCCCCCGCGAGCCCGCCGGACGAGGCCCGGACCCGGGCGGAGATCGGCGAACTCCTCGACCTGATCCAGGACGTCTACATCTTCGAGCCGTTTCGGGAGGAGATCCGAGGCCGGCTCACGCTTCGAATCACGTTCCTCCTCTTCTTGCTGCTCGCGGTCGTTTTGATCGTGGCGTGGGTGCGAGGGAGGGATCAGCCGTTCCCGACCCTGCTGACGGCGATGTTCGTGGGGGGGCTCGGCGGGCTGGTGAGCGTCCACTATCGGATCCAGTCGATGCCGCGGGGCGAGGACGCGATCCGAGGCGCGCTCGCGCTTTACAACGGCTGGTTCAGCGTCTACTTCTCGCCGGCGGTCGGGGCCGTTTCCGCCGGCCTGCTCTACATGCTCTTCCGCGGCACGCTGATCAGCGGCACCCTGTTCCCCACCTTCGGCGACGCCCAGGGGTCCGCGACGCCGGGCGACGCCGGTTTCTACGCGCTCGTCGGGCTTTCCGAGGGGCTCGCGGCCCGGGAATACGCCAAGCTGGTCATCTGGTCGTTCGTCGCGGGCTTCGTCGAGCGGGTCGTGCCGAACACGCTCTCGCGTCTCGGCGACGTCCTCGCCGCCCAGAAGTTCCCGGGCGAGCCGATCCCCGCCGTTCCGACGGGGGTCGGGCGCGAATCGAAGCCGGTCGAGGGGGCGGCCGGGAAGCCGTCCGAGCCGATCCCCTCCGTCGTTCTCGTCGCCAGGGATCCCGGCGGCGATTCGGACGGGCGCGACGGCGCGAAACTCGGCGAGGCGGCGCGGCCGCGGCCGTGAACGCGGCGGCCCCGGACGGCGGCCGTCGAACCCCGTCCGGCGTCGCGGGACTTGAGATCCGGAAGCTCGGCCGCTAATGATGCTTGAGGTCGTCTCGATCCCCTCGCACCCGACGGAACCTCAAGCATGACGGCGCGCCTCGAAGCCGATGGAACCGCAAGCCCGACCCGACCGAGGTACGACGCGATCCTGATCGTCGGCTTCGGCGGCCCGGAGAAGGCCGACGACGTGCTGCCGTTCCTGGAGAACGTGACGCGAGGGCGGAACGTCCCCCGCGAACGGCTGGAGGAGGTCGCCGGGCATTACCACCACTTCGGCGGCAAAAGCCCGTTCAACGACCAGGTCCGAAGCCTGATCGCCGACCTCGTCCCCGAGCTTCGCCGCCACGGCGTCCCCCTGCCGGTCTACTGGGGCAACCGCAACTGGTCGCCGACGCTCCCGGACGCGGTTCGCGCCATGACCGCCGCGGGGGTCCGAAGGGCGCTGGCGGTGGTGCTGGCGGCCTACTCCTCGTATTCAAGCTGCCGGCAATACCTGGAGGACGTCGAGCGCGCCCGCGGCGAGGTCGGCCCGGACGCGCCGGCGGTCGACAAGGTCCGGGTCTTTTACAACCACCCCGAGTTCGTCGCCGCCAACGCCGACCGCGTCCGCGAGGCGTTGGCGAAGGTCCCCGCCGGGCGCCGCGGCTCGGTCCCGATCGTCTTCACCGCCCACAGCATCCCGGCATCGATGGCCGCGAACTCGGACTACGAGGAGCAGTTGGACGAGGCGTGCCGCCTGACGGCCGAGGCGCTCGGCGTCGCCCGCGACCGCTGGGCGCTGGTCTACCAAAGCCGCAGCGGCCGGCCCGACGACCCCTGGCTGGGCCCCGACGTCCTGGACCACCTAAAGGTCGTTCGCGAATCGGGCGCGGAAACCGTCGTCGTCCACCCGATCGGCTTTTTGACCGACCACATGGAGGTCCTTTACGACCTGGACGAGGAGGCGCGGACGCTCTGCGACGGGATCGGCCTGGCGATGGTCCGCTCCCACGCCGTCGGCGGCCATCCCGGCTTCGTCCGGATGATCCGCGAGTTGGTCCGCGAGCGATTGCTCGACACGCCCGACGACGAACGTCGCGCGCTCGGCCGCTTCGGCCCCGCCGCCGACGTCTGCCCGGAAGGCTGCTGCCGGCCGCCGTCGCGTCCCGCGGCGCGCGCGCCGGCCTGAACTCGTCGCGACGGCCGCGCCCCCCTGGCGGCGCGCCCGGCCGTTCACCTATGATGGAAGGACCATTCCGGGACCGGAACTCGGCCGGCCCGGCGCGGGTCGCGCTTTGGAAGGCCCCCCGCGGGCCGGTCTGGGAGAGCAAGTCGATGTCGTCGCGTCGGATTCTGCTGGTCGAGGACAGTTCCACGATGCGGCGCATGCTGGGCACGCTGCTGAAGGAGGAGGGCTACGACGTCGTCACCGCCAACGACGGCGTCGAGGGCCTGACGAAAGCCAAGGAGGAAGCCCGCCCCGAACTGATCCTCACCGACTACGAAATGCCCGAACTGGACGGCCCCGGCTTCTGCAAGGCCGTGAAGGCCGACGCCGACCTGCGCACCATCCCCGTGCTCATGCTCACCACCCTGGCCGAGACCGACAACAAGGTCGCCGGCCTGGAGGCGGGCGCCGACGACTACATCCAAAAGCCCAAGGGCCCCGACGACATCCGCGAGATGTTCGCCCGCGTCCGCGCCCACTTCCGGATCGCCGACCTCCGCCTGGAACTGGCCGAGCGCAACCGCCTCCTGGAAGCCGCCCACAAGAAGCTCACCTTCGAGCTGGACCTCGCCCGCAGGGTCCAGCACGCGATGATGCCGCACCCGCCCCGACCCCGCGGGGTGCTGCAAATCGCCGTCCGCTACACGCCGGCCAACCAGCTTGGCGGCGACGTCTACGACTTCTACCGCCTGGAGAACAACCGCCTGGGCGTGCTGGTCGCCGACGTCTCCGGCCACGGCGTCAACTCGGCGATGCTCTCCGGCATGGTCAAGGCGCTGGCCGCCGGACTGTCGATCGCCGTCCTGGAGCCCGGCGAGCTTCTGGCCGGGCTCGACGTCTCCGGCGAGCAATACTTCCCTGAAGGCTACTTCTGCACCGGCTTCTACCTGATCGCCGACGAGGAGACGGGCCTCTTGCGGTACGCGGGCGTCGGCCATCCGCCGGCGATCGTCATCGGCCCCAACGGCTCGCGGCTGTTGGAATCCAACCCCGGCATGCTGGGCATCGGCATGGTCGACGGCACCGCCGGCGACTCCGACCGCCTGGAGCCGGGAGAGACCCTGATCCTCTACACCGACGGCCTCCCCGACGCCATGGACCCCTCCGACGTCGTCTTCGGCGAAAAACGGCTGGCGACCCTCCTGCAAAGCCACCACGGCAACGACCCGACCGAGATCCTCAACCAGGTCGACGCCGCCGTCACCGCCCACACCGCCCCCGGCCGCCCCGCCGACGACATCAACATCATCGTCATCCAGCACGCGGGGAAGAAGTAGACCGCTCGAACCCGGAGAAACAACGATGTCGAACGCGGCGTACCTGATCGCCAACGACGTTCCGGGAGGAGCGGCCGTCAACGTGGGCTGGGGCGGGGCCGTATCGCTCGCCGACGGCCCCTGCGCGGTCCCGGTCTTTTGGCTGGCGCTCTTCGACGAGAAGGACGTCGTGGGCGTCGCCGTCGAGACCGAGGACGGCGACGAGTTGGAGATCCCCTCGCTCGTCGCCGAACTCGCCGAAGCGCGACGCCGCCTCCGCGAACGCCGCGAACTCCTGACGGAGCGGTTTCCGGAGTTCGAGCCGACCTGGCGGGAGTTCGACGCGGCCCTTCAAGGGCTCGCCGCGCGGTTCGTCAAGATCGACGTCAACGAGCTTTGGGATCTGGCGGCGGCCGTCGACGAGGACTTCGAGGACGAGCTTCGCGCGGCCCTCCGGTGGTTCGAGGGCCGCGACGAGGCGGACTTCGAGAAGCTGTTGAGCATCGCCAGCATCCAGGGTTACGACCCGGCGCAAAAGACCTTCCAGGCGGTCGACGCCGAAGTCCCGCGCGCGTTCCACCTTCGCGGCTACTCCTCAAGGCCGGGCTGGTGGAGCGACGAGGCCGACGTTTGACGCCGCTGGCGCTGGAACTGGCGACGTACCGCGCGAGGCTCCCGGAATTGCTGGCCTCCGAGGGGAAGTTCGTGCTCATCCACGGCGAGGCCTTCGAAGGGGTCTTCGAAACGCGCGAGGAAGCCCTGGAGGCCGGGCTCCTCAAGCACGGCCTCACGCCGATCCTCGTCAAACGGATCGAGACCGCCGAGCCGATCCGATACTTCACGAGGGATTTCGGCTGACCAGGAACGGCGACGCCCGACGTCGCGGCGCGTGCTATCCTTGAGGTTGAAAATCCGCGAGGGCCACGCGCGTACTCCCTCGACGCGGGTTTGTGACGCTGATATAGTTAAGGAACTCAAAAGACGCGGCCGCGCGGACGTGGGAGTCGGCATGAGTCAAGGCGAGAGCAAGGCGGTGGGGCTCGACGGGGCGGTGACCGTTTACGAGGTCGCCGGGCTTCGCGACGCCTTCCGCGAGGCGCTCGCCGAGGGGGTCGACCTGCGGGTCGAACTCGACGAGACGACGAAGTGGGACTTGGCGGGGTTGCAACTGCTGATCTCGTGCGCGCGAACGGCCCGCGAGGACGGTAGGGTACTGACGCTGGCGAAAGTCCCCCCCGCGTGCGTCGAGGCGGCCGAGCGCTCGGGGCTCTCAAGTTGGCTGGAGTCGGTGACCGAAACGGGCTGACGTCGGCCGTCGCCGCGAAAGGCGGGCCGACGCGGCTCGATGACGACCCCGCCCCGGGTCGTCGATGGCGGACGCCGCGGATCGGGGCGCATCAGCCTGAATGAATCAAGAGGCGGCGGACATGAACTCGGCCTCCACCCCGACGCGGCCCACGTCCCGGACGCCGAGCTTGCGGGCGCCCCGCCGCGAGGCCGGAGACCGCGTGAAGACCACCGTCAAGACCGTCCTGCACGCCGACGACAGCGGCTCGGTAAGGCGCTGGGTCGCGGAGCAACTCGCCGGCTCGGGCCTCAAGGTCGTATCCGTCGCCGACGGTCGCGACGCGCTTGAGTACCTCAAGGACGGCCGCTGCGACCTGCTCCTGACCGACCTGGAGATGCCCAACGTCGACGGTCTGGAACTCCTGGCCGCGGTGCGCGAACTGCCGGCCCACCGCTTCCTCCCCGTCCTGGTCCTCTCCAGCAAGCAACCCGCCGAGGTCGACGCCGCCCGCCGCCAGGGCGTCACCGGCTGGCTGGTCAAGCCGATCGACGGCGACCACCTTCGCCGCTGGGTCCACCGCGTCCTGCCTGAATAACCGGCCGGGTCGCCCGCCGCTCCCGCATTTCCGCGCCCGCGATCCGACGGCCGGCCGCCGGATCGGGTACATTATCAGAGTGATCCGCCCCGGCCCCGTCGACTCGACGCCGTTCGAGAGGCCCCGGCGCGATCCGTCGTTGACGATTCCGGCCGCGGGATCGGCCGGCGAGGGAGCCGCCGGCCTTCAAGTTCAAGGACGCCACCGAGACGCCCGCGCGCGGCGTCGCCGAAATCAGGAAGCGACCCGGCCTTGGGAACCGCGGACGATCGATTTCGCGAGATGTTCTACGAGGAAGCCCGCGAGCTCCTCATCAGCCTCGAGGAAGGCTTGATGGAGCTGGAGCGCCGGCAAGGCGACCGCGCGCACCTCGACAAGACCTTTCGCGCCGCGCACAGCCTGAAGGGGGCCGCGGCCATGGTCGGCCTGGGGCCGATCGCCGAGTTCACCCACGGCATCGAGGCCGTGCTGGAGAAGATCCGAACCGGCGGCCTGGCGGTCGACTCGGACATCATCACCACCCTTTTGGAGTCGCGCGACCACCTCGCCGCCATGGTCGAGGGCGAAGCGGCCGGCGTTCCGATCCCCGGCTCCAGCCACCTCAGCCAACGGCTGGCGGGCCTTATGACCGCCGCCGGCAAGGGGCCCAAGCCTCCCGACGACCCTCCTCCCGCCGCTCCGGCCGCCAGGCCCGGCCCCGGCCCCGGCCCGACCCCGCCCCCGAAGCCCGCCGGCGGTTCGTCGACGCCGCCGGCCCAGCCTCCCGCGAAGCCGGCGGGATCGAAGCCGTCCTCCCCGACCGCCCCCGAATCCCCGAAGGCCGAACCCGAGCCCCCCAAGGCGGAGGCCAAGCCCGAGGCCGAGGCCAAACCCGCCGCGAAGCCGAAGCGGACCCGCAAGCCCAGGGCCGATTCCAAGCCCAAATCGAGCGGTTCGGGCGGTCGCAAGGCCATGACCAAAAAGGCCGCCGAGGCCGCCGCCGCGGAGACCCTCTACCGAATCCGATTCGCTCCCGGTCCCGACGTCCTGAAGCGCGGGGTCAACCTCCTGGGCGTCTTCGACGAACTCCGCGAGCTGGGGACGCTCGACGTCCGGGCCGACGTCGCCGCCGTTCCTCCCCTGGACGACCTCGACCCGGAACGCAACCACCTGAGCTGGACCTGCGAGCTACAAACCGGCGTCGAGCCCGAACGGCTCGACGACGTGTTCCTGTTCGTCGCCGAGGACGGCGCGATCGAGGTCGAGCGTCGGCTGTCCGACGGCTCGTTCGAGCCGGTCGAGACGCCTCTTTTGAAGCTGCCGAAGGGGACGCCGGTCGCCACCCGGCCGTCGGAAGTCGCCGCGCCCCGCCCGGAGGCGGTCGCCGCGACGACGGGACCGACGGCCGACGCCGCGAAACCGACCGGCCCCGCCGCGGTCGAGCCGCCCGCGCCGTCCCGCCCCGCGCCGGTTCGCGCGCACGGCCGCATCCGGGTCGACGCCCAGCAACTCGACGACCTCGTCGGGCTCGCCGGCGAGTTGGCCGTGCTCTCGGACAACCTCCAGGGGCTTCGCGAGGTCAAAAGCGCCATGCCCTGGGGCGCGACCCTGGAGGCCCTGCAACGGGTCAGCCGCGAGATCCGCGACACCACGCTGGATCTGCGCATGGTCCCGGTGGAGGAGTTGTTCTCGCGGTTCCCCCGGTTCGTCCGCGACCAGTCGGATCGGACGGGCAAGGAGATCGAATTGCGGATCGTCGGCCAGGAGACCCGGCTGGACCGGACGATCGTCGAGCGATTGGGCGACCCGATGATCCACTTGATCCGCAACGCCGTCGACCACGCGCTGGAATCGCCGGAGGAGCGGGTCGCCGCCGGCAAGCCGCGGACGGGCCGGATCACCCTTTCCGCCGGCCACGAGGGGGACCGGGTCGCCATCAAGATCGAGGACGACGGCCGCGGCCTGGACCGCGAGCGGATCGTCAAGAAGGGGATCGAGCGCGGCTTGATCCAGGCCGGGACGCCGGCCGACGACCCCCGCGTGGTCGGCCTGATCTTCGAGCCGGGGTTCTCCACCCGCGACCAGGTCAGCGACCTGTCCGGCCGCGGCGTCGGCCTGGACGTGGTGCGCGACTCGGTGCGCGCCCTCAGGGGCGCGGTGTCCGTGGAAAGCACGCCGGGGACGGGGACCTCGTTCACCTTCCGACTCCCCCTGACGCTGGCCCTGATCGACGGCCTCTTGATCGAGACGGGGGGCTGGCGGTACGTCGTGCCGCTGGCCCAGGTCGAGGAATGCGTGGCCCTGGGAGGCGTGGAACAGGCGCTCTCCTCGGGCCGGCCCTGCGTGACGGTGCGCGGGGAACTGGTGCCGACGGTCTCGCTCCGCCGCCTCTTCGGGATCGACGGTCAGCCGCCGTCGCGGCAGGAACTGCTTTTGACCAGGCACTCGGGACGGCGGGTGGGGATCGCGGTCGACCGGCTCAGCGGCCGGGTGCAAGCCGTGATCCAGTCGCTGGGCGAGGGCCTGCACGGACTGGGACGGTTCTCGGGGGCGACGATCCTGGGCGACGGCTCGGTCTCCTTGATTTTGGATCTGGCGGCCCTGGTGTCGGAATCGCGGGTCGCCGAGCACGCATTACGCAACAAGGCCTCCGTCGGCGCGAGGGTGGAGAACGCGAGATGAGATTGACCCTGCGCAAGAAAGTCACGCTGGCCCTGGTGGCCTTCGGCCTGGTCCCCGCGGGCCTCGTCGCCGCGACGGCCTACTGGGCCGATTCGCAATTCAAGAAGAAGCAAGACCTGATCATCCGCACGGCGGCCAGCGCGATCAGCGACAAGATCCACACCGTCGCCCTGCGACACCAGAAGGCCAAGCCGGAGGCGGCCGCGGACCAATCGGGCTCGGAGTTGCCGGAATGGAACTCCAGCGAGGAGGCCCGGCTGGCCATTCAGAACGCCATCTCCAACGTCGTCGACCGCTTCGAGCTCTCCAACGCCCAGGTGATGGTGATCTCCCCGGACAACATGGTCCTCCTGCAGGCCCGAGGCCCCTCCGGCACGTTCGATTCCAAGGGGGAGCCTCTGAACACGCGCTACTCGCGCGCGGCCGAGGCGTCGCAGAACGCCGAGGGGTTCCTCCAGGTGCCGGCCGTCTCCGGATCCGACCTGGGGCCGGAGATCGTCGGTTACTCCTACATCCCCCTGGCGACCCCCGTGAACGCCGAGACCAAGCACGGCTACGCGGTGCTGGTGGCGGTCCCCCAGGTCAGCGCCTACGAGATGATCTACAACGCCCAAAGCAACATCAAGATGGTGCTGGTGGCGATCGTCCTGCTCTCGCTGCTCCTGGGCTGGCTGCTGGGCCGCTCGTTCATCCAGCCGCTGCTGGAGATCATCGCCGTCACCGAGGACCTTCACGAGGGCCACCTCTACAGCCGCACCGGGATCGCCCGATCCGACGAGATGGGCGAACTGGCCGGGCTGACCGACTCGGTGGTCGCCAAGCTCTCCGACGTGGTCGGCCAGATCCGCAACATGACCGGGTCGGTCTCCACGGCGAGCAACGAGTTGAACTCCTCGGCCCAGCAGTTGGCGCAAGGGGCGCACCAGCAGGCGGCGACCCTCCAGGAGATCGGCAGCAGCCTGCAGTCGGTCGACGGCTCGGTCGCCCGCAACGCCCAGCACGCCCGCGACACGGCCCGCACCGCCAACGAGGCCAGCGCCCAGGCCGGCCGCGGCGGCGAGGCCGTCCATCAGACGGTCGCCGCGATGCGCGAGATCACCCAGAAGATCCTGATCGTCGAGGACATCGCCTACCAGACCAACCTCCTGTCGCTCAACGCGGCCATCGAGGCGGCCCGCGCCGGCCCCCACGGCCGCGGCTTCGCCGTCGTCGCCGGCGAGGTCAAGAAGCTGGCCGAGCGCAGCCAGGCGGCGGCCCAGCAGATCAGCGACCTGGCCAAGAAAAGCGTCGCGGTGGCCGAGAACGCCGGCCAACTCCTGGAACGCACCGTGCCCATGATCCGCGACACCTCGGAACTGATCTCGGAGATCGCCGCGGCCAGCCAGGAGCAGATGAACGCCATCCGCGAGATCAACATCGGCGTCAAGCAGCTGGAGGACGTGGTCTCGCAGAACGCCGCGGCCAGCCACGAGCTGGCGGCGACCTCCAACGACCTGGCCCTGCAATCGTCGAACCTGCAACGGGTCGTCGAGTTCTTCCGGCTGGACGACGAGGCCTTCCCGGCCCCGGCCGCCGCGGCGGGCCGAGGACTCGACCGATCGCCGCCGCGGGTCGCCGCGCGACGGCCGGCCCAGCACCACCCCGCCGCCCACGTCGGCGAGACCACCCACCACGCCCCCAACAACGCGCCGGGCGGCGGCGGCCACCTGCCGCCGCCGTCGCCCGCCGGCCACGCCCCCCCGGGCGCGGTCCCCCCGCCCCGCGGCGGCGTGGTGGTCAACCTTGACGACGACGACAATTTCGAGCGATTCTCGTGAGAGGGCGGCCGATCCGCTCCGATCGCCCGGGAGGCCCCGCCGATGCTCGACCTGTCCGCCGATCCCGACCGCGACGGGACCCAGTCCTACGTCGTCTTCCGACTGGGAGGGGAAGCCTACGCGCTTGAGGTCCTGCGCGTCCAGGAGGTGCTCGACGTGCTGGCGATCACCGAGGTCCCCGGCGCGTCGAAAAGCCTCCTGGGGGTGATCAATCTTCGCGGACACGTCGTCCCGGTGTATGATCTAAGGATCCCGTTCGGGCTCCCGATCGATCCGAAGCCGGCGCGCGCGCCCAGCGTTTTGATCGTGGAGGCCGAGGAGGGGAACGACGCCGAGGTGACCGGCCTGCTGGTGGATCGCGTCTCCGACGTGTTGGAGTTCGCCCCTGAGCAGGTCCAGCCGGCCCCCCAACTCGGGTTGGGCAAGACCACCCCGTTCGTCCGGGGACTGATCCGTCACCAGGACGCCTTCCTTCTCGTACTCGACGTGGATCGCGTGTTCTCGACATTGGCTACGATCAACGGCGAGGGAGTTTAACGTGGCGTCGTCGGGTCTGCCGCCATCCTCGCCCCCCGGCGAACCCGAACCGTGGTCCGAGAAGGATTTCGGTTGCGTCGTCGGGTTCCTGGGCAACCACATCGGGATCTCCCTGGAGGCCCACCGCATGGGGCTGCTCCAGGCCCGTCTGCGGTCGCGCCTCCAGGGGCGGGGGCTGGAGAGCTTCACCCAGTTCTTCGAGCAGGCCCTCCGCCCCGACCCCTCGGGCTGGGGGGCGCAGCTCCTGATCGACCTCTCCACGGTCAATCACACCTCGTTCTTCCGCGAACCGGCCCACTTCACGTTCCTCATCGAAAAGGTCTCCGGCTGGCTCCGCGAGCAACCCGGCGCGCCCGTCCGCGTCTGGTCGGCCGGCTGCTCCTCCGGCCAGGAACCCTACAGCATGGTGATGGCCCTGGCCGAGGCCCTGCCGCCGCACGCGATGTCGCGATTGGACGTCTGGGGGAGCGATCTGTCGCTGGAGATGCTCAAGGTCGCCGCCGGCGCCATCTACACCGCCCGCGACGTCCAGGGCGTCTCCCAGGCCAGGCTGCGACGGTTCTTCCTCCTCGGCCGCGGCCCCCGCGAAGGCTCGTTCCGGATCGTCCCGGAGATCCGCGACCTGGTGAAGTTCCGCCACATCGACCTTCGCACCGGCCACTGGCCCGTCCCGGCCGACTTCCACATCGTCTTTTGCCGCAACGTCTCGATCTACTTCTCCGAGGACGACCGCCAGGTGCTCCTGGGACGCCTGGCCCAGCACATCCGCCCCGGCGGCTGGCTGGTGATGGGCAACGGCGAGATCCTCCCCGCCGTCCCCCCCCGGTTCCGCAAGCACTCCCCCTCGATCTTCCAGAAAGAGGACTGATCGACCATGGCCCTGCGCGACCGCTCCGCCCCACAGCCCCCGCCCGCCCAGCACTCGGCGATCGAGGTGCTGGTCGTGGACGACAGCGCCGTGATCCGACAGCGGCTCAAGTCGATCATCGAGTCCGACCACCGCTTCCGCGTCACCCTGGCCGCCGACCCCTACGAGGCCGTCGCCCATCTGAGCCGATCCGTCCCCGGCGTGATCGTGCTCGACGTCGAGATGCCCCGGATGGACGGCCTGACCTTCCTCCGCAAGCTGATGAAGCAACACCCGATGCCCGTGGTGATGTGTACCTCCATCCCCGACCGCGCCGTCACGGCGCTTGAGACGGGAGCCATCGAGGTCATCGCCAAGCCCGACTGGCTCAACGCCGCTCGCCTGCCGGAATGGTCGGCCGGCCTGCTGGAGAGCGTCCGCAACGCGGCCCGCGCCGGCAAGCTGCCGCTCCGCGAGGAGCCTCTCCGCGGCGGCGGCGACCCCCGCCACTCCGCCGACGCCGTCTTGCCCCACGTCCCGTACACCCACCGCGGCGTCACCGGCGAGCCCCTGGTCGTGGTGGGCGTCAGCACCGGCGGCGTGCAGGCGATCCAGGCGATGCTCGCCGGCTTCCCCGCCGACGCCCCTCCCCTGGTCATCGTCCAGCACATGCCGGCCGACTTCACCGCCGCCTTCGCCGAACGACTGAACAACGATTCCCGAATCAAGGTCGAGGTCGCCGAGGCCCGCCACCACGACCCGGTTCGCCGCGGCAAGGCGCTCGTCATCCCCGGCGGCGGCGCGCACGGCCTGATCCGTCGCCACGGCGCGAGCTACCGCGTCGAACTTCACGAGGGGCCGCCGGTCTGCCTCCACCGGCCGAGCGTGGAGGTCCTCTTCCGCTCCGCCGCCCAGGCCGCCGGACCCGCCGCCGCCGGCGTCATCATGACCGGCATGGGCGACGACGGCGCCGGCGGCCTGTTGGAGATGCGCGAGGCCGGCGCCTTGACCATCGCCCAGAACGAGGCCTCCTGCGTCGTCTTCGGCATGCCCCGCGAGGCGATCCGCCGCGGGGCCGCGAAGTACGTCGTCCCCCTTGAATCGATCCCCAGGACCATCATGGGCTGGGTCGCCAATCCCGACGCCGGCACCTGGCACTAGCGCGACGGGCCGAAACGAAAACGCCGAAGCCCGAGGCGAAGCCCGGGCGCCGGCGTCGATCGATCGAATCGAAGTCGACTCAGTAGGTCAGTAGGCGTCGGCGCTGATGACCTCGCCGCCGGCGATGGTGTGCAGGCCCATCCAGGTCGGCATGCTGACGCTGTTCTTGCAGAACCGCACCGAGCCGTCGCCCATCAGGGTGTTGACGCCCCCGGAGTGGTGGCCGCGGGCGCCGGCGAACGAGCCCTTGTCCGAGCCCAGCGGCACGCACGGCAGGCCCTGGACCGTCTCCGAGACGCAGAAGCCCCCTTGCAGGACGTCGCCGGTGAACCCCGCCCGGTAGTAGTCCATCGCGTTGTTCGGCGCCATCCGCGACATGTACGACGCACCGCCGGGGATGGTCGACCACATCATGCCGCGAATGTCGGTCTGCGCCCCCTGGAGCACCTCGGCGGCGAAGACCGTGTTGCTGGTGCCGTCGGTGACGCTCGCCACGCCGATCGTGGTGAAGCCGAACGCCCCCTGTTGATACTGCGGCGCCGCCCCCGTCACCGGGTCGATCGGCGAACCCACGTAGTTGGCCGACTGCTGACCCCAGGAGAGGTTGCCCCAGTTGGCCGCGTAGTTCCCCTTCGTGAAGATGTAACTACTCAGGGCGCCCCCCGCGTAGTCCGTCGTCACCGAGAACTGGTTGATCCGGTCGCTGGGACACTGGAACGTGCTCATCTTCGTGCGGGCGACCGTGCTGTTGACGACGAACCCCAGCGGCAAGGGGGTCATCGGCCCCTCCGAGCCGACCGCGTAGTTGTACGAGTTGGCCAGCGTCCCCTGCTCGATGTACGGCAGCATCAGGCAGAACCAGGGCGTGTTCTGGCAACTGCTGAAGATGTTCGTGCCGCACGCCGGCTGGCCGGGCGCCAACACCTGCCCCTGGCCACGGATGGCGCCGGTCGGGAAGGCGTTCTCCGTCGAGTGGTAGTTGTGCATCGCCAACCCGAGCTGCTTCAGGTTGTTGACGCACTGCGCCCGCCGCGCCGCCTCGCGCGCCGCCTGCACCGCGGGCAACAGCAGGGCGATCAGAACGGCTATGATGGCGATCACCACCAGCAACTCGATCAGGGTGAACGCGCGCGCCTTCGAAGATCTGAGCATAATCCGGAGGCTCCTGAGTGCGTGTCGAGAACCGACGAACGAACGACGCATCCGAGAGTGCGTGCCGCAAAGGTATGGAACTTGTAATCAGCCTACCAATAGATTCGTCGTCCGGCGAGGGGGAAATTTGATCAGTGGCCGTTTTTCATCACGCTTTCGCGAGGATGTACATGATTAAGGCCGATCGACCGTTCCGCGGTGGCGTCCCCGGCTCGAAAAGGCGAAGATGAAGGCCCCGCCACGGAGCCGCGGCGGGGATCGGCGAGGGAAAGGAGCGTGGCCGCGGTGGTCGACTTGCGCGTGAGCCTGGGGCGGTTGGCGTTGAAGAACCCGGTGTTGACCGCCTCCGGGACGTTCGGCTACGTCCGCGAGATGGCGGGGCTGGTCCGGCTCGACCGGCTCGGCGGGGTGGTCCCCAAGACGGTCACCCGGCACCCCAGGGCCGGCAACCCCACCCCGCGCACCGTCGAGACCCGCGCCGGGCTCTTGAACGCCATCGGCCTGGACAACGACGGCGTCGACCACTTCCGCGCGCATCACCTGCCGTACCTGCGGACGGTCGGTACGGCGATCATCGCCAACATCGCCGGCGAGGACGAGGACCAGTTCGTCGCCATGGCCGAGGCCCTGGGCGCGGAGCCGGGGCTGGCGGCGATCGAACTCAACGTGTCCTGCCCGAACGTCAGCCACGGCCTTGACTTGGGCGTGGACGCCGCGGCCGTCGGGCGGCTGGTCGGTCGGGTCAAGGCGGCCTGTTCCTTGCCCGTGATCGCCAAGTTGACGCCGAACGTCACCGACGTCGTCGCCATCGCCGCGGCCGCCGCCGAGGCCGGCGCCGACGCGGTGACGCTCATCAACACCGTTCGCGGCATGGCGATCGACTGGCGCCGCCGTCGGCCGATCCTGGCCAACGACGTCGGCGGCCTCAGCGGCCCGGCGATCAAGCCGATCGCGCTTCAGATGGTTTGGAGCGTCGCCCGCGCCCTGCCCGAGTTGCCGATCATCGCCGTCGGCGGGATCGCCGACGCCGACGACGCCCTGGAGTTCCTGGTCGCCGGCGCCTCGGCCGTCCAGGTCGGCACCGCCACCTTCTACAACCCCCGCGCCGCCGAGGACGTGCTGGACGGGCTGATCGAGCGCCTCGACGCGGAAGGGGTGGCGGGCGTCGCCGAGATCGTCGGCTCGGCGCGCTCGAACCGCTCCTGAGCCGGCAGCCATGTCGATCGGGCCGCGAACTGGCGCGCTCAGCCGGAAACCTAAATAATCGATGATGACAAACATCCCTTCTCCCTTTGAGGGAGAAGGTGGCCGAAGACCGGATGAGGGGTGGGCGAAACCGGAAGCCGTCGGAACGGAAGTCGTATTCGAGCCATGGCTTACGCCGAAACGTGACGCCGGTCGACCCCTCATCCGGCCCTTGGAACGCTGCCGAAACAACTTCGCGCGAACGACCTGGG
>CALCIB010000243.1 GCA_937907525.1 uncultured Planctomycetales bacterium | reverse complement strand
CCATCGACGCCCTCCTTTGTATCCGATTTCCCACCTACTTTCGAGACGCACACCCATTATCCCCGAAGGTCACGGTTTTTTCTTGATAAACTGACTACTGACGGATATGCTATTTATTGAGGAACGCTGATTGAAGGTCTTTTGCCGAGTCTCATTGTATTATTTACAGGGCTGCGTCATGGCACCGCAAACATCATCGTCGCGACGATGTCGGATTCTCCTTCAGACGATCGCTTTTCTTTCAATTTTCTCAAGCTGCGTCCTTGCGGCCAGATGGCGCGCGCCAAATAGTAGCTGCACGGCGATGGGCGCTGTGGGCGTGGAGGGCCAAAACACCGGCGAGGATGTGGTATTTACTTATAAATACAAGCTGGAATGTGACGTGGTCGAGCCGCAAGGGCCGTGCTGCTATTTCGTGATCTATGGATTGCTCGGGTTCATGGATGACGGCTCCATGTTGCTCAGTAGTGGGCCTTACGACGAGGAATTGACTGCGGATTGTGGCCGCAATGACTCCGCATGGAATACGATTACTTCAATCGGGTTTCCCTTTTTATCTGGGATTTTGTACGAAGGGCACGTCATGCTCATCCAGCGTGATTGTGGCACCACCATCGGTAGAGAGAGGATTGCAGAAGAGACCGAACAGTATTCCGTGGACTAGGCGCCGCCGATGCGTCATGCCGTAAACCGCTTCGAAGCAGGGCTTTGCAGCGAGATCTGGTTTCGTTTTAATCCATGGCAAGGGCATGGCCGCGCAGGGAGTCGTCGTCAACTCGGGTGAGCGAGTAGCTTGAGAACCAAGGTGAGTGGAGGAGGAGACCCATGCTCAGGCGAATCGTGATGGCGGGAGTGGTGGTCGGCGTTCTGGCCTTCTCCCTCGTACTTCACAAGCCGTCGTCGGCTTTGGCAACGGCCGATGGCGCGCAGACCGACGGGGGAGGACGGAAAGAATATCGGCGTCGCGCGAGCTTCAAGTTCGTGAACTCGACGAAGCCGGAGCAGGGTAGGGATTATGTCTCGGGAAAGGGGTCGTTCCCGATTCGACTCAAGGTCTTCGATGAGGGCAACTGGAGGACGGATCGCCGCATTCAAGTTTTCGTGGCGATTTATGTCGTTGATGGAGATGGAGGCTTGTGGCGGGTCTGGACGGCTAAGAACGCCGACATCATGACCACGGCGGCGGAGGAAGAGAAGGAAACTTCCTTTGAGTGGGACGTCCCCTTGCTGCCGGGGAAGTATGTCGCTTATGTGTACCTTTGTGATCCCGACAGGCCGTACAACCCGGCATATCGGACTCGCGAAGACCCGGAGCCCGAAGAGTTTCCAGGAGCGGTCGTACACGCCAAGTCGATCGAAGTTCGCGTCATCTCTCAATAACGATCACTTTGCGCCGGAGGTTTGATTCGGTCGGGCGAGACGTCGCCCGACGCCCCGCGATTGCGCGGGGCTCTCGGCGCCGGTCGGAAATTTCCCAAATTCCGACGGGATCCTGAAATTCCCTGAGTCTATCGGATTGCGGGTATTGCGGCGCCGGGTGTCCGGCCCGCGGTATCTTTGTCATCCTTCTTCTTAAATTAGACGCATAAAGGGGGACATCCTGGTTTTCAATCGATGCTTAGGAGATTTGGGTAATGTTCGGCTGCTCGGCTTGGCGCTCCCATGGGGCGTGGGAAAGGCGGCCTCGGAAGAGAGGGACGATATTGCCTAAACCGCCTAAACGTCGATTAAAAATCAGAACGTCCCCGTTTCGCCCTCGATCTTCGGCGTGTTCCTCACGCCGATCTTCTTCTACGTCATTCAGCGCCTCGGCGAGCGTCGCCGGGCCGCGGCCGGGCTGAAGGACGATCAGGGGGCCGAGACGTCGTGAGCGCGTCCGCGGCGGTCGACGCCGGCCGCTTCCACGTCGTGTTGCTGGAGCCGGAGATCGCGGCCAACGCCGGGGCGATCGGCCGGACTTGCGTGGCGGTCGGCGCGGCGCTTTGGCTGGTTCGGCCGCTGGGCTTCCACCTGGACGACCGCATGGTCCGTCGCGCCGGGCTGGACTACTGGGACCACCTGGACCTTCGCGTGGTCGACACCCTGGACGAGGTCGTCGCCGCCCTGGGCCCCGATCGTCTTTGGTGGTTCTCCACCAGGGCGGCTCGGGTTTACACCGTCGCCGAGTACCGCCCTGGCGACGCCCTGGTGTTCGGCCCCGAAAGCCGCGGCCTGCCCTGGCGACGGATCGAGGCGGCCGGCCCCCGCGCGCTTCGGATCCCGATGCGCCCCGAGGCTCGCAGCCTGAACCTCGCCAACGCCGCGGCCGTCGGCCTGTACGAAGCCGTCCGCCAGGCCGGCGCGGGGCCCGCCTAAGCGGGTCGGGCGACCCGGCCCCTTTCCGCGCCCAGAATGTCCCTTGTCCGTCCTCTCCATCAATCACACTTGCGTCGCAACCAGGGCGAGTCTACTGTCATCCTTGCGGCGGACATCCCGACAGGCAGGTCAGCAAGCTCACATAGGGAATGATCAAATGTCACGATACTGTCAAGTCTTACCAATTTTGCTTTCTCGAAATCGAATGAACTGGGATCCGTGAGAAATTGCCATGTAACCTCGTCGTCTTCATCGACTTCGCGTGAGGCATATAAAATCGGACATAACTTATTTATGATATCGGCTGATGTTACACATGCCGTGTCTGGCGAATCACTAAACGCCCAAGGCTGCATTGTTATTCTCCTGGGACCGGGAAAGCCCACGGGGACATTCTGGATTATGATCGGTGACTGGGAGATTTAGGATAGATCGTCGCGAGGTGGGTCACGCCGAGCCAACCGTTTCCATGACCAGGCGGAAACGGGGTTCGGGGTGAGGGCGGCCGAGGTTGTCGAGCGCTTCGAGGTAGAGGTCGAGCGCCTCGCAGGCGTGGGCGAGCGCTTCGGAGAGGGTTGAGCCGCTGGTGACGATGTCGGGGACGTCGGGGTAGTCCACGATGTAGGCGGGGTCGTCGGCGTCTTCCTCGACGCGGAAGACGTAGCCTCGATAGGAGTGGAGCGAAGGGATCATCGATTCAGGGCCTCCGGGATGCGCCGGATGTCTCGGGGGTGGCATGTGGTTTGACCGCCGTGGGGGCGGACGAAGACCACGATGCGACCGTCGATCCGTTGGTAAGTGTCGTGACTCCCTCGGCGGTTGACGATCTCGAACCCCTCGATCCGCAACAGGGCCTCGACCTCGCCGGGGCGGATCTTCCCCGGCGTCCTCTTCATCTTATCAAGAAGCTTCTCCCGACGACTCATCGGCGGACCCTCCGCCCGTCGGGGAAACGGGTGAATCACACGTGGATGGAAACGCCCACCTCAAGGGCCGCGTTTTTGAGCTTCCCGTCGAGCGTGGCGAGCGGCAGCCCTCGCCGCATGGCGAGTTCCAGATACGCCGCGTCGTAGGCCGACAAGTTCCGAGAACGCGCCAGGGCGAGCGTTCCGCTCCAGGCGCGGGAGGTCGTCTCGCCGTCGACTTCGATGGCGAGTGATTCGAGGATGCCGAGCCAGGCGGTCGCCTGGGCCTCGGTGGAGCGTTTCCTCCGCTCGCCGACGAGTACCGTGTTGGCCACCTCGAGCGGCCAAATCGCCGGGACGACGGCGCGACCCGCTTCGAGGTCCGCGAGGACCGAATCGGCGTAAGCGTTCGACTCGTCGGCGAAGTACCACGCCATCGTGACCGAGCCGTCGAGGACGAATTCCCTTGGCTTCTTCTTCATCGCGGCTCCTTTCGCGGCGCATGCGCGGCGGGACGACGCTTAGAAGCGTCGGCCCTCCTCGATCAGCTCGCGAATGGAGACGCCGCCCCCGAGCGTCGGAGCGTTCTCCTCGCGGAACCGCTTCATGGCCTCCACGGCCTCCTTCGCCGTGAGCCGGGGCTTCGGGCCCTCGGGCGGGACGAGGACGGCCATGGGCACGCCGCGTTTCATGATGGTGATGCGCTCGCCCCTGGCCACCCGCTCAAGGAGCCGCGGCAGGTGCGTCTTCGCCTCGTACGATCCGACGGACGATTCCATGACGCCTCCGTGTAGTCGACTGGTCTTGAGACCAGTCTAACTGGTCGGGGAGCTTCAGGGAAGGGGTTTCGATAGCCTGGCCCGCCCTCTTTCCCACCTCTAGCCACTTCGCTGGCGGAGGCGTACCCCTCCCGCGCCATCGTCGTCTCGATGAAGGTCTTCATGCCCTCGGGCAACGAGATGTTCATGTTCGTCATGGCTCCCCCCCCTTTGGGCCGACGTGGCGGGTTTAGCAATTCTTGCCAAAGGCCGAAACGGGTCGGGTCGCCAGCGTCCTCACGTCGTCTTTCCCGCGCGTTCCAGTTCCCAGGCGCGGGCCTGGCGTTGGCCCTCGGGGACGTCGACCATGGCCAGGAGCAGGCCGCCGACGAGGAAGAAGGCGATCACGCCGAGGATCGCGCCTCGGCTGGAGCCGGTCGTGAAGTTGATCGCGGCGAACATGGCCGGGCCGAAGATGCCGGCGAACTTCTCCACCACGGCGAAGAAGCCGAAGAACTCGCCCGACTTCGACCGCGGGATCAAGCTGGCGAACAGCGATCGCGAAAGCGCCTGCGTCCCCCCCTGCACCACCCCGACCAGACCCGCCAGGATCAGGAAGTGGGTCTCGGTCGTCATTGAGTAGCCGACGACGCAGATCATCGTGTAGACGACCAGCCCCAGCATGATCGACCGCTTCACTCCCACGACCCCCGCCAGCGCGCCGAAGGCGAACGAACAGGGGATGCCGACGAACTGCACCACCAGGATCGCCGCGATCATGGTGTTGGAGTCCAGGTGCAACTCCTCGCCGTAGATCGTCGCCATCCGGATGATCGTGCCGATGCCGTCGTTGTAGATCAAGAACGCCAGCAGCATCAGGAAGCCGTTGCGGAACCGGGTCAGGTCGCCGGCCGTCTCGCGGAGCCGCCCCAGCGTGGCCTGGACCGGGTGCATGTTCGCCCAGCGCTCGCCGTTGGGGACGATCGGCTCGGGGACTCGTCGGAACAGCGGGATCGAGAAGAGACCCCACCAGACCGCGACCGACACGAACGCCAGGCGGATCCGCAAGGTCCGGCCGGCCTCGGTCGCCGCCTCCGGGCCAGGGAGGCCGAACCACTCCGGCTTGGTGATCCAGGCCAGGTTCAGCGCCAAAAGCAGCCCGCCGCCGACGTATCCCAGGGCGAAGCCGGCGGTGGAGACGCGGTCGATCTCGTCGTCGGAGGCGATGTGGGGGAGCAGCGAGTCGTAAAAGACCAGGCTGGCGTTGGCGCCGATGTTCGCCAGCACGAAGAGGACGGAGGCGAGCACCCAATCGCCGGTGTGGATGAAGAACATGGCGGCGGTCGCGGCCAGGCCGAGGGTCAGGGCGAGCCCCAAAAGAGGTTTCTTGCGGGCCGTGTGGTCGGCGTAGGCGCCCAGGAAGGGGGAGGCGAGGGCGACGATCACCATGCCCACGGTGGTGACGGCGGCCAGTCGGCCGGAGGCGACGGCCGGGGAAGAGCCGGCGTTGGCGACCTGCGAGTAGTAGATGGGGAAGACGGCGGTGATGATCGTGGTCATGAAGGCCGAGTTGGCCCAGTCGTACATCGCCCAGGCCCGTAGTTCGGGACGGTCCAGCCCCAGGCGGGCCAGGATGCCGCGTCGCGCCGGTTCGTGATCCTCGGCCATCCTCGACCCTCCCCCTCGTGGTCGTCCCGATCTTCAGTCTGGCAAAGGGTCTAGTTCTACGGGGAATCGCCGGGCTTGACCAGAGCGTCCCGGCGGCGGCGCGACGGAAGTCGAATATGATCCGCAAATCGATGAGGGGCCGAGGCTTAAAATCGGCTAAGACAACCCGTCCGGCGTGGACAATCGCCGGCCCTGGCGCGGATAGTTGTGTGAAGACGAGCGCGGCCGTCACGGAATCCGGCGGTCGCGCCGGCGCGACGCGCGGCCGGTCCCTCCGGCCGCCCCCCACGGGAACCGTCCCCGCGCGAGCCTGGGGTGGCGCCCGGTTCGAGACGTACATTCGCGGAGACGGTCGGCGGCTCCGCGCCGCGGCCCTGACCACATAGAGGCACCATGGCACGGATTTTCACGCATCGGTTGACGTCCCGCAAGGTTTGGATGGCCGCCGGGTTGGTCGTGGCCCTGGGCGTCGGCGTCGGCTTCGGCGCCTGGAAACGCATGGTCGCCGGCCGCGCTCCGACGGCCCCGGCGGACGCGTCGGCGTCGGCGTCGGCGTCGCTGGCGGCCGAGGCCGCGAAGTCGTCGTCCTCGTCGTCGTCATTGGGGCCGCGGGTGGTGAGGATCACCGCGGAGCAGCAGAAGTTGATCGGCGTGGAGGTCCAGTCGGTCGGGTTGGAGCCCGAGACGATCCAGGTGCGGGTGCCCGGCCGGGTGGCGCCGGACGAGAACCGGTTCGCGTTCATCACGCCCAGGGCGCAGGGGATCGTGCGGAGCGTCGCGGTTCGGATCGGCCAGGACGTCGAGGCCGGCGACGTGCTGGCGACCGTCGAGAGCGCGGCGGTCGGCCAGGCCCGGCTGGATCTCTTGATGAACCTTCAGGCCCTGGACGTGGCCAAGGCGCAGGCCCAGTGGCAGGCGATGATCCTCAAGAACACGCTGGAGTTGATCGAGCGGCTGAAGGCCGACGCCACCCCGGACCAGATCAACGCCGAGTTCGTCGACAAGCCGGTGGGGACCAATCGTCAATTGCTGATGACGGCGTACACGACCCACCGGCTGGCCAAGGCCAACCTCGCCCGTCAAACCGACCTGTACGAGCAGGAGATCATTCGCGGCCGGCTGATGGAGGAGTCCAAGGCCCGCTACGACGCCGACCTGGCCGCCTACCAGACGCTCATGGACCAGATGGGCTACGACACCAACCTGGCCAACATCCGCGCCCAGCAGGCGCTGCGCCAGGCCGAGACCGGCGTGCTGGTGGCGCGCGAGAAGCTCAACGTGCTGGGAGTCGACCCGGACGAGGACGACTACATCCCCAAGATGCTCCGCCAGCAGAAGCGCGTCGTCGAGGAGGTCGCGCGGAAGCCAGCCGACGCGGTCGCGGCCGCGCCGGCGGGGGCCGACGCCGAGGCCGACGCCGGCGGCCCGACGCCGTTGCCGGAGGAGCCGGCCAGCCTGTACAAGCTGAAGGCCCCGTTCGCCGGCACCATCCTCGACCGCGAGCTGATCGTCCCCGGCGTGGCGGTCGACGTCAGTTATCGTCTGTTCACGTTGGCGAACCTGGACCACGTCTGGATCGAGGCCAACATCAACCCTAGCAACCTTCCCTTCGTCCAGAGCGACGAGGACGTCTCCATCGCCTTCGAGTCCGACGCCTATCCCGGCCGCCAGTTCCAGGCCCGGCTGCTCTACACCGGCGACATGGTCGTCGAGAAGACCCAGACCGTCACCCTCCTGGCCCGCGCCGAGAACCTCGACCACTCCCTGAAGCCGGGGATGTACATCGACGTGGCGCTGGGGGTCCGCTCGGAAGAGCGCGTCCCGTCGGTCCCGAGCGAGGCCCTGATCTCCGACGACGACCGCTGGATCGCCTTCGTCCGCGTCGGCGCCGAGGAGTTCGAGATGCGCGAGGTCGAGACCCGCGGCCCGGGCGAGACCCGCGCCGCCATCGCCGCCGGCCTCGAGCCCGGCGAGGAGGTCGTCACCAAGGGCGCGTTCAAGCTCAAGGCCGAATGGCTCCGCCTGGCGTCGTCGGAGTCGTGAGCGACGCCGCGGAATCCGGAACGCCGCCGCGACGTCCCCTCTCCCGTCGGGCTGACGACCCGACACTTTTTCAGAAGTCGTCACGACGAGGAGTGAGCCGCG
>CALCIB010000242.1 GCA_937907525.1 uncultured Planctomycetales bacterium | reverse complement strand
TGAGGTTTCCGGCCAGCCGCTCGGTCGGATGGCCGTTGAGCGTCACGTCCGACACCCGCTCCCGGATGGCGGCCTCCAGGCGGTCGCGGAGGGCCTTGATCCGGGGGATATCGGTCTCGCGCTCGCGCGCGGCCAACTCGATCGCCTCACCCAGCCCGACGATCAGCGGGACGGCCGGCGTGCCGCTGCGCAACCCACGTTCGTGGCCGCCGCCGTCGAGCAGGGGCTTGATCCGCACCCGCGGGCCCTCGCGACGGACGTAAAGCGCGCCGATCCCCTTGGGACCGTGAATCTTGTGGGCCGACAGACTCAACAGGTCGATCTCATCGGCCTGGACGTCCAGCGGGAGCTTGCCGACGGCCTGGGTGGCGTCGGTGTGGAAGACGATCCCGCGCTCCCGGCAGGCGCGGCCGATCTCGCGGACGGGGTTGATCGAGCCGACCTCGTTGTTGGCGGTCATCACCGAGACGAGGACGGTCTCCTCCCGAAGCGCGGCGCGGACGGCGTCGGCGTCGACGCGGCCGGTCTCGTCGCAGGGGACGACGCTCACCTTCCAGTCGGTCTCGCGTTCCAGACGTTCGACGACGTCCAGGACCGACTTGTGCTCGACCGCCGTGACGACGACGTGGTCGCCCTTGCGGCGGAGGAAGGGCAGGGCGCCCTTGATCGCCAGGTTGTTGGCCTCGGTGGCGCCGGCGGTGAAGACGATCTCGCGGGCCTCGGCCCCCAGGGCGGCGGCGACTTGCGCGCGGGCCTTCTCGACGGCCTCCTCGGCGTCCCAGCCGAACTTATGCGAGACGCTGGCCGCGTTGCCGTAGATCTCGGTGAAGTACGGCGTCATCGCCGCCACCACCCGAGGGTCCGGCTTCGTCGTCGCGTGGTTGTCCAGATAAACGGGGGGCTTGACCAACGCGCGCATGCCTCGACGGTCGGTTTTCACCAGGGGGGTTGCCTTGATCGATGGTAATCCCACGTCGCCGATCGATCAAGGGGGAAAACGGCCCCCTCGTCACTCCTCCTCGATGACCAGGGAGGCGCCGTCCGGGAACTCCGCGGTGATCTTGAGCTTGCCTCCCAGGGCCTCCACCCGCTTTCTTAGACCGTCCAACCCGGCGCGTTCGGCCTCCTGACGCAGTAATTCCGCCCGATATTCCTCGGGGAGCACGGCCAGCTTCGCGCGAAACTCAGGGGTTTCGCGAGTAGAGGCGTCGGCGTCCCGCAATTCCAGGAAGGTTTGGTGGTCCGCCTTCAATCGCGCGGCCGCCTCGGCGATCCTCGCTTGGCTCTCGGGCGACATGGAAGCCAGGACGTCTTCATAGCGAACGGCCATTGCTGTCACTCCCAAGATGGCGTCGGTAACGGGCGTCGGCGATCGGAATGAAACGCTTGTACCAACGCTTGTCGCCGGCCTTGTTCCCACCCACGAGGAAGATCGCCCGCCGGGCGGGATCGAACGCGAAGAGAATCCGCCACGGCTGTCCCGAATGCTGGACTCGAAGCTCCTTCATGTTCGGGAAAACCGACCCCCTAACCGTATCAACCGTGGGGCGACCGAGGTTCGGGCCCTGATCCCTCAAGAGGTCGATCTTCACCAGGATCGCTTCCTGAGCGGCGGGATCCAGCGCTCGGAACTCCTCGACGTATTCAGGGGCGAAGAGGATATCCCACATCATCGCCCCTCGCGCTCGATCGTCAAGCGAACCATTGGTGGGTCAGATTCACTTGGATCATGGAACGCGGCGCCCTCGACCGTCGCGTTCGCTTACGACGACACCGAGGCGGAGCGCTTCACGGGGATGGAGCGGAGATGGTCGGCGAGGGTGGCCATGGAGGGCCAGCGGTCGCGGCGGTCGACGGCCACGAGCTTCAAGAGGACGTCGCGGATCTCGTCGGAGAGCATGGGCCGGGCGGCCTGGGGGTCCAGCGGCGGGGCCCCGTAGCGCTGCAAAAGCGCGTTGGGCACGGCGGGGGCGTCGTAGGCGGGGCGGCCGACGAGCAGTTGGAAGGCGACCGTGCCGAAGGCGAAAACGTCGATCGACTCGTCGATCGGCGCGCGTCGAATCAACTCCGGCGCCATGTGCATCAGACAGCCGGTGCGGTTGCCCGGCTTGCGGAACTCGGGGGCGTTGGGGACCGAGAGGCCGAAGTCGATCACCTTGGCCTTCAACTCGCGGACGCGATCGATCAGGAAGTTCCGCGGATTGACGTCGTGATGGATGTACCCCGCGGCGTGGACCGCCGCCAGTCCCTCGGCGGCCTGGGCCAGCCATTCCAACCTCTGCGCCGTCTTGCCCAGGTTCGACTTGTGGATCGTCTCGAAGCTCAAGCCATGGACGTACTCCATCACGAGGTATTCCTCGCCCCGCGAGGTGGTCCCGTGCTCGAACGTCCGCACGACGTGGGGATGGCGGATCGCCATCGCGATCGTCCCCTCGCTGGGCCGCTCCCCGTGACGCGAGGCCCGCGCCTTCGCCTCCTCGTTCCTTTCGAGGTCCAGGATCTTCAGGCAGACGGTCTTGCCCGTCTCCTGGTCGATCGCCTTGTAGACCTTCGACATGCTCCCCTGGGAGCCGATCGTGGAGACGTCGAGCTGGATCTGGAAGCGCTTCTTCAGGTCGACGCCGCGCCTCCCCTCGCCGGGTCGCGGCGGGGAGGGCGCGAACATGTCTTTCAACATGCCGAGCATGGCGCCATACCCTCCTCATCGAATCAATCGGGGCCGGGTCGGCTGGGGCGGAAACGTCCGCCACACTTGGTACGAGCGTTTTCCGTCGGCGTGACGGCCCCTCGTCGGGAACCCCGACGTCGGAATCCGGGCGCTCGCCCGTGCGTCAGCATACCCGACGGGAACGTCCCTTAACACGTTCATTCCCGGAGGTTAAGGGACGTTCACGGCGAGTCGGGCCGCGGGGCTCACCGCGTGGCGGGGACGCGCGAGACGAGCCGGCCCCTGGGGGTCGTCAGCGTTCCCTCGGTGCGGGCGAGCACCCGGCGGTTGCCGAAGGGGAGCGGGGGGGCGAAAGTGGCGAGCCGCATCAGTTTGGGGGCGCTGGCCGGCCAGTTGTCGAACTCGGACTCCAGGAGTAGGACGTGGCGGCTCTCGCCGGTCTCGGGGAACGCCAGGTGTTGCGGGCTGTCGAGCAGCCGGACGGGCCGGCCGATCGCCCAGGCGAGATCCTCGGGCCATTCGTGCTGGGTGTGGATCGTCCAGTGCGGCAACGTCCACTGGCCGATCGCCCGGCCCCAGGGGCCCTGGCCGTAGCGATAGTTCCATTCCGGGACGTAGAACCCGGCGTGGGCCAGCTTCAGGCAAACGGTCACGACGACCGCCGCCGCGACGGCCCGCCGAAGGCTCCCGGTCTCGAACGCCCGCCAGAGCGTCGCCACGACCACCGCGCCGCCGATCGCGAAGACCACGCCGATCGGCCGATAGTAGGTGAAGACGATCGTCAGCAGATACGTTCCATAGACCGTCAGCGACGTCCAGGCGACCACCAGGAGCGTCGCCAGGCCGAAAAACGCCCGTCGCCCCCGGACGTCGAGCCGGCCCGACCAGGCGGCCTCCAGCGAAACCGCCGCGGCGACCGACAGCCCCATCAGCGCCGGGACCGCCGCGGCCGTCGCCGCGCCGGGGACGACCGCCCCGCAGACCATCGCCGCCAGGGCCACCCGGATCCAATCAAGCGCCAGGCCGTCGTCGTCCTTGAGCCCCGCTCGGGCCGAACGTCCCAACAGCAACAGCGCGAACGGCGCCAGCGGCAGCCCGGCGACGAGCAACTTAAGCGGCGAGGCCCAGGCCACGCCGCGATCGACCGGCATGGTGATCGCGCCCAACCATCCCAGGGTGGTGTCCGGCAGGCTCCAGGCGAGCCCGCGCGTCAGCGGCCAAACCAGCGCCGCGGCGGCGGCCTCGGCGGAGGCGGTCTCGGCGGTCCAGAAGAACCAGGCGATCGCGGTCAGGACCGGAGGCGCGATCAGCTTGAAGGAGAAGTCGGCGTCGCGGCGTCCCAGGACCAGCACCGCCAGGGCGATCACCAACAGCGGCGGCCAACCCCCACCGAGGAACGCGACCGCCGCCCAGAGCCCCGCGATCCAGTCCGACCGCCGGGACAAAAGCCGGTCCAGCGCGGCGATGACGGCCAGGCCGGTCACGAAGTCGAACCCCCGGCTGCCGGCGTGGTCCATGAGGGCCGTCGAGCCGAACCAGGCGAAGCCGAGCATCAAGGCGAGGGTCGTCTTCCCCGCGGCGAGGAACCGGCGGGCGACGAGCCAGCCGGCGAGCAACCCGGCGCACGCCGAGGGCCAAAGGACCACGGCCGAGCCCGCCTTGCCGGGCTCGCTCAGGAGGAACAGGAGCCGCGAGAGCGCCGGCCGCAGCGGCCAGACGTCGGGGCGCCAACGGCCGTAGACCTGCCCCAGCGGGCCGAAACCCTCGGAGGCGGCGATCCCGATCCGGGCGTCCGCGCCGGCGAGGTCGGCGACGGCGCCGCCGACGACGACGTAAGCCAGCCCCAGAAGGACCAGGGCGGGCCCGACCCAGACGCGAGGCTCGGGGAGCTTGACGACGAGGCGGCCCTCGTCGGCTCGGAAGCGGCGGCCGGGATCGATCCGCGGGGCGTGCTTCTCGTCAACGCGGTTCATCGGCGGCGGCCTCCGGCAAGGGGGTCGGGTCGAGCTCGCCGGGCGCGTTGCGCTCGTCGATGGTGACGGGGGCGTGGAGGTCGGAGTCCGGCTTGTTGGTGGCCATCGCGTAGATGTAGCCGGGGATCCAGCCCTCGCGATAGGTTTGGCGGCGGGCCTCGGCGGCGACGTCGTCGATGGTCCAGCCGTCGCGCTCGAAGCGGTAAAGCGCCACCGCCGAGCCGGTGCGGCAGGTGCCCCGGGCGCAGTGGACCAGGACCGGGCGGCGGCCCGGGTCGTCGACCACCTCCAGCACCTTGCGGAACTGCTCCTCCCGGCCGAAGCCGTCGCCGGGCATCGGCAGGTTGACGAAGCCGACGTTCAGGGACCGCGCGAGAGCCCGCTCCTCGTGCATCTCCGGGCCGGGGAGCTGGAAGTTGACCACGGTCTTGAGGCCGTAGCGCCTGACGGCCTCGGCGAACTGGTCGCCCGGGAGTTGGCCGCTGCGGTAGAGGCCGCCCGGCTTGACGACGTCCCAGTGGTCCCATCGCAGTCGGTTCTGCCGGTCGAGCACGGCCATCCAGCCGGCGACGGCGGCGCCCGCCGCGAGGATCGCGCCGAGGAGGATCTTGCGCATTCGCCCCCATCCTGTCCCAAGAGTCGAACCGTTCCGCGGTTCCCGCGGGCTCGGCGGCGGGCGCGGCTTACGACGCGAGCCGGCCCCGAGCGCCGGGGATGGTAGGCCGAGGCCCCGGATCGGTCAATGCGGTTCGTCCCGCCGGTCGCGCCGACTTGCCCAAGGCTTTACCGCGGTCGTAGGATGGGAGCGAAGAGGGGACGCGGAGGCGGCTGGATCGCGCCTCCTTCCCCCTCAAGGGTGTTCTGTCGAAAACCATCACGAGCAAGCACACATAATCCCTTCTCCCCTTGTGGGAGAAGGTGGCCGCAGGCCGGATGAGGGGTGAATCCCAGGGCTTTCGGTCGCGCCCCCTCATCCGCCCCTTCGGGGCACCTTCTCCCACAAGGCAAGATTATTCGTGAGTGACGTAAGTCCAAGAACGATCCCGGATGCCTCGTCCGATCACCCAACCGTCCAATGACTTAGGGCGGCCTTGGGCTGATTTGCGACAACACCCGGCACCATAACGATTTACGAGTCCCACGAATAATCTTGCACAAGGGGAGAAGGGGAGCAGGCGCGTGATGGTTTTCGACAGAGCACCTCAAGAGGAGAAGGCGAAACGTCGAGGCTCCGCCTCCCCCCGTCGAGCCGCCTCACCCATCGAAATCCCCTAGAGGGCCTCTCATGCGATTCCACCATCCCGTCGGGCTTCGAGCGGCGGCCGTTCTGGCCGCGTTCGCCCTGGCGGCCTCGGCGTTCGCCGACGCCCGGCCCGCCCAGAAGGACAGTCCCGCCCGCGCCAAGTCCAAGGACGCCGAGCTGACCGCGACGATCGAGCCGGCCCGGGCCGCGCCCGGCGACACGGTTCGTCTCAAGGTGCGCGCGAAGATGAACGCCGGCTGGCACATCTACACGTTCGCCGAGAAGCAGCGCGACGAGGGCCCGCGACACACCCTGTTCGACGTCTTCGACCTTGACGGCCTGGAGAAGGCCGGCGCCTGGAAACCCGATCGCGAGCCGCACTCCCAGGCCGAGCCCGCCTTCGAGAATCAGGTCTTCGAGTTTCACGAGGACGAGGTCGTCTGGAGCCTCCCCTTGAAGGTCCCGGCCGACGCCCCGGCCGGTAAGAAGTCGGTGCAAGTCCAGGCGAGCTACCAGCTTTGCAACGCCGATAGCTGCACCTTCCCCGGCCGCTGGACGCTGCCGGCGGCGACCGTTACGATCACCGGCGAGGCCAAGGCCGCGGCGGCGAAGTCGGGCCCGTCGGCGTCGGCGGCCAAGCCGGAAAAGAAGGACACCCCGGAACGGCTGCGGCCCAAGGGGGTGACGTTCGCGCCGTCGGTCGCGCCCGAAGTCGTCAAGCCCGGCGACGTCGTGAAATACACCGTCGCCGTGAAGCTCGATCCCGGCCTGCACGTCTACAACGTGGCCAAGCCGGGCGCGAACCCCGACGAGATCGGCCCGGCGCCGACCTCGTTCGACCTGTTCGACGCCGGCGGCCTGGTCGTCGCGTCGGATTGGAAGTCGGCCGAGGAGCCGGTCGCCAAGCCCGAGCCGGCCTTCGGCGACGACGTGATCGTCGAGTTCTTCGAGAACGAGGCCGCCTGGACCGTCGAGATTCAAGTGCCAGCCGACGCGGCCGACGGCGAGCGCGTCGTCCGAAGTCAAATCAACTATCAGATCTGCAACGAAAGCTCCTGCTTCCCGCCGGCCTATCAGACGCTTCCCGACGTGGTCGTGAAGGTCGAGGGGGACGCGGCGGCGCCCGCCGTCGCGGCCGAGCCGGCGGCCGAAACGCCCGCCCCGCCGGCTCCCGCCGCGACCGAGCCGGACGCGACGGAAGCCACGGCGGCGTCGGCGAGCCTCGCGGCGGCCCCCGCCGCGGAGGCGCCCACCAGCGAGATCGCCCGCAAGTCGCGCGAGGGGCTGCTCGGGTTCCTGCTGGCCTGCGCCGCGGGCGGCTTGTTCGCGCTGGTGATGCCCTGCGTCTGGCCGATGATCCCGATCACGGTCAACTTCTTCGTCAAGCAGGGCGCCGAGAAGGGGAAGGGGGGGGCGACCGGCCTGGCGGTGGCCTATTGCCTGGCGATCATCGGCGTCTTCACGGCCGTCGGAGTCTTCTTCTCGTTCTTCTTCTCGTCGACGTTCCTTCAGAACCTGGCGAACAACCCCTGGCTCAACCTGTTCGTCGCCGCGCTGTTCACGTACTTCGGGCTGAGCCTGCTGGGCCTCTTCGAGGTCCGCCTGCCGAGCTTCCTGTTGAACGTCTCGGCGCGTGGGGAGAGTCGCGGCGGGCTGATCGGCGTGATCTTCATGGCGCTGACGCTGACGATCACGTCGTTCACCTGCACGTTCCCGGTCGTCGGCGGGTTGCTGGTGATGGCGGCCAACGGCGACTTCCTCTACCCGATCGTGGGCCTGGCCACCTTCGCCACGGTGATCGCCCTGCCGTTCTTCGTGCTGGCCCTGGCCCCCGGCATGCTCTCGAGGATGCCCAGGAGCGGCGACTGGATGAACTCGGTGAAGGTGGTCGGCGGCCTGGTGGAGATCGGGGCGGCGTTGAAGTTCCTCAACACGGCCGAGGTGGGCTGGATCGGCGTGCCCGAGAACGCCTGGTTCGACTCGGAGGTGGTGCTGACGGCCTGGATCGTCCTGTCGGCGGTCTGCGGGGTCTACCTGCTGGGGCTGTTCCGCACCGACCACGACTACGACGACGTGAAGGTCGGCCCCGGCCGGATCGTCTTCGGCTGCGTGTTTTTGGGGCTGGCCCTCTACCTGGCGCCGGCCCTCTTCGGCCGACCGCCGCAAGGGCTGGTGTGGGACCGCCTGGTCGTCGGCATCCTGCCGGCCGACTCGCACCGGCTGTACGGCGGGGGGGTGGGGGGCGGCGCCGGCGTCCTCGTCGCCGCGACCGGGTCCGAGGGCGGCCCGGTGAAGGCGACCTCCAACGACCCCGAGCAGGCGCTTCGCGAGCAGAAGAACCTCCACGGCGTGCTCTGGGGGATGAGCCTGGAGCAGGCCAAGGAGAAGGCCGCCGCCGAGGGCCGGCCGGTCCTGATCGACTTCACCGGCGTCAACTGCGCCAACTGCCGGCTGATGGAGCGTCGGGTGCTGCCGCGGCCGGACGTGGTGGAACTGCTGAAGCGGTTCGTGACGATCCAGCTTTACACCGACCGGGTGCCGATCGAGACCATCTCCTCGACCCAGCGGGAGGAGTTGGCGCAGGCCAACCAGATCGTCCAGCTCGACATGACCGCCGAGCAGACCAACCCGTTTTACGCCGTGCTGTCGCCGGAGGGGGAACTCGTCGCCTCGATCGGCGGCTACAACGAGCCCGCCGTGTTCCAGGACTTCTTGACCAAGGCGCTGGAGAAGGCCCAAGGCGCGGCCCACGTCGCCCGGGTCGCCCGACCCTGAACCGCGCGGGGGGCGGCCGTCGGAGGAATCCGTCGAATCGCCCCGATTCGGCGTGGTCGGGCGACTGTTCAAGCCCGCGCCGGGCCGATATCCTGGAAGGTGGATGCGTCGGGATCCTCGCGGGGGCGAGCCTCGATCGCCGTCGATCTCCCTCGCCGGCCCCGATTCGCGAGGCCCAACCCTGGGGTGGACGCAAGGCATGGGGGTTCTCAAGTTCAGGCTGCCGTCGGACGAGTCGGCCGCGCGGGCCGTCGCCCGACGGCGGGTCTACACGACCGGGGTGGACCGCACGCCGGGACGCCTCGGCGTCGAGATCCGCGACGGCCTACTGACCTGTTCCAACGACGCCACCGAGAGCGGACGGCTGTTCACGCCCTGGCCCGTCCCCGGTCAAGGCGCCCCGGTCGTCGGCACCGCCACCCTGGGCGAACGGCCCTCGGCGTACGTCCTGGCCCTGGAACTGGCCCGCGGCAAGCTCAACGACGTCCGCAACCAGACGGCCGACTGGACCCAACTCGGCCTTCGGATCGACGCGGAGTTGGACGAACTGGTGCGAACCGCGCGCCGCGCCTTCGTCCAGGCGGCGCTCGACGCTCCCGATCCCGACGCCTCGTTCGCCGCCGCCCAGGAGAGTCTGGCGGCCTCGACGAAGGCCGCGACGCTGTTGACCGAGACCTACCTCGCCCAGGTGCTTCAAAACCGCCTGGCGGTGGCCGGCCGGTTGGGGACCGGGTTGGCGTGCGTGCTTTCGGGCGACCCCGCCAAGGCGACGGGCTCGGCCTCCTGGCCCGTCACGTTCAACGCCGCGCGCGCCGCCGCGACCTGGAAGGATCTGGCGCCGTCGGAGGGGAAGATTCGCTGGGACCTGCTCGACGCCCAAACCGCCTGGGCGCGCAAGCACCACCTGAACGTCGAGGTCGGCCCGCTGATCGAGTTCCGTCCCGACACCCTTCCCGACTGGACCTGGCTTTGGGACGGCGACGTCGAGACGATCGGCGGCTTCGTCGTCGACCACGTCCGCCAGGTGGTCGCGCGCTACCGCGGCAAGGTCGCCGTCTGGCACGTCGCCCACCGTCCCGCCGGCCGCGACGTCCTGGGACTGGGCGAGGAGGACCAGATCCGAATCACCGCCCGCGCCGTGCAGGTCGCCCGCCAGACCGACCCAGCCGCCCAGATCTGCCTGGGGGTCGACCGGCCCTGGATGGAATGGATGAGCGGCAGCCGCTTCCAACTCGGCCCGCTCCATCTCTGCGACTACCTGATCCGCTCCGACGTCGGCGTCTCCAGCGTCGCCCTGGAGGTCGCGCCGGGCTATTCGGACCCCGGCAGCGACGCCCGCGACCTGTTCGAGTTCTCCCGGCTGCTGGATCTGTACTCGCTTTTAAACGTCCCCTTGAACGTGACCCTGGCGGCCCCGTCCTCCGCCAAGCCCGACCCCAAGGCCGATCCCAACGTGAAGGTGGAGGGCTGGCAGTTCCCGGCCGACCCCACCGAGGCGAGCCAGGCCGACTGGGCGGCGAGCTGGACGGCGCTGGCGATCGCCAAGCCGTTCGTGCGTTCCGTCGCCTGGCTTCAGCCGACCGACGAGGTCCCCCATCTGTACCCTCACGGCGGACTCCACCGCGCGGACGGCGCCCCCAAGCCGGCCCTCGCCCGGCTCCGCAAGCTCCGCGACGACCTGTTGACCTGAGCCGCCGCCTTGACCGGCTCGTCCGCCCTCGCTTACGATCCGCCTCGACGTCGGGTCGATGATCGTCGAACGCCTGGAAAGGACGCGCCGCATGTCCATCGCCACGGGCCCGCGGGTCGGTTTCCGGAACCTCCCTCCTTCCCAAAGCCCCCTTGCGGCAAGCCCGCATCCTCCCTTCTCCCCTCGTGGGAGAAGATGCCCCGAAGGGACGGATGAGGGGTCGCGTGATCGAGGGCCCGCGGCGATCCCCCCTCATCCGGCCTTCGGCCACCTTCTCCCACGAGGGGAGAAGGGACGAGCGTCGTCGGCGCCGAACTTGATTTTCCGACGAGGCAAGCGCGTCCTTGTCCTGGTGGCGTTGTTTTACTCGGCGTCGGCGTTTCTTTCACGAAGCCGCGCCGAGGAACCCGCGCCGATCCTGGAACTTCAGGAGACGTCCCAGTACTCGCGCGTCATGGTCACGCGCCGGCCCGACACCCGCGAGCGCACGCTCTGGTTCGTCCGCGACAACGGCGTGGAGGTCGTGGAGAGCCGGGTCGACCTGGACCGCCCCGACGACCTCCTGATCGAGTACACCCGCTTCATGTTCCTCAGCTACGTCTTCCAGCCCCAGCCGAAACGAGCCTTGATCGTCGGCCTGGGGGGTGGGGCGATGGTCCACTTCCTCAAGGTCCACGATCCCGAGTTGAAGGTGGACGTGGTCGAGATCGACCCGATGATCGTCAGCGTCGCCGACCGCTATTTCGAGACCCGCCCCGGGGGGAACGTCGAGATCAAGAACACCGACGGCCTGGCCTACCTGAGAAGCGCGGGGGTCAAGTACGACGTCATCTACATGGACGCCTTTCTCCGCCCCTCCCCAGGCACCGACGTCGTCGGCGTCCCGCTGCACCTGAAGAACCAGACGTTCCACGACCAGGTGAAGGCCCGCCTAAACCCCGACGGGATCGTGGTGTTCAACATGAACCCCCATCCGGCCCTGCAGCGCGACGTCCGCGAGATCCGCCGCGCCTTTCCCAACACCAGCGTCTTCCGCCTGGAAGGCTACGACGGCCTCGTCGTCGTAGCCTCCACCGCCAAGAAGCCCCTGACCCGCCCCGAGATCGAAGCCGCCGCCGCCAAACTCGACGACCGCTTCAAGGCCCCCTTCGCCTTCCTCCCCATGGCCAAGCGCCTGGCGGGGGAGTGAGGGCGCGGGGAGGGCCACCACGAAGTCGTCCGGGTTACTCGCGAGCGTTGCGTAGCCGTCGAGGGCCTTGATCTCGATGGGCTAGTGCGCCTACTCTGTACTTGGTCATGGTGGTTATGCGCGCGTGTCTTGGCCACGAGCTTCAAGAGTTGCTGGGCAGGCTCGAACATGGAAACCAGTGATTGGGCGACTTTGATCCAAGCGGCCAAGGCCCATGCGCCGATGTCTGTGAAGGCCCTGACTTACCGACGGACCTGGCCCTCTTCGTGTCAGCCCGTGCAAGTCAGTTGCGACGATGGAAACGATTACGTCGTGAAAGGATCCCAGGCCGGCAGATCAACTTTTAATGATCAAGTGGTCGGAAGAATCGCTGGTGAGCTCGGTGCCCCTGTCGCGACTGTCGGATTGGTGGAGATCATGCCGGAGTTGATTCAAATCAATCCAGGCATGGCCCATGTAACGCCGGGGGTGGCCCACGGAAGTCTGTTTGTCCCTAATTGCACCGAATGCCAGTGGTTTCGCTATGTCGATTTACTGGAGAACCGTTCCCGCTTTGCTCTACTCTCAGTCCTATATGGATGGATGATCGGCTTGGAGAGGCAGTTCTTCTATGCGATAACCCCCCCAAACTTGGTGTATTCGTTCGACCATGACGCCTTCTTTCCAAATGGACCGACGTGGTCGATTGAAAGTCTCTGACTCTACCGGATTGCGGGTTTGAGCGGTGCCGGGTGTACGGCCGGCGACCTT
>CALCIB010000241.1 GCA_937907525.1 uncultured Planctomycetales bacterium | reverse complement strand
CCTCATCTGACCGCTTCGCGGTCTGTCTTCCCCCGCGAGGGGGGAAGATCGTTTTCATCGCGCGCTTCTCCCGAGATCCATGACGGTCGGGTCTTCCTTCATCGTTCCCATTATCCCGCCGACGCGACGAGAAGGCCACCGCGATCCGGGGCGAAGCGGGCCTCGTGTTCCAGAAGCAGGCGCTTGCACTCCAGGCCGCCGGCGTAGCCGGTCAGCGCGCCGGCGGAGCCGACGACGCGGTGGCAGGGGACGACGATCGAGATCGGGTTGCGGCCGTTGGCGGCGCCGACGGCGCGGCCGGCGCTTGGCCGGCCGATCCGGCGCGCCAGTTCGCCGTAGCTCACGCGCTCGCCGAAGGGGATCTCCCGCAAGGCGGCCCAGACGGTTTTTTGGAAGTCGGTGCCCCAGGGGGCCAGGGGGAGGTCGAACGGCCGGGTCTCGCCCTCGAAGTAGGCGAGGAGTTGGGCCTCGGCCTCCCGGAACGGCCCGCGGTCGCTCCGCGCCGCGTCGAGGCCCGGCGGGGCGCGGTGGCCCTCGGTGTACAGCCCGGTGAGGGCCTCGCCGTCAGACGTCAGCAACAGGGCGCCGACGGGGCTGGTCAGCGTCACGTACCAGTGGGACGTGTTCATCGGAATCTCCCTCGATCGATCAAGACGGCGTGGGGCGTCGCCAGAGACGCGCCGCGGCGTAGGCGCGGAAGGGGCGCCAGGGCTCGGCCGCGGCCAGGATCTCGGCGGGCGAGTCGGTCTTCAGGGCCTTGCGCGACCCCGAGATCCATCCAGATGAGGGAGGCGTCGGCCCGTCGCCAGGTCCTCATGGAAATATAGGCGGCCGTCCAGAGGCCGATCCCCCCGCGCGACGTCAGCCGCTTCAGGTCGGATTCCAGGTCGTCGCCCGGTTCGAGCGTCCCCGGGCCGCCGCGAACCGCCGCGGCGAGCGCACGCACGCACTCGGCGCGGGCGCGGACCTGCCCCGGGGCGGTCAGCTCCTCGACGGTCGCGACGGCGACCCGCGCGGGCGAGCATTGACGGCGGTCGTTCGGTTCGCGTCCCATGGTCTTATTCTACACAATGAAGACGGTCCCGCCGGAGAGGGCGTCCCGCCCGCTTCTCGAATCGCGGGCGAGCATCGACGGTGGAGCGCGCCTAAGAAATGAGTCATCACGAACGAGAAGGCGGCGAGGGCCCGGAGTCGCTGGACGACCTGGCGTTTGAGGCGGTCGCGGCGGGGCCGTCGGCGGGGGAGGGGGGTGACGTCGGGCCGGTCGAGCCGATCGCGGCGCGGGCCGACCGCCTGGGGCTGGACGTCCCCGCGCGGCTCCGGCTGTTCCAGTCGGCCTGCCGGGCGGTCCACGCCGAACACGCGCGGGGGCGAATCCTCGGCGACCTGAAGCCCTCGCGGCTGGGGACGGTCGAAAGTGGCGGGACGGTCGTGGTCCCGGCCTCCTCCGACGCCGAGACCCCCGACGTCCTGGACGCCTGGACCCGCCCGCCGATCGCCATCGACCCGGCCGACCCCGACGCCGCGGCCCGGGCGATCGTCGAGCAGGCGCCGGAGCGTCCCAGCCGGGCCGCTCCAAAGGGGCGTCGCCGCGCGATCGGAGCGGACCTGGACGCGATCGTCCTGCAAGCCATTCGCAAGGAGCCGGAGCGCAGGTACGGCTCGGCCGCGGCGTTGGCCGACGACCTGGACGCCTATCTAGCCGGCCTTCCCGTCCGCGCCGGCGGGACGTCGGAATGGGGCCGCCTGGCGCGGTTCGCGCGGCGGAACCCCTGGAAGTTGGCCGCGGCGGCCGCGGCGCTGCTGGCGGTCCTCGGCTGGGGCGCGTGGGAGGCCGAATGGGCGCGGACGTCGCGTCGCGAGCGCGACGCCCAGGCCCATGTCGCGGCCACGGCCCGCGCCGCCCTGGCGGGCGCCGTCGACCGCCTGGCCGAGGATCCGACTCACGACGACGTCGCGACCCTCCGCCGCGACCTTCTGACCGCCGCCCGTGGCTATTACGAGGGCGTCGTCGGCGCGCCGGCCGAGGTCGCCGACGCCCTGACCCGGATCGCGACGGTCGACCGGGCGCTGGGACGCAAGGCCGAGGCGGTCGCCGGCCTTCGCGCCGCGGTCGACCTGTGGCGCCGCGCGGCCGGCGACCGCCTCGGCGACGCCGTTCTCGCCGAGCGCCTCGCCGACGCCCGCGTCGCGCTGGCGCGGGCGCTGGATCCCAAAGCGCCCGGTCCCGACGCCGACGCCGCGCTGGCCGAGCTGGCCGCCGCCGGCGAGATATATCTCGCCCTGGCCGACCGCCAGCCCGACGAGCCCCGCCACCGCCGCGACCTGGCCCACGTCTTCCTCGCCCGCGCCGACATCGAGCACGCACTGAAGCGCGACCGTCGCGCCCTCGGTTCGACCCGCCAGACCGTCGCGCTGCTGGAGGAGATCGGCTGGAGCGACCCCGACGCCGACGAGACCCGGATCGAGCTGGCCTCCGCCTACGCCTTGCTCGCCCGGATCCTGAACGCCGGCGACGACCCGGAGGCCGCCGCGACCGCCCTGACCCGCGCCGTGGAACTGCTCGACGGCGCGACCGGGCCGCTTAAGGACTCGCCCCGGCTGCTCTTCGATACGGCGTCGCGACTGGTGGAACTGGCCGAGATCCGACTCGACGACGACGAGCCCGCCGCCGCGGCCGTCCCCCTGGCGCGCGGCGTGAAGCTCCTGGAAGACCTTGCGGCCAAACGCCCGGCCGTCGCCGACTACCGCGGCGCGCTGGGCCAAGCGTACAACCTCGACGTCGAGATCCTCCGCGCCCGAAACCAACGCGAGCAGGCCCGTAGGCGCGCCGAGGAGGCGCGGACGCTTCTGGAGCGGTTGGTCGTCGAGCGCTCCGACCAGCCGCGGCACGTCGCCGCGCTGGCGACGTCGCGTCAGCTTCTCGGCCGACTGCTGGCCCAGGAGGGAAAGACGGCCGAGGCGTCCAGGGCGTTCCGGGCCGCCGCCGACGCGCTGGAGGGGATGAAGAAGGCCGACATGGAAGGCGCCGACGCCTACGCCCTGGCCTGCGACGTCGCCCTGGGGCTTACGCTCATCGGCGTTAAGGAAGGGGGCCGGCCGATCGCCGACGCCGACGACCCGACGCTCTCCGACGCCGACCGCGCCCGCCGCGAGGTCTACGCCCGCCGCGCCGTCGACGCCTTGCGCCTGGCCGTCGCCAAGGGCTACGGCGCCCCCGACCTCTACCGCCGCGATCCCGCCCTCGACCCCCTCCGCCCCCGCGACGACTTCAAGAAGCTTCTTGGGGAGTTGACCGCCAAGGGCGAGCCCCGGTAGACCGCCACCCCTGATCGTGAAGGTCGTCTATTGGAGACCGGGGCGCGGCCCGATCCCGTCGAATGAAGCGTAAGCCACGGCCTCCTATCATCTTGGGATTGTTCGCCGACCCAACGGTGGCGAGCCGGCGTGGATTTGGGAGTGCCGCGGCCAGCCCAGACTTCGTAGAATGAGGGTCGTGCTCGAAGTCGAGGCTCACGTCGTCGTCCGGGGTCTCCGTCATGCGGATCGGCATCGTCAACGATTCGGCGATCGCGCGCGAGGCGCTGCGGAGGGTCGTGGAATCGGCCGACGGCCTGGAGGTCGCCTGGATCGCCGGCGACGGCGCCGAGGGGGTGAACCGGGTCAAGGCGGACATGCCGGATCTGGTGCTGATGGACCTGTTCATGCCCGGAATGGATGGCGTGGAGTCGACCCGCCGGATCATGAAGGAGGCCCCCTGTCCCATCCTGGTCGTCACGGCCTGCGTCGGCGGCTGCATCGACAAGGTGTACCAGGCGATGGGCTTCGGCGCGCTGGACGCCGTGGACACCCCCGTCCTGGGCCTCGACGGCGGCTGCGCCGGCGGGGCCGAGCTGCTGCGCAAGATCCGGACGGTGGGCAAGCTGATCGGCAAGTGTCCGGAGCGGTGTCCGCGCTGCGCGTCGTCCGGGCGGCCGACGGCCGCGGAGCGCGGGCCGCTGTTGGCCCTGGGGGCGTCGACCGGCGGACCGTTCGCGGTGGCCCGGATCCTCAAGGGGATTCCGACGGACTGGGACGCCGCCACGGTGATCGTCCAGCACGTCGACGCCTTCTTCGTCGTCGGCCTGGCCGCCTGGCTGGGCGAGTGTTCGGGCCGTCGCGTCCGCCTGGCGGTCGACGGCGACCGCCCCGAGCCCGGCCAGGTCCTGCTGGCGGCGACCGCCGACCACCTGCGGCTGGACCCCGACGGCCGGCTCCGCTACTCGACCGAGCCCGCGGACGCCTGCTACCGGCCCTCGGTCGACGTCTTCTTCCAGAGCGTCGCCCGCAACTGGCGAGGGCCCGGCGCGGCGGCCCTGCTGACCGGCATGGGCCGCGACGGCGCCGAGGGGCTGCTGGCCCTCCGCCGCCGCGGCTGGACGACCGTCGCCCAGGACCAGGCGACGTCGGTCGTCTGGGGGATGCCCCGCGCCGCGGTCGAACTGGGCGCCGCCGAGATCGTCGCCCCCCTCGACGACGTCGCCGACGTCCTGGTCCGCGGGATCCAAGCCGAGGCCCGGCCGCGGATCCATATTCATAATAGATGATGGAACGGAAACGGGGTCGTCCGGCCCCTCACGAGACGAGACCCCGGAACATCGCCATGAACGACGACGCCCGCTTCACCGCCCACAAGATCACCGTCCTCTTGATCGACGACCAGGCGATGATCGGCGAGGCCGTCCGCCGAATGCTCCTCGGCGAGGAGGACGTCGAGTTCCATTCCTGCCGCGACGCCTCCCGCGCGCTCGACGAGGCCCTGCGGATCAAGCCCACCGTGATCCTCCAGGACCTGGTCATGCCCGACATCGACGGCCTGACCCTGGTCAAGGAGTTCCGGGCGCGGCCGGAGACCCGCGACGTCCCCATGATCGTCCTCTCCACCAAGGAGGAACCCGCCGTCAAGGCCGAGGCCTTCGCCCTGGGCGCCAACGACTACGTCGTCAAGCTCCCCGACCGCCTGGAGCTGATCGCCCGAATCCGCTACCACTCCCGCGGCTACATCGCGCTTTTGCAACGCAACGAGGCCCACGCCGCGCTTCTGGAGAGCCAGAAGCGACTCACCGAGGAGGTCGCCCAGGCGGCGCGATACGTCGAGTCGCTCCTGCCCGAGAAGCTGACGAAGGGGGACGTCCTGACCGACTGGCGGTTCGTCCCCTCCGCCGAGCTGGGGGGGGATTCGTTCGGCCACCACTGGCTCGACGACGACCACTTCGCCTTCTACCTGCTGGACGTCTCCGGCCACGGCGTCGGCGCGGCGTTGCTGTCGGTCTCGGCCATGAACGCCCTCCGCTCCCAGGCCCTACCCAACACCGACTTCCGCGACCCAGGCCAGGTCCTCCACGCCCTGAACCAGGCCTTCCAGATGGACCAGCAGAACAACCTGTACTTCACCATCTGGTACGGCGTCTTCCACAAGCCCACCCGGAGCGTCCGCTACTCCGGCGGCGGCCACCCGCCGGCCCTCCTGATCGACGGCCCCTCCCCCGGCGAAACCAAGCTGACCATGCTGGAGTCCAAGGGCCCCATGATCGGCGCGATCCCCGAGCTTGAGTACGGCCAGGCCGACGCCCCCCTGGGCCCGTTCGCCAAGATCTACCTCTTCAGCGACGGCGCCTACGAGATCGTCAAGACCGACGACCAACTCTGGCCCTTCGGCGACTTCATCGCCTTCATGGGCCAGGGCCCCTTCGACGATCCCCACGCCCCCAAGATGGACGCCCTCATCGCCCACGACCGCGCCCTGATGGGCCGCGACGACTTCGCCGACGACCTCTCCATGATCGAACTGACCTTCCGACCCTGACCCCCGAACCCGGCTTCGATCGGCTTCGCTCGCGCCTCGGGAGGCCCCTGGAGCCGAATCGCATCTTGTTTATGGAAAACGAGTTACGTTCTCAACCCCTTGGCTTCGTTCGTCGGGTTTCGAATGGGGTTTTTCGCGAGCCCCCCGCCGGCTTTCGCGGCGGTCGGCAACGCGGGCGCGTCGGAACGTCGGATCGTCCCCGCCGTCGCCGGGCGGCGGGGCCCTTTCACCGCGGCCGAATTGACAAGGAACGACGGACCCTCTCGTTTCGTATGGTCCGCGGTTCCGGGCGCGGGATTTCACGAATTCCGGGAAAACGTCCGACCGTCGCGGATCCGCGGCCGTCGGACCAAGCGCGCCGCCCCCGCCCCCGGCGGGCATGGCTATGACCACAACTTTTTGACCCGGAATCTGGGAAGGATGAGGCGACGCGCGCCGTCCCCTCTCCCGCCGGGCTGACGACCCGACACTTTTTCAGAAGTCGTCACGACGAGGAGTGAGTTGCGGCGTTGATCGCCTTCTCCCCTTGAGGGAGAAGGTGGCCGAAGGCCGGATGAGGGGTGGGCGCGATCGGGAGCCCGGAATTCGAAGTCGTCGTCACGCCGGACCTTCGTTGAACCGCGACGCCGATTGACCCCTCATCCGGCCCTTCGGGCCACCTTCTCCCTCAAGGGGAGAAGGCGATGATCGCCGCGACCTCCGAAAAAGTGTCGGGTCGTCAGCCCACCGGGAGAGGGTGGCCCGAAGGGCCGGGCGGGGGTCGTCGCGTCTCGGGATACGCTCCGGGTTTACGGCGCGCCGACCCGACGCCCCCCGCGACGCGCGACGACCCGACTCTTATCGGATCTCGCATGCGACGCTCACGCAAGCCGACGCCGAACGGCCTTCTCCCTCAAGGGGAGAAGGCGATGATCGCCGTGGCGGCTGAAATTCGAAAC
>CALCIB010000240.1 GCA_937907525.1 uncultured Planctomycetales bacterium | reverse complement strand
TCGCATGCGGGATCCGATAAGTGTCGGGTCGTCAGCCCGGCGGGAGAGGGGACGGCGCGCTTCTTGATGCCGGGTTGGACGGTCCCGCCCTTGTCACGCCGCGTCGATCCGCTGGGGCATCTCCAGCAGGCTCGACTTCAGGCCGAGCTTGTAGAAGACGAAGTAGAGGACGAACCCCACGACGTAGGCGGCCACCGGGGCGGCGGGGACCGCCGGGATCGCCGGGGCGACGGCGTGGAGGTTCGGCATCACGCCGACGAAGAAGCCGACCGCCCAGGCCAGCCAGCCGGCCGGGTTGAAGCCGGCGCGGGGGCCGCTCCAGCGATAGCCGTTGAGGATGTAGTCGGCCGTCATGGCGCCGCAGATCGGCCCGAACGACGCGCCGATGATCCCGAAGACCCCCGCCAGGTTCCCGGCGACCCCCGTCACCGCCAGGATGATGCTGACCAGCGCGCCGACGCTCACCGAGACCAACGGGTTGATCCTGGGCATGACCGTCTTGAAGCTGTTCGCCGCGATGAACGACGAGAAGCAGGCGCCGGGGAACGAGGCCAACGTCAAGCCGAACATCACGGCCTTGAACATGCCGTCGGAGAGCTTGACGTTCATCGCGGCGGTCATCAGGTTCTCGGTCTCCGGGATCGCGCCGGAGGCCCGCGCGCCGGCCACCACCAGCACCGAGATCCCCGCCGTGAACAGGATGGCGATGATGATGCCGACGATCCCGCCCATCTTGACGTCGCGGGCGTCTCGGCTGTTGAGGCCGAAGTCGACCCCCGCCGCGCCGGCGGTGCCGAAGAAGCCGACGATCGCGCCGACCATCGCGAACATCGCCGTCAACCCGCCCCCCTCGACGACGGCGGGCGGCTCGTAGCTGAACGCCGAGCCTCCCAGAAGGCCCAGGCCGGCGATCAGGGCGACCAGGGGGATGATCGGCAGGAACGTCGCGACCTTGGCGACGTACTGGATCCCCTTGAGCCCCACGAACGCCGCCAGGGCCGTCCAGCCGATCGCCAGGACGTAGAACATGTTCTGGTCGCCGTCGAACGCCTTCTGGAGGAAGCCGGCCGACGCGAAGGCGTTGACCCCCAGCCAGCCGAACTGCAACGCCCCCATCAGGAAGCCCGGCATGATCAGCCCGCCGATCGCCCCGAACGTGGACGTCCCCACGACATAGAGCGGGAGCCCCGTCTTCATCCCCAGCAGGCCCGGCGTCAGATAGAACAGGAAGTGGCAGATCAACGCCCCCAGCGCGACGCCTCCCAGGGTCGCCCACAACCCGCCGACGCTCAGGCCGTTGGCCGAGATCGAGTCCCAGAACACGAACCAGAGGAAGACGCCCGCGAACGTCGGCGCGGTGTTCTTGTACCAGGCGGCCCGGTTCGATTCCGGGTTGGGCGTCGCGCTCGCGAGGTAGTCCGGAAGCGGGCTCGACGTCGGCAGGGTTTCGGTGCTCATGGCGGCCTTGATCGTCTGGGCGTGCGAAGGCGGGACGAAGATGTCGACGGTGCATTGGACGACGCCCGCGAGGCGCTGTCAAGGGGCCGCTCCAGACCCCTCCGATTCGCGCGAAACCCCGACCGTCGCGGGTTTTGGGAGGACGTCGCCCTAGAGGGCCCGTCGCGGTTTAGAAGCCGTCCCCGCCAGGCGTCGGCGGTGGGTCCTGGCCGCAACGGACGCGGGCGTCGCGTTCGAACCAGTTGTCGCGGTAGTAGTGCTTGCCGGCCCGCCACGCCAGGAGGCTGGCGGCCAGGTACGCGGGAATGAAGGCGATCCCCCAGCGCTCCACCTGTCGGACGTGGATTTGCTCGTGGTCGCGGAATTCGTCGAGGCACCAGGCGTCATGGCCCAGGATGACGTGCCCCAGGGTCATCGCGGCGAAGCCGACCCGCCTGGCCAGCCAGGTCGCGAACCCGCCGTGGACCTCCAACGCCCCCCGGCGGACCCGCGCCCGGCCGCCGGTGCCGAGCGCCAAGGCCAGGGCGAGCAGGCCGACCAGGGTCGTCGGCGCGGCCCAAATGTAAAGGGGAAGGCGTTTCAAAGGGTTTGGCCCTCGATCCCGGATTACCCAAGACCCCGTTGAAACGCAACGTCCTTCCCCGAGATCCGTGACGGTCGGAAAGAAAACATGCCGGCCGTCACGGATTTTGGGGCGGTGAACATAACGGCCTTCCCCCCTCGCGGCATAGGTATGGCCACAACTTTTCGACTCGGAATCTGGGAAGGATAGGCAAGCGTCCGATGTCCCCTCTCCCACCGGGAGAGGGTGGCCCGAAGGGCCGGGTGAGGGTCGTCGCATTTCGGGATACGCTCTGGGCTTGCGTCATGCCGACCCGACGCTCCCCGCGAAGCGCGACGACCCTCACCCGCCGCTGCGCGGCTGCCCTCTCCCGGTGGGAGAGGGGACGGAATAGGCGATCTGGGTCAATATAGAGCTTGCCTATGCTCTCCAAATTCCTAATCGAAAAGTTGTGGCCATACCTATGCCCTCGCGGGGGAGGTGGCCCGAAGGGCCGGACGGGGGGGCGCGCGCCAGACGCCATCGACGTCCAGGGCTCGCCGGACGGACGTTCGCGAATCCCGACGGTCGTCTCGCGCGTCGTCCCCCTCATCTGACGCCTTCGGCGTCTGTCCTCCCTCGCGAGGGGAGAAGGCCGTTTACCACGGACGGCCGCCCCAAAATCCGTGACGGTCAAAAAGGAAACATGAAATCGCGGCGGTCGAACCGCGGATCATTCCGAACAGTGGGAATCTTTGGCAATTCGACTTCGGTGGACCGGCCCCGGGGACCGGATCGGCGGTCGACCGTCGTCCCGCCGCGCCGGGTGACGCGACCGCGGCGGAGCGACGGTCGACCGGGCGTTTGAAACGATGATTCGAAACCGACGAACGAAGCCAGTCCGAATTATGCCGCAAGCCGCTATATCGGCTACGCTTGCGTCATTCCAGCGACCCCGCGGCGGACGACGATCGAACCCGATGGAAGCCGGCGGGGAGTGGGGCCGGGTTGGCGTCCTCGGCGCTGGGCGTGCTACCCTCGCCCTATAATCGCATTGTGAGGACCGGGGCGGACGAGCTCGTCGGGAGGCGTTCGTCCCGGTCGCGACGGCCTCGGCTGGGGCGATCAGGGAACGTCAATAATGGAAAGGTGGTCGCGATGAGCGGTCTGGGCGGCAAGACGGCGGCCGTGTTGGTCGAGCGGATGTACAACGAACTGGAACTGTGGTACCCGGTCTATCGGCTGCGGGAGGCCGGCTTCGACGTGAAGCTGGTCGGTCCCAAGGCGGGGGAGAGCTACGCCTCCAAGCACGGCTTGCCGGCCCGGGCGGACGTGGCCGCGGCCGACGTGAAGGCCGACGACTTCGACGTCGTGATCGTCCCCGGCGGCTACGCGCCGGACTACATGCGGCGAGTGCCGGCGATGATCCGGCTGGTGGCCGACGCGGCGAGTCTCGGCAAGGTGGTCGGCGCGATCTGCCACGGCCCCTGGATGCTCTGCTCGGCCCGCTGCATCCAGGGCCGCAACGTCACCGGTTCGATCGCGATCCGCGACGACGTCGAGAACGCCGGCGGGGTCTGGCAAGACGGCGCCTGCGTCCGCGACGGCAACGTCGTCACCAGTCGCGCGCCCGACGACCTGCCCGCGTTCATGCAAGGAGTCCTCGCCGCCCTGGCCCAAATCGTCTAGGCCGCGACGGCCCGCGGACTTCCGTCTCCGATCCCTGGCGGCGGCGGTTCGCGGCGCCTACAATGTCAATCTTGAACCCCGGCGGCGGCGCCGGGCGGGAACCGACCTCGCATTTCGAGACCCCGATGTCCGGCCAGGCGCGATCGAAACTGGTGATTTTGGGCGTCGGCGACGACGGGGCCGCCGGGCTGACCGAGTCGGCCCGGCGGATCCTCGCCGAGGCCGACCTGATCCTGGGCGCCCCGGCGACCCTGGACTCGCTGGGCCCCCTCGCCGCCCGCAAGGAAGTCCTGGAACCCGAGATGGCCCAGGCGCTCGAACAGGCGAAGGCCGCGGGCGAGGCGCGACGGCCGGTGCTGGTCTGCGGCGGCGACCCGCTGTTCTACGGCGTCGCCCGCTACCTCCGCGACCGCCTGGGCAAGGACGCCTTCGAGGTCGTCCCCCACGTCAGCAGCATGCAACTGGCCTTCGCCCGGGTGAAGGAAAGCTGGGAGGACGCCTACCTGGTCAACCTCGCCGACCGGCCGCTGGAGCCGGTCGTCGACCGGATCCGAACCGCCGAGAAGGTCGGCCTCTTCCCCGGCGAGCAGCGTCAGCCGGCGCACGTCGCCAGGGCGCTTCTGGACCGGGGGGTCGACTACTTCCGGGCCTACGTCTGCGAGAACCTGGGCTCCCCCGACGAGCGCGTCACCCAGGCCGAGCTGCGCGAGCTGGCGACGATGGAGTCGGAGTTCTCGCCGCTGAACGTCCTGATCCTGATCCGCGAGCCGGGCCGTCCCGACCGGGTGGCGAGCGGCGAGGGGGGCCGCCGCCTCTTCGGCAACCCCGACGACGCCTTCGCCCAGAGCCGGCCGACCGCCGGGCTGATCACCCAGGCCGAGGTCCGGGCGATGGCGCTCGCCCGGCTGGACGTGCGGCCGACGTCGGTGGTCTGGGACGTCGGCGCCGGCGGCGGGTCGCTGGCGATCGAGGCCGCGCAGTTGGCCGGGCTGGGGGCGGTCTACGCGATCGAGCCGGAGGCCGAGGACCTGGCGCTTCTGCACCAGAACGTCGAGGCCTTCGGCGCCGGCAACGTCCGAGCCGTGGCCGGCCGCGCCCCGGAGGCGTTCGCCGACTTGCCGGACCCGGACGCCGTCTTCATCGGCGGACTGTCGCGGCGGTTCGCCCCCCTGATCGAGGCCGCCTTCGCCCGACTCTCGCCGGGGGGGACGCTGGTGGTCAACGTGGCGACGGTGGAGTCGCTGTCGTCGTCGTACCAGGCGATGAAGCGGCTGGGGGCCCCGGTCCAGGTCTGGAACGTGATGATCGCCCGCGGCGTCGAACAGATGGAGTCCCTCCGCTTCGACGCCGTCCCGCCGTCGTTCCTGCTGGCCGCGACCAAGCCGGAAGGGCCGCGCGGCTGAGGCGGGACGGGACGAGACGAGGCCGAGGCGGGCGCGCGAGGCGCCGGAGAACGAGTCGAGCATGGCCGAGACCGACGACCTGGAACTGGACCTGATCGCCGTGGGCGCGCATCCCGACGACGTCGAGATCGCCTGCGGCGGGACGCTCGCCCGACTCGCCCGCAAGGGCTACGCCGTCGGGATCGTCGACCTGACCGATGGCGAGCCGACGCCGGGCTCGCCGGGCCCCGACGTCCGGTTGGAGGAGGCCCGGAAGGCGGGCGAGATCCTGGGGGCGGCCCGGCGGTTCAACCTCAACCTCCCCAACCGCCGGCTCTTCGACGGCTTCGAGGCCCGCGTCGCGCTGGCGACCCTCTTCCGCCGCCATCGCCCCAAGGTGGTCATCGGCTTCGGCGGCAAGACCGTGATGGCCTCGCCCGACCATTACCAGGCGATGCTCATCACCGACGCCGCGGTCTTCTACAGCCGGCTGACCAAGTGGGACGAGCACTTCGACGGCCTGCCGCCGCACGCGATCGCCAACCAATTGAGTTTCCCGTTGACGCTGCATGGGTTAAACTTGCCGGAGTCGTCCAGCTTCGTCATCGCCGACGTGGGCGCGACCCTGGACGTCAAGTTGGAGGCGATCCGCTGTTACCGGACGCAGTTTCCGCCCTCGAAGGCGGGCGTCTTCCAGGCCGTGGAGGCCATGAACCGCTACCACGGCCAGACGGCGGGCTACGAGGCGGGCGAACTTTTCCTGACCTATCGATCCATCGGCGTGGACGACCTGGTGCGCTGGGCGAGTCCGGCCCACGCCCGGACGTGACCCCGGCAACGGATCGAAACGATCCGGATCGACCCGCGAGGAACGGAAGGCGGCTTTCGTGGGCCTGACGACCAGCCTCAAACGATGGTGGCGGCGCGCGACGGGCGGCGGCTCCGGCCACGACCCGGAGGCCACCGAGGAATTCGCCACCCTCACCCCGACGCCCCCCGAGCCCGGTCGTCCCCGGCTGCGGGTCGGCGTCGTCTCGGTGCGCGGCAACTACCGCGAGCACAACGAGGACAACTACTTCGTCCCCGGCCGCCGCCCCGTCCGCCACGACGCCTCCTCGGACAGCGGCGAGACCCCGGCGATGACCCTGGATCCCCCCAACCTGTTCATCGTGGCCGACGGCATGGGGGGCCAGCACGGCGGCGAACAGGCCAGCCTGATGGCCGTCGAACTGATCCCCCGCGAGGTCGCCAAGCGGATCGCCCCCGGCGACGCCGAGCCCCGCCACGTCCAGGAGGCGCTCCGCGAAGCCGTCGCCCGGGTCAACCAGGAGATCCTCGGCAGCTCCGGCGCGATGACCGAGTTCTCCAACATGGGGACCACCGTGGTCCTGGCCCAGTTCCTGCCGGACAAGGTCTACATCGCCGGCCTGGGAGACTCCCGCGCCTACCGGCTCCGCGACGGCGTCCTGGAATGCCTGACCAAGGACCACTCGCTGGCCCGCGCCCTGCTCGACGCCGGCACCATCTCGGCCGAGGAACTGGAGCACCACAAGTTCCGAAACGTCCTGTACCTCTACCTGGGGAGCAAGGACGCCCGGAGCGGGCCGGAGGACTTCCGCGTCATGGACGTCCGCCGCGGCGACCGCTTCCTCATGGCCAGCGACGGCCTGACCGGCTTCGTCCCCGACGCCGAGATCGGCCGCGTCCTGGGCGCCGTCGACGACCCCCAGGAGGCCGCCGTCCAGTTGAAAAACATGGCCCTGGCCAACGACTCCAAGGACAACGTCACCTGCCTGATCATCCACGTCGTCGCCCCCGACTAGGAGAAGGCGGCGCATGCGGGCCGGCGCGTCCTCGGGTCCCCAACGAACGCGGTGAAGGTCGGGCGATGATCGAGGTCGACGAGTTCCTGGAATGCGTGGACCGCTCGGGCCTGGTCCCCCCCGAGGAAGTGGCGCGGCTCCGCGACTCGGCCCCGCGCCGCGACGCCGCCGGCGTGGCGCGACGGATGGTCCGCCGCGGGCTTTTGACCCACTACCAGGCCGGCAAGCTCCTGGCGGGCGCGACCCGCGGCTTCTTCCTGGGCGGCCACCGCATCCTCCGCCAACTCGGCGAGGGAGGCATGGGCAAGGTCTACCTCGCCTCCCACGACGGAGACGGCCGCCGGGTCGCCATCAAGGTCCTCCCCCCCGCCCGCGCCCGCGAACAGGCCCACAGCCTGGCGCGGTTCAAGCGCGAGATGGAGCTCTCCTCGCGCTGCGACCACCCCAACGTCGCCCGGACCCTCGACTTCGGCCAGGACGGCGACGTCCACTTCATGGTCCTGGAGTACGTCCCCGGCCTGAGCCTCTTCGACCTGGTGAAAGACGAGCGCCGCGGCCCCTTACGGGTCTCGACCGCCTCGCGGCTGTTCCTGAAGATCGTCGACGGCCTGGAGGCCGCCCACGCCGCGGGACTGGTCCACCGCGACGTCAAGCCCTCCAACGTCATGATCACCCCCGAGGGGGACGCCAAGATCCTCGACCTGGGACTGGCCAAGGCGCTGGGCGAGGAAGGCGGGCTCACCCGCGCCAATACCGTCCTGGGGACGCTCGACTACGCCAGCCCGGAGCAACTCAGCGACGCCTCCAGGGTCGACGCCCGCGCCGACCTCTACAGCCTCGGCTGCACCCTCTACTTCGCCCTGGCCGGCGCTCCGCCGTTCGAGGGGGGCGACGCGATCAACAAGATCTACAAGCAACGGATGGACGACCCCGAGCCGATCGAAAAGGTCGCCCGGGGGGTCCCCGCGGAGTACGGCGCGATCGTCCGCAAGCTGATGGCCAAGGATCCCGCCGACCGCTACCAGAACTGCGCCGAGCTTCGCGTCGACCTGAAGCGCTGGACCGACTCGCTCTACGTCCGCTCGCTCCTGGGCCCCTCCGGCGAGCACGCCCAGGCGTTCCACCCGCCGCCGCCGATCCTGGAGGAGGAGGACCTGCGAATGCTCGCCGCGGACAGCAGCCCGAGCGTCGTCTCGCTCCGCGACCTTGGCGCGGCCGAGCCCGCCCCCGCCCCCCGGAGTCGCCGCCCCCCGCGCCCGGTGCCGGCCCGCTATCGCCCCCCTCGCGGCCGGTCGCGGCCGGGTTTCTTCGACGACAACCGCTGGCTGCTGCGGTTCTCGCTGCTGATGCTGGCCGTCGGCCTGGTCGCCATCCTCGCCATCACCCTGTTCGCCCGCTGGTGACGTCGGCGGCGGACGGGCGTATCATCAGGAGGACCAACACGCGCGAACGAATGTCCCCTCTCCCACCGGGAGAGGGTGGCCCGAAGGGCCGGGTGAGGGTCGTGGCGCTTCGGAAGGAGCGTCGGGCCGACATGACGCGAACCTGGGGCGTTATCCGAAGCGCGACGACCCTCACCCGCCGCTTCGCGGCACCCTCTCCCGGTGGGAGAGGGGACGATGCTGGCCCTCCTCCTGAGACCCATGAAGCGGTTCGACGTCCTCGACCTGTTCCTGCCGCCGGTCTCGGCCTGGTTCCGCCGGGCGCTGGGGGCGCCGACGCCCCCGCAACGGCTGGGGTGGCCGGCGATCGCGTCGGGTCGGCATACGTTGATCGCCGCGCCGACGGGCTCCGGCAAGAGCCTGGCGGCGTTCCTGGCCGCCATGGACCTGCTCTGGCGCGAGCCGACCCGCGGCCGCGGCGTCCGGATCCTCTACGTCTCGCCGCTGAAGGCCCTCAACGCCGACGTCCATCGCAACCTCCAGGTCCCGCTGGAGGGGATTCTCGCCGAGGCCGAGGCGTCCGGCTTCCCCCTGCGGCCGCTCGCGACGGCCGTCCGCAGCGGCGACACCCCCGCGAGCGAGCGGGCCCGGATCCTCCGCAAGCCGCCCGAGATCCTCATCATCACGCCGGAATCCCTTCACCTGATGCTCACGTCGAGGGCCCGCGAGACGCTCCGAGACGTCTCCCACGTCGTCGTCGACGAGATCCACGCCCTCTGCGGCGACAAGCGCGGGGTCTTCCTGGCGCTTCTGCTCGAACGCCTGGAGGCGCTGGGGACCGGCCGGCCGTTCGTCCGGATCGGCCTTTCGGCCACCCAGAAGCCGTTGGAGGAGGTCGCCCGCTACCTCGGCGGCGCGCGTCCCGTCGAGATCGTCGACGCCGGGGCGCGCAAGCCGATGGACCTCCGCGTCGTCTGGCCGTTCGGCGACGCCGGGCTCGGCCCTCCCGGCTCGGTCTGGCCCGCCATCGAGGACCGCGTTCTCGGCTTCGTCGAGGAGCACCGCTCCACCCTGGTCTTCGCCAACAACCGCCGCGCCGTCGAGCGCCTCACCGCCCGCCTCAACGAACTGGCCGCGCGCGACGTCGAGCGCCAGGCGCCCGGCGACGAGCCCTCCCCTCCCCCATTCCGCGCCCACCACGGCAGCCTCAGCCTTGAGGAGCGTCGGACGACCGAGGAGATGCTCAAAAACGGCGAGACCCGCGCGGTGGTCGCGACGGCCTCGCTGGAGCTGGGCATCGACATGGGCGCCGTCGACCTGGTCTGCCAGGTGGAATCGCCGGGGAGCGTGGCGCGGGGCCTTCAGCGCGTCGGACGGTCGGGGCACCTGGTCGGCGAGACCAGCCGCGGCCGGCTGATCGCCAAGACCCCCGCCGACCTCCTGGAATCCGCCGCCCTGGCCCGCGCCATGCTCGCCGCCGACGTCGAGCCCCTGCGGCCTCCCGTCAACTGCCTGGACGTGCTGGCGCAACAGATCGTCGCGTGCGTCGCCGTCGATCGCTGGGACGTCCGCGAGTTGTTCGCCCTGGTCCGCCGCGCGCATCCCTTCCGCGACCTTCCGGCCGAGGCGTTCGAGGGGGTCTTGAACCTGGTCTCCGGCCGATTCGCCGGGGGCGCGATCCGCGACCTTCGCGCGCGAGTGGCGTGGGACCGGATCCACGGCCGCCTGGCCCCGCTGCCGGGAACCAAGCATCTGGCCGTGACCGGCGGCGGGACCATTCCCGACCTCGGCCACTACCCCGTCTATCTCGGCGAGGGGGGGCCCAGGCTCGGCGAACTGGACGAGGAGTTCGTCTTCGAGCGTCGCGTCGGCGAGTGCTTCATGCTCGGCAACGGCGCCTGGCGGATCGATCATATCGACGTCCACAAGGTCATCGTCGGTCCCGCGGAGGGCGCGCAGGTCGTCACCCCCTTCTGGCGCGGCGAGTCCAACCCGCGCTCCGTGGAACTGGGCCGCGCCGTCGGCCGGCTCTCCCGCGAGATCGCCGACGGCCTGGACGATCCCGACCTCCTCGACCGCCTCCAGGACGAATGCCGGCTGGAGGCCCCCGCCGCGCGGTTCCTGGCGCGTTACGTCGGCCGACAAAAACGGCTGGCGGGCGTCGTCCCCGACGACCGAACGATCCTCGTGGAGACCTTCCCCGATCCGACCGGCGAGACGGCGCTCGCGGTGCTGTCGCCCTACGGCCGGCTGCACCTGGGGCTGAAACTCGCGCTGCTGGCGCGGATCCAGGATCGTTACGCGATCACCGCTTCATGTCTACACGGCGACGACGGCCTGCTGTTCCGCCTCCCCGGAACGGACGACCCGCCGTCGGATTTGCTCGACGGCCTCGACGGCGCGGCGGCCGAGCGGTTGATCCGCCGCGTGCTTCCCGACACCGCCCTGTTTGGCCTGCGGTTCCGCCAGAACGCCGGCCGGGCGCTGTTGATGCCTCGGCCCGATCCGGCCAAGCGGACGCCGCTGTGGCTGCAACGACTGCGCGCCAAGGACCTGCTGGGCGTCCTCGGCAAGCACCCCGACCACCCGATCGTGGTCGAGACGTTCCGCGAATGCCTGGACGACGACCTGCAAATCCCCCGCCTTCGCGAGTTCCTGGACGCCGTCGCCGCCGGCGAGATCCGCGTGGCGACCCGCGCCGGCGAGACGGCCTCGCCGTTCGCCTCGGAGTTGGTGTTCCAGTTCACGAGCGCGTACATTTACGAATGGGACGAGCCGCGGCGGAAGCCCGAGCCGTCGCCGACGGCCGCGGCCGACGACTCCTTGCTCGACGGCCTCCTGCGCTCGCTCGAAGCCGGCCGCGGGCTCGACGCCCGCGACGTCGGCCGGGTCGAGAACCGCCTGCGAGGCGTCGGCCGGCCGCCGCGGACGGTGGAGGAGATGGCGGAGGCGTTGAGGACGCTCGGCGATCTCGCGCCTTCGGAACTCGCCGGACCCATGGAGGCGTTCGCCGTCGAGTTGGAAGCCGCGGGGAGGGCCGCCCGGATCGAACTGGCCGGGGCCGTCGAACCCTCGCGTTGGATCCTCGCCGAGGAACGGCCGATGTACGAATCGGCGTTTCGCGACGACGACGGGGAAGCCCTTGGGACCGTCGTCCGGCGGTTCCTCCGGGGTCACGCGCTGATCGGGCTGGACGACGTTTTGAAGCGGTATCCGATCGCCCCGGAGATCGCGCGGGGGCTGCTTGAGGAGTGGGTCGAGTCCGAGGGGGTGGTGCGGGTCGAGGGCGACGACGGCCCGCGATGGGCGGAGCGCGCGAACCTGGCCGAAGCGCGGCGGCTGGAGATCGCGCGCCGTCGCCGCGAGAGCGTGGCCGTCGCGCCGGAGGTCTTCGCCGACTTCGTCGCCCGCCGCCAAGGGGTCCATCCCGCCGACCGCGTCGCGGACGTCGAGGGCGTGGAACGCGCCCTGGAGACGCTTCGCGGCTTCGCCGCGACGGCCGAGACGTGGGAGGGCGAACTCCTCCCGCGCCGCGTCGCCGGGTTCCGATCGTCCTGGCTCGACGAGGCCCTTTCCCGCGGCGGCTGGTCGTGGCGGGCGGAAGGGGACGGCGACGCGCCCATGGTCGCGATCGTCCCCCGCGACTTCCCCGGCGGTTGGCCCGCGCGCGAGGACGAGGCGCCGAGCGACGTCGAACGAACCGTGCTCGACGCTCTTTCCCGGCGCGGGGCCCTCTTCGCGGCCGACCTGGCGCGGGCGTCGGGGATGGACCCGCTCGACGTCCGCCGCGCGCTAAGCGCGCTGATGCGTCGCGGGCTGGCGACCAACGACCGCTTCGACCCGCTCCGCCCCGGCGCGTTCGCGGCGCCGGTGGCGACGGAGCCCCCCCGCCGGGGTCGTCGGGGGCTATCACGGCGGGTCGAGTCGACGCGGCCGGAGGGTCGTTGGGAGGCGGTCGCGACGCCGGCCGAGGATCCGGAGGCGCGCGCCCTGGCGTGGATCGACGCCCTCTTCGACCGCTACGGCGTGCTGGCCCGCGAGACGGTCGCCATGGACCCCTGGGCCCCGCCGTGGGGGGAACTGTACCCCTGGCTTTCGCGGTTGGAGCTGCGCGGGGAGGTCCGCCGGGGGTACTTCGTGGAGGGGCTTTCGGGCGTGCAGTACGCGACCGAGGAGGCGGCCGAGGGACTCGCGGCGCTGGCGTCGCGGACGGATCGCGACGATGCCGAGGTGATGCTCGCCGCGGCCGATCCGGCCAACCTCTACGGCGCCGGCGCGCCCCTGGACGTCCCGTTGCTCGAAGGAGGCAAGGCGCGGCTGTCGCGCGGCTCGGGCAACTTCCTGGTCCTCCGCGGCGGTCGGCCGGTCCTGATCCTGGAGGCGTTCGGCAAGCGGCTGACCGGGCTGGCGTCGGCGGGCAAGGCGGAGTTGGATTCGGCGCTGGCGAGGGTGGTCGAACTGGCCTCGGCGGAGCGCCGGGTGCTGAAGGTGGAGACGTACAACGGCCTGCCGACCCTCTCCAGTCCCATCGCCGGCCGCCTGGCCGATCTGGGCTTCGTCCGCGACTACCCCGCGATGACGTTCTACGCCGCGTGGGCCCCCGGCGGGATTTAACCGCGATCGGTCGTGGCGTAAGATGGGGCCTTCCCGCCGACGCGCGGCCCTTTCCCGTTTTAGAGGAGAATTCAACCGTGGGAGCGACCCGGACGGAACGCGATTCGATGGGCTCGATGGAGGTGCCGGCCGACGCCTACTACGGCGCGCAGACCGAGCGGGCGCGGCGGAACTTCGAGATCGGCGGCGTCCGATTCCCCCGCGCGTTCCTGCGGGCGCTTGGGCTGGTGAAGAAGTCGGCCGCGCGGGTCAACGTGGAGTTGGGCAAGCTCGACGCCAAGCTCGGCGGGTTGGTCGAACGGGCCGCCGGGGAGGTCGCCGACGGCAAGCTCGACGACCAGTTCCCGCTGGTGATCTTCCAGACCGGCAGCGGCACCTCGACCAACATGAACGCCAACGAGGTCGTCGCCGGCCGAGCCAACGAGCTTGCCAGCGGCAAGCGCGGGGGCCGCGCGCCGGTCCATCCCAACGACGCGGTCAACATGGGGCAGTCGTCCAACGACGTCATCCCCACGGCCATCCACGTCTCGGCCCGCGAGGAGATCGAGCGGCGACTGATCCCGGCCCTGGAGCGCCTCCACGCGGCGCTCGCCGAGCGCGCCCGGGCGCTCGACGGCGTGGTGAAGATCGGCCGGACCCACCTGCAAGACGCGGTGCCGATCCGGCTGGGTCAGGAGTTCTCCGGCTACGCCTCGCAGGTGGAGCACGGCGTCCGCCGCGCGCGGACGGCCTCCGAGGCGCTCGCCGAACTGCCGATCGGCGGCACGGCGCTGGGGACGGGCGTGAACACCCACGCCGAGTTTCCCGAGCGGATGGCCGCGGCGCTTTCGCGGGAGACCGGGCTTGCGTTCAAGCCGGCGTCGAACCACTTCGAGGCGATGGCCAACCGCGACGCGGCGGTCGAGGCGTCGGCGATGCTCAGGACGATCGCCGTGAGCCTCTCGAACGTCGCCAACAACCTCCGGCTCCTGGGCAGCGGCCCGCGGTGCGGCATCGGCGAAATCCGGATCCCGGAGCTTCAGCCGGGAAGCTCGATCATGCCGGCGAAGGTCAACCCGGTGATCCCCGAGGCCGTGATGATGGCCGCCGCCCGGGTCGTCGGCAACGACGCGACCGTCGCCTGGTCGAACGCCCTGGGGTCGAACTTCGACCTTAACGTGATGATGCCGGTGATCGCCCACGGCCTGCTGGAGTCGATCGACCTGCTGACCGCCGCGGCCGACCACCTGGCCCGCAAGTGCGTGGACGCCCGCGAGTTCCTCGCCGACCAGAAGGCGCACGGCGTCTCCCGGATCGAGGCCGACGAGGAGCGCTGTCGCGAACACGTCGAGCAAAGCCTGGCGATGTGTACGGCGCTGGCGCCTCGGATCGGCTACGACAACGCCTCGGCCCTGGCGAAGACGGCGTATCGCGAGGGCTCGACGGTGCGCGCCGTCGCCCACGAGATGGCCGGGCTGGCCCCCGCGGAGATCGTCGCCCGCCTGGGCGAGCCGGCCTCCGCCGACGTCCTCGACGACCACGGCGGCTTCCCCGCGCGGGACGAGGTCGACCGCCTGCTCGACCCGACCGGCCAGACCCAGCGCGGCTCCACCGGCGGCGGTGGCGGCTGAGGCGACGGACGATGAAAACGGTCTTCCCCTCTCGTGGGGGAAGACGGATCGCGAAGCGGCCGGATGAGGGGGAGGACGCTCCAGGGAGTCGCGCGTTTCGGAACACGGCCCGGGCCGCGGGAAAGCCCCGTTGAATTTCGACGCTCGTGTCGCTCGCCCACCCCTCATCCGGCCCTTCGGGCCACCTTCTCCCTCAAGGGGAGAAGGCCGTTTTGATTTCGGAATCTCATCACGGGTTCGCGCTTTCAGGAAGGCCAAGGGCGTCGGGCGCGCCCTCGGCGGCCGGGAGTTCCATCACGTCGCGGAGCTTGGCGTGGTCGTTCGTGGTTCCGCCGCCGGTGGCGAGGGTGAAGCGGCCCTCGGCGGCGTAGGCGTCGATGTTGGTGACGGGGTTGCGGTCGGCGGAGAATCGGGCTTTGTTCAAGGGGACGACCTGGCCGGCGGCGGTCTTGAGCCAGGCGTTGGAGAACTCGGCGCGGCGGGCGCGGGTGGCGGAGACGCGGTCGCGCTTGAAGTCCTCGATGAACGAGTAGTAGCCCCCCAGGTCCTTGCCGCCGGTGATCGTGGAGAACGTCACCAGCTTTTTCCAAGCGTTCTCCCCAGGGTGGAAGAACCAGCCGGTGTAGGCGGTTCGGTCGCCGTCGACCCTGGACGAAACCATGAACCTGTAGGTCTCGCCGATCTTCCAGTCGTAATCGTAGAACGACTGGCCGCCGCTTCCCTCGCCGCCGAACCGCTTCACGCGCAGCTTTTCATCCTGGTGGAGCAGCTTGACGCGGTCCTCGGGCTTCCGGGCGCGGGGATCGTCGCTCTCGGAGTCCCAGACGGAGAAGATCAGCAGCTTCTTGCCGTTCCCCAACTCCTGGATGCCGTAGTAGCCCTTGTTCCAGCCGCAGACCATGAAGTAGGTCCCGGGCGCGGAGTCGCGGACGGTGACCTCGTTGTAAAACGCGGTCCCCGGCTCGCCGGGATAGACCAGGTGGACCGACCGGCAGGCGATCCCCTCCAACCGCTCGTCGGCCCCCGCCGCCGCGGTCAGCGCCAAAAGCGCCGCCAGCCCCCATCCAAGCCGTCGCGTCATGGTCGCGCGTCTCCGGTCGAGTTCGGTCGTTTCTCTCCGATCGATAAGAACGACCCGCGGCGGGCGCGTCAATCGGCGCGAGGCGGCCTCTCGCCCGGCGCGGGTTGGGACGACGGTTCCGCGGGGGGCAGGGCCGCCTCGACCTCGTCGGGGGACAACTCGCGAACCCGACCGTCCTCCCAGACCACGATGGACGTCCCATGCTGGCGGGCCCGACGCACCACCGTTTTCGCAGCCTCGCGGAATGCGGCGTTGGCTAGCTCGGTCAGCGACCGCGTGTCTTCGTTCATCGATCCGCGCTCCTGTTCGATTTGACTCAAGGTTCTCTCGCGTCCAGGGCTCGCCGAACCGCGTCCGCCAGGCGGTCGGCGATGACGGCGTTGGCCGGCTCGGTGGTGTGGCAGTGGTCGGTGAAGACCAGTTCGGGGGCGTCGCGGAAGAGGCCGCGAAGGTCGAGGAAGTCGGGGCGGGCCTTCAAGTCGGCGCGGCGGTCGAGTTCGGCGTCGGCGTGCTTGATGGCGGGGGCGAGCCAGGCGTATTTCGCGGCCTCGTCGCGTTCCAGGGGCGTGGGAGGGGCCTTGTCGAAGAGGCTCGGCTGCCAGGCGAAGACCGGGCGGAAGCCGAACCGCGCGGCCAGGGCGTCGACGACCGCCACGTTCGTCTCGTAGACGTCGAGAACGCCGCGCGCCAGATCCTCGGGAGCGACGGCCGGCAACGCGGGAGTGGGCGGTCCTCCCAGGAAGCGACGGACGACCGCGTCGGCCCCGCGACGGAGGGCGGAATCGGCGACGACCTTGCCGAAGGCCGCGGCCGTCGCGCGAACCGGCGACTGAAGCAGGTTGAACTCGAAGGCGCGGTTGCGCTCGTTGAGCGCCACGCCCGCCCGCCCCGACATGAAGGCCGACGCCGCGTCGTTGACGCCGTCGTAAAACAGGACGACGTCCGGCCGATAGCCGGTTTGCAACTCGCGCGCAAGCGCGATCACCTCTTGCGTATTCACATAACCGATCTGCGCCAGGTTGCGGATCTCGACGTCCACCCCGCGCTCGTACAGGGCGCGGGCGAGTCGCGAGGGGATCGTCTCGTCGTCGCGGGCGCCGTAGCCCCAGAGGGACGAGCCGCCCAGGACGGCGAGCTTGACCGGCTTGCCGGCCCGCCCGGCCGGCGGCTTCCAGACGGCGCGAAGGCCGTCGGCGTCGACGTGGATCGTGGCGCCTTCGAAGGGTTCGGGGCGGAAGTAGACGAACGGCTCCCAGCGGTCGACGATCGCCTTGAGTTCGCGGTCGTGCTCGATCGGCCAGTCCGCGCCGGCGGCGGCGACGATCCGGGGGTCGACGGCCGGAGGAGCCGCGAGGCGGTCCTTAAGCGCGAAGACGCCGCGGGCGCCCAACTCCAGCGCCAGAATCAAGGCCAGTGAAAGACCCAGCAGCAGCCACCCGTCGCGGATCGCCTTGCAGACGCGGAGGACGGACGTGGCGCGGGATCGTCTCATGGAGCGGGCCCGATAGGCTTGTCGAGGGAAACTCCGACGGGATACCGTGTAGCATGGTCGAACGGCGTCGTTTCGTCCATCCTCCCCCGCCCCGCGAGCCCCCCATGCCCCCCGCCGAGGCCAGTTTGAGAGGTCTGCGATGCGCCGTCGTGGGCGCGACGTCGGGGATCGGCCGCGCCACGGCGCTGGCCTTGGCCCATGCCGGGGCCGACGTGATCGTCCACGGCCGCCGCCTCGAAGCCGCGGCGCGACTGGTCCAGGAGATGGAGGGCAAGGGCGCGCGGGTGGCGTCGATCCTGGCGGACCTGCGCTCGCGCGAGCAAGGGGACCGGCTGGTCGCCCACGCCTGGAAGCTCTGGGGAGGGCTCGACGCCTGGATCCACTTCGCCGGCGCCGACGTCCTCACCGGCGAGGACGCCAGGCTCCCGTTCGACGCCAAGCTGGACCTGCTGTGGGAGGTGGACGTCGCCGCCGCGATCCGGCTTTGCCGCGACGTCGGCCGTAGAATGGTCGAGGGGGGCGGCGGCGCGATCGTCACGATGGGATGGGACCAGGCCGAGACCGGGATGGAGGGGGACTCCGGCGAGATGTTCGCGGCGGTCAAGGGCGCCGTCGCGGCGTTCACCCGCAGCCTGGCGTTGAGCCTGGCGCCGAGCGTCCGCGTCAACGCCGTCGCCCCCGGCTGGATCCGCACCGCCTGGGGCGAATCGGCCCCCAAGGAATGGCAAGACCGCGTCCGCCGCGAGACCCCCCTGCTCCGCTGGGGCGAACCCGAGGACGTCGCCAGGGTCGCCGCGTTCCTCGTCGGCCCCGACGCCGGCTTCCTCACCGGCCAGGTCCTCCGCGTCAACGGCGGGGCGATCCGATGAACGAGGGAGGATCGAGGGAACGAACCGCCGAGACGCCGAGGACGCCGAGAAGAAAGGACCGATGCGAAAGAGGAAAGGACAGGGACGAGAGAAGCAGGGTCGAAGGAGAGAGAATTCATCACGGACCTCGACGGGCGTCTCGATCACCGATTCAGATCCTTTCCCCATGCTCCTCCGGTCTCCGTCCTTTCTTCTCGGCGTCCTCGGCGTCTCGGCGGTTCGCCCCCTCCCTGAAGCCCTGGCGTGACGAAGCGCGAGCGCGGCCGATAGAATGCTGGGAAAGGAGAGCGACGCGGTCATGATCGACTTTCACGAGGCGGCCCCGCCCGAACCCGAGGACGCCGCCGACCCCGACGCCCGCGGCGACGCCTGGATCGCCAGGGGCGAATACGACGAGGCCGCGGCCGCCTACGGCGAGGCGATCCGACGCGACCCGGCGGACGCCTCCGCCCGCTACAAGCGCGGGCTCGCCCGGTTCGCCAAGGGGGACTATGACGAGGCCATGGCCGATCTCGACGAGGCGATCCGCCTCGATCCGGAGAACGCCCCGGCGTACCGCCTCCGCGGCGACCTGAAGCGCGCCCGCGACGAGTTCAACAAGGCCGAGGCCGATTACGGCGAGGCGATCCGGATCGACCCCGGAAACGCCCGCGCCTTCCACGACCGCGGCCTCGCCCGCGCCGCGCGCGAGGCGTTCGACCAGGCCGCGGCCGACTTCTCCGAGGCGATCCGCCTGGACCCGGAATTCGCCGCCGCCCATCACCACCGCGGCAACGTCCGATACGACCAGAAGCGCCACGACGAGGCCATCGCCGACTTCGACGAGGCGATCCGACTCGACCCCGACCGCGGCTCCGCCCGCAACGACCGCGGCATCGCCCGGTTCGACCAGAGGCGGTTCGACGCGGCCATCGCCGACTTCTCCGAGGCGATCCGTCTGGACCCGAACAACGTCGTCGCCTTGACTTTCCGCGGCATCGCCCTGACGGAGACGAGGCGACTCGACGAGGCGGTCGCCGATTTGACCGAGGCCGTCCGCCTGGCCCCGGAAAGCCCCGTCGCCCGCTACCGTCGCGGCGTCGCCTGGTCCGCCGCGGGCCGGTACGACCAGGCGGTCGCCGACTTCGACGAGGCGATCCGACTCGACCCCCAGGACGCCTCCACCCACTACAATCGCGGCAACGCGCATGCGGCCCTGAAGGAGTTCGACGCGGCGATCGCCGACTACGACGCCGCCGTCCGGCTCGATCCGCGCTACGCCTCCGCCTACAACAACCGCGGCAACGCCTGGGCCGCCAAGCGCAAGTTCGACAAGGCCGACGCCGACTACGGCGCCGCGATCCGACTCGACCCGCGAAACGCCCGCGCCCTTCACAACCGCGGCGTCGCCCGGATCGCGCTGAAGCGCCATGACGAGGCGATCGCCGACTTCGACGCGGCGCTGCGGCTCAACCCCCGTGACGCCTCGGCCCTGCACAACCGCGGCGTCGCCTGGTTCGCGAAGCGGGATTATGGCAAGGCGGCGGCCGACTTCGACGCGGTCGCCCGCCAGGACCCCGAGGGGGGCCTGGCCTCCTCCCACGCCAAGGCCCTGGCGGGCCTCTCCGCCGGCCGCGACTGGGCGATCGACGTCGCCCGCGCCACGATCCAGGCCGACGGCTGGGCCTGGGAGATCTCCACCTACGCCGCGATCGTCGGCGGCCTCGCCGCCCGCCGCGCCGGCGACCCCCCCGCGGCTCGGGAACTGCTCGACGACGCCGCGCGCATGGCCGACCCATCGACCTGGCCCTATCCGATCGTCCAGTATCTTCGTCGCGAGATCGACGAAGCCGCCCTGACGGCGCTCGCGGCCGACGACGACATGGAGGCGGAGATCCGCTGCTACCTCGGCTTCGACCGACTCCTCGACGGCCGGATCGACGAGGCCCGAAGAGACCTCGCGCGAGCCGCCGCCCGCGGCGCGCCGGTCCTTCCGGAGGCCGTCGCCGCCGCGATCGAGCTGGAGCGACTCGACGCCGGATCGAACGGTCTTCCCCCCTCGCGGGGGAAGACAGACGCCGAAGGCGTCAGATGAGGGG
>CALCIB010000239.1 GCA_937907525.1 uncultured Planctomycetales bacterium | reverse complement strand
CCCCTCATCCGGCCCTTCGGGCCACCTTCTCCCTCAAGGGGAGAAGGCGAGGACCACCGCTCGCCCTCGTGAATCAACGCGAGGGAAACGACTGTTCCGAGCGGCGATGATCGCGGCCTGGGCGGGGCCGACGGCGGGTCTCGTCGCCGGGCTGGCGCCGGAGTCTCGACCGACGGAGGCGCTGGCGGCGCGGTGGCGGTTCGCGCCGACGCCCGTGAAGGACGACGAGCGGTTGGGGGCGTGGTGTCGCGAGCATACGCCGGCCGACTCGCGGTTCATCGGCCCGCCGGGGCCCAAGGGATTGCGGCTCTGGTCGCGCAGGAACTGGGCGTTCAACCGCGCGGGAAGCCCGTACCACGCCCGAGGGTTGGCCGATTGGTACGAGCGGTTCCGCGACCACGTCGCCTTCGACGGCCCTCCGGAGGAACTCGTCCGCGCGTACCTGGACGGCCGGCACCGCCTGGAGGCGCGCTACGACGCCATGACCGACGCTCAGCTCGCCGCGCTGGCGGGGCGGCAAGAGGCGGATTTCGTGGTCGCCGGGTCCGACCGCCCGGCCCAGGCCGATGGCCCGCTGGAACGGCTCCACGCCGAGGGGGAACTGGCCGTTTACCGAGCGCGGCCGGAGCGGGTCGCCCAGGTCCAGCGGTAGCGGAGGCGGTGAGTGTACTCGCCGGGGTTCAGGTTCGCCACGACCTCGACGCGAGCGGGGCGCGATCCCTCGGCGGCGGTCGTCAGATTCGCGCCGTCGCCCGCGGCCAGCGCGAGGACCGCGTCGCCGAGCGGCCACGAGGCGGCGCGCGGGCCCGCCGTTTCCGGCTCGCCGAGACGGACCTCGTAGGTCGCGGCGAGGCGCGCGACCTGGTCGCGGCAGCGATCGGCGACGTCGAAGTCGATGACCGTCGCGCCGTCGTCGCCGACCTCCACGGTCAGGACGGCCGAGAAATAGTGCTTATGCAAGTGTCCGGAGAGGAGCAGCCGGACGCGGCGGTCGTCGTCGTCGAACGAGTGGTGATGGACCTCTTGATAGACGGGACTGACGATCCGCGCGGGGTCGCCCGAATCCGCCGAATCCTCGACCGAGGCCAACCACGACGGCCCGTCGGCCGGGCCGAGTTCGTGGACCCAGCGGTCGGAGTCGCGCCGAAGCGCGACCCGGACGGCCGGCGTCCGGATCGTCACCAGGTCGTCCCCTTCCGACAGTTCCCACGAAGCGCCCGACATCGGCCCGCGGTCCTTTCCCATCGCCCTCGCCCTGTCGGCAATCCGACACCTGATCAGACGGGGAACCACAGAGTCACGGAGGACACCGAGAGGCCACTGAGTCGATGAAACTTACTTATGGAGGCCCCGGTTTTAAAAAAACCGGACTCTTCCTCGGTTCTCTCTCCGTGTCCTCCGTGACTCTGTGGTTCTAATCTCCCCGGTCGCCAGGTCTTGGCGAAGCGAGCCACCTTACTTCTTGGTCGGGTCGACGCCCTTGGCGAGCTTCATCCGGAGGTACGATTCGATGAAGCCGTCAAGCTCGCCGTCTAGGACGGCGCGGGGGTTGCCGACCTCGAAGCCGGTGCGCGCGTCCTTGACCAACTGGTAGGGTTGCAGGGTGTAGGAGCGGATCTGGCTGCCGAAGGCGACGTCCCCCTTCTCGTCGTACTTCTTGGCGTACTCGGCCTCGCGCTTCTCCTCCTCCATCCGGACGAGCTTGGCCTTGAGGTTGGCCAGCGCGATGGCGTCGTTCTTGTGTTGCGAGCGCTCGCCGCGGGACTCGGCGGCGATGCCGGTGGGGAGGTGCGTGTAGCGCACCGCCGACTCGGTCTTGTTCTGGTGCTGGCCGCCGGGGCCGCCGGCGCGGAAGACGTCGCGCTTGAGTTCGTCGTCCTTCAGGACGATGTCGATGGCGTCGTCGACCTCGGGGATGACGTCGACGGAGGCGAACGAGGTCTGCCGCCGGGCGTTGGAGTCGAACGGGCTGATCCGGATCAGCCGGTGGACGCCCGTCTCGCCGCGGAGGCTGCCGTAGACGTTGGGGCCCGAGATCTGGATGGTGGCCTCGGCGACTCCCGCCGCGCCCCCTTCCTCGCGGTTGGTGACCTGGATCTTATGCCCGTGTCCCTCGGCCCACATCATGTACATGCGCAGGAGCATCTCGGCCCAGTCGCAGGCCTCGGTGCCGCCGGCGCCGGCGTGGACGGTGAGGAAGGCGTTGCAGTGGTCGTTGGGGCCGCCGAGCATCGACTGCAGCTCGAACGCGGCGAAGTCCTTCTCGGCCTTCTCGGTCCCGGCCTGGACGTCGGCGTCGAACTCGTCGGTTTCGAGCTCCTCGGCCAGCTCGATGGAGGCGGACAGGTCGTCGGCCTGCTTGATCAACTCCTCGAACGGCTTGAGGACGCCGTTGAGGGTCTTGAGCTCGGCGATGACCGTCTTGGCCTTCTCCTGGTCGTTCCAGAACGACGGTCCCTCCATCTCCGACTGGAGGGCGTCGCGGCGGGCTTGCTTGTCGCCCAAGTCAAAGAGAGTCTCGCAAATGGATGATCCGATCGATCACGGCTTTGGCCGACCGCTTCAATTCGACGTCCACGGCGAAACACTCCTCTAAGGAAAGGCGCGCGACGGCCTGGCGCCTCCACGGGCCCGGTCGCTACACTCACGCCCATTAGACCCGAACGGCCGGGCGGGAACCAGCCCAGTCGGATTCGACGGAGGGTTCGCGAAGGGGCGACGACGTGGAGCTTCGACAAGACGTTCGCCCCGCGTGCGGTCGGTTGGCCCCATCGCCGACGGGCGGACTGCACCTGGGGCACGCGCGGTCGTTCCTGATCGCCTGGCTCGCCTCGCGCCGCGACGGCGGGACGGTCGTGATGCGGATCGAGGATCTCGATTCCTCCCGCGCCCGTCCCGAGGCCGCCGCCGCCGCGCTGGTCGATCTGAAGTGGCTCGGCCTGGACTGGGACGAGGGGCCGGACGTCGGCGGCCCTCGCGGCCCTTACGTCCAGTCCCGGCGATCGGCGATTTACGACGAGGCCCTCGCGCGGTTGAAGGCGGCGGACCTAGTCTATCCTTGCACCTGCACCCGCGCCGATGTCGAGCGCGCCGCCTCCGCCCCCCACGCCGAGGACGAGGGTCCCACCTACCCCGGCGTGTGCGCCGGCCGTTCCGCGAGCGACGCCCTCGCCCTGGGCGATCGCCCCTTCGGCTGGCGGTTCCGAGTCCCGAAACGCCTGGTGGAGTGGGACGACCTGGTCCTGGGCCCGCGCGTCCTCGATCCGTCGCGGAGCGGCGGCGATTTCCTGGTCGGCCGCAACGGCCGGGGCGTCTCGTACCAACTCGCCGTGACGGTGGACGACGCCTTGATGGGGGTCGCCCGCGTCGTCCGAGGCGACGACCTGGTCGCCAGCACCCCTCGGCAGATTCTCCTGTACCGCGCCCTGGGCTGGACGCCGCCGCGGTTCGGCCACGTCCCGCTGGCGATCGGTCCCGACGGCCGCCGCCTGGCCAAGCGCGACGACTCGATCAAGCTGGCGACCCTCCGCGAGCGCGGCGTCGACCCTCGCCGGCTGATCGGCGAGTTGGCTCGATCACTGGGCCTTGCGCGCGCCCGCGTCGCCTCGTCCCCCGTCGACTGGATCGACGCCTTCGACCTGGCGAAGCTCCCGCGCCAGCCCTGGACCGCGCCGAGGTTTTGAGGGGCGGAGAGAATCGTCTTCCCCCCTCGCGGGGGAAGACAGACCGCGAAGCGGTCAGATGAGGGGGAC
>CALCIB010000238.1 GCA_937907525.1 uncultured Planctomycetales bacterium | reverse complement strand
CGTCGTGACGACTTCTGAAAAAGTGTCGGGTCGTCAGCCCGCCGGGAGAGGGGACGGATGATTCAAACCCGGGCGCGTCTCCCAAATTCCACGCGAGCGCTCACCGCGCGTCCTCGGGGATCGTCCAGGCCGACTTGAGCCGATACACGGTCAGCGACCGCAGCACGACGTCGCCGCTTAAGGCGGTGAGCTTCAGGTCGTCGTCGCCGGGCAGGAAGCAGGCGGAGGTCGACGCCTCGCCGTCGTTGGCGAACGCCTCGATGGACGTTCGATCGATCAGGACCTCCACCGACTTGAGCGCCCCCTGGACCGGCTGGGGCGATGATTTGCAGGCGATCGCGGCGTGGGAGAGGACCAGCGGGACGCCCCGGATCTTGAAGGCGAGCGTCGCTCCCTCGGGGACGTCGACCTCCATCTTGACGTGGAACAGGTCGCCCGACCGACTCGCGAAGAACGACTCGCCCGCCTTCAGCGTCCGGGCGGGGAAGACCTGTTCGGAGTCGTGCAGCGAGGCGATCTCGCGGACGGGGACGCGGAACAGGCGGGGGCCGGCGGGGGTGTTCCGCAGAGTCAATTCGCGAGGGAACGTCACCTGCTGATTGAACGGCATGTCTGGATATGAGCCGTGAATCATCCAGGCGACCTGGATCCGACGGCCGTCGCCGGTCTCGACGTTGTTGAAGGTCTGGGTGGCGTAGAAGTCGGGGCCGCCGTCGGACGGGAGCCGCTCCGTAAGACCCTCGAACCTCTTGCCGTCGAACCGGCCCAGCGAGTACTTGCCGTCGCCCTGGACCACCACCCAGCGCGTGTCGTCGGGGTCGCCGTCGATCGGCAACTCGAAAACGTCGGGGCATTCGTAGCTGTCGGGGATCGAGCTATGCTCGTCGCGCCAGTCCATGAGGTTTTCCGACGTGAAGACGTGATAGGCCCTCTCGCCGTACATGAGCATCACCCATCGGTCGGTGGGCTGGTGGCGGAAGACCTTGGGGTCGCGCTCGGGTCGGACGAGGACGGGGTTCCGCGGCCCAAGCTTCCAGGAACGGCCGCGGTCGAGGCTGTAGGTCAAGTAGTGGTTCTTGTTGTCCCACCGGGTCCAGAACGCGACCATCGCCGGGTTCTCGGGGTCGGGCGAAAGTCCCGACGTGTTCCCATGGTCGATCACGCAACTCCCCGACTGCGTTCCGGTCCCCGGCTTCTCCTCCCAGAAGGCGGGCTCCAGCTCGGTCCAGTGGACCAGGTCGCGGCTTACGGCGTGCAGCCAGCATTTCGCCCAGCGCTGGGCGAAGAGGTGGTATTCGCCCTCGTGATACACCAGCCCGTTAAGGTCGTTGATCCAGCCCTCCTCCCGTCTCTGGGGATTGAGCCGGTCGACGGTCCACTGCCGCGCGGTGAAGTGGAACCGGGGGCGGTGGGTCTCGCGGTAAAGCGGCTGAGTGACGACCGGAAGGCGCTCCGGCGCGTCGGTCTGGACGACGTGGTCGACGTTGACGTGCCCCCACTCTCCGGACGCGCGGTCGACGATCCGGACCATCGCCGTCCGGCCGCGGAAGCGGCCGACGTCCCACGAACAGGGCATCATGTCGTCACTATTCTCTCCGGTGGCGCTTTTGACGACCTTGTCGTCGACGATCAGGTCGATGCAAGTATCGCGCTCGAACCGGCCGCCGCCGATGACGAACGCGAGGTAGCGGCGTTGGATCGTGAACGGGGGCGACGTGAGCGCGCCCGTGGGCCCGTCGCCGTCCTGCTCGCTGCTGGCGACGCCGTCGCCGCGACCGCCGCGGATCTCCAGTTCCGCCGCCTTCGCCCCTCGCGCCGGCCCCCTGGCGAAGGCGTCCCCCTCGGCCGTCCAGGGGGCGAAGCCGGCCCCCTCGAACTCGCCAATCACCAGATCGGGCGCGATGGCCGGCTCGTCGTTCGCGGCGACGATCGCCAGACCGAGAAGGATGCACCACATGGGAACGACTCCGGAATGCTCGTCGCGGCGCGCGACGGCCGCCCCGCCGCGCTCCCCGAGGATGCGGCCCGGCGACGCTCCCCGCAAGAGGGCGGCGACGGATCGAAGCCGCGACCGCATGCCGACCAAGATGGCGGGCGACGCGCCCCTTCAGATCCGATCCGACTTCAGGTTGTTGCAGCGACGACAGAGGAGCTGGACGTTACCGACCGTATTCGCCCCGCCGCGAGAGTGTGGGATGACATGGTCGAATTCGAGATAGTCGCTCGCGCCGCAGCGAGCGCAACGACCGCCGTCACGATCCCAGACCTCGCGCTTGACGTCGTCGGGGATGTGCCGCGTCCGTGTCGTGGAATAACTCTCGGAAAGCAGGAACTTGTGCTTACGAACCACCCCCGTGAGGATTGCCTCAAGCGTGCGTGGATCATCGACGATGTAATGCCCCGTCCCCTGCCGCGAACTGCATTTCACCTCTAGGCAGCCCGAGTAGAGGGCCAAATCCAATATCTTCGACGGCTGAAACGTGATGGACTTGGAAGGCGACAGGAACGCGATCTTCTTGCTAGTGACGAGCAATTCGCCATGCGCCATGTAGGACTTCTTGGTTGTTTGATATTCGTATCTACAACTTTGATCCAAATGGCAGGTCTCGCCCCCTTCGAGGAGCTTTGAGGTGTGGACGGTAGGAAGTTTGCCTTCACGATAGGCGTTCCGTCTCTCCGCGTCCCGGATCTCGCGTCGGAATGGAGCGACCTGGGCGTCGGATAGACCCGCTTCTTCCTGAAGCCAGTCGATCATCCGGAGTTCTTCGGCGGTAACGACGCCGTCCTGGAGAGCCATGGTGACGCACTCACGGAAGAGCCCCTCGGCATGGCTCTTCAGAAACCTCGCCGCGTCGCCGTTCGTGACCGCGAGGCCGCGTTTGAGACGGTTGAGATCGGCCTGGACGTCCGTCGAGAACTGCCCGGCATGCACGATCCGTCGCATCTCCTCGACGTAAACGGCCCGGGCGTCGGATTCCGCCAGCGCGAGCCCCTCGCTGCGGCTGACTCCCAACGATTGCCTGAGCCTCTCCAGATCATCAAGTTCACCATATGTGAGCACCCCATCGGCCATGGCGTCGGCGACCGCTCGTTGATATCGTTCCCCCTTAGCCTTCGCCTCGATCGAGGCGGCCACGTCGTTGGAAATCTCAAGAGCGACGGCTAGGCGATCGAGTGTTCGGCGTTCGTCGGTCGAGACGACGCCGTCGCTGAAGGCCTCCCGGACATGAGCCGCGTAGACGACCGTCGCATGCTTTGCCGCCGGCGCGATCCTTTCTTCACGACCGATCCCCAGGGATCGTCGAAGTCTTTCAAGTTCCTCGAGTTCTTCGGGCGTGACGACTCCATCGGCCACCGCGTCGGAAGCCGCCTTTCGATAGCGCTCCTCCTTCGCCTTCGCCTCGATCGAGGCGGCCATGTCGGCTGAGATTTGAAGAGCGGCGGCCAGACGGCCGAGCGTCCGGCGTTCATCGTCGGTGACGACGCCGTCGCTGAAGACCTTCTGGGTGTACCTACCGAACAATTCCCGCGCAACCTCGTCGGCATCGCCACGATCGATCTCCGCGCGGGCGACCAATTCCGCGAAGTCGAAACCGGACGCCTTCGTGCGCCTTAGCTCGCGCGTCAGAACCTCGCGGAAACCAGCCATGGCGAGGCGTCGTTCCTCCTCCCGCGCCTTGGCCACCTCGTGCGAATGGATAATGAGATAACCGCCGCCGCTCATTGCGGCGGCGATCGCGATCGTGATAAAGAGGAACCCCATCGTCCGCGCCTCGTTGGCATGCGACCGGTCAACGTAGTCAAGCATCCACGATTCGGCGATCATACGACGGCCCCGGCCCGCAATCAAGCTGGTGCCATTCGCGGCACTCGCGCCCTCTGCGGGATACTGGCGGAGGTCGCCATTCGTCCTCACGCAATCACCGTCGGGGTGCCCAGATGACACAGGCGTTGGAGAATGTAATCGCCATGATTCGCCGGCAGCCGGAAGCCGACCGGGAGGCCCTCGCCGCGCTCATGCTCCAGGAGATGGAATCCGATCGCCGCTGGGACGAGCTTTTCGCGCGGCCGGAGTCCCAGACGCTCCTGGAACGCATGGCGGACCAGGCGATCGCCGAGATCAAGGCCGGGCGGTCCCGAAGGCTCGGGCGCGGCAAGGGCTGAAGACGGCGGCTCGTTCAGGCGCGTTCGTCCTTCAAGGTGTTGCAGCGGCGGCAGAGGAGCTGGACGTTGCCGACGGCGTTGGTGCCGCCTCGGGCGTAGGGGACGATGTGGCCGAATTCGAGCAGGTCGTGTCCGCCGCAGCGGACGCAGCGGCCGCCGTCGCGGTCCCAAACCTCGCGCTTCACGTCGTCGGGGATGTGGCGGGAGCGCGAGGAGGAGTAGTCCTTGGACTGCTGGAAACGCTGGTCGCGCACCAGGCCGGTGAGGATCGACTCCAACTCGTAGGGGTCGGCGACGAAGTAGTCGCCCGAGCCTTGCCGCGCGTCGCACTTGACGCTCAGGCAGTTGGAGTAGAGGACCATGTCGACGATCTTCGACGGCTGGAACTGGATCGTCCTGGACGGGGAGACGAACATGACCCGCTTGTCGGTCACCAGGAGGTCGCCGGCGACCTGGGCGGAGTCGGCGGCGGTGTCGAAGCGATATTTGCAGGGGGCGTCCCAGTGGCAGATCTCGCCCCCCTCCAGGTGCTTCGACGTCTGGGCCTCGGGAAGTTCGCCGCGGCGGTAGGCGTTGCGCCTCGCGACCGCCAGGATCTCCTCCCGGAACGAGGCGAGCTTGGCTTCGGGAAGGGCCGCCTCCTCCTGGATCCAGGTCATCATCAGGCGGTCCTCCGGGGTGATGACGCCGTCCTGGGCGGCCATGGTCACGCACTCGCGGAACAGGTCGACGGCGTGGTTCGCCAGGAACCGCGCGGCGTCGGCGTCGGAAACGGCCAGACCGCGCTTCAAGCGGTCGAAATCCAGGAGGTCCTCTTCCGAAAACCGCCGTTTCCGCACGAGTCGCCGAACCTCGGCGACGTAGACGGCCCGCGCGTCGTCCTCCGTCAGCGTCAGCCCCTCGCGAGGGCTGATGCCCAGCGAGTCGCGCATCCCCTCCAGCGCGTCGAGTTCCTCGACGGTGATGGATCCGGCGGCCATGGCGTCGGAGACCGCCTTCTGATAGCGCTCGCCCTTCGCCTTGGCCTCGATCGCGGCGACGGCCCTGGCGGGGATCGCGAAGGAGGAGGCCAGGCGGTCGAGGGTTTGGCGCTCCTCGTCGGTGACGACGCCGTCGCCGAAGACCTTGCGAGCGTAGCGACCGTAGAACTCCCGGGCGACCTCGTCGGCGTCGCCGCGGTCGATCCCGGCTCGGGCGACCAAGCCGGCGAAGTCGAACTCCCCTCCCTCGTCCCTGGAGCGCCGCAGCTCGCGAGTCAGGACCTCGCGGAAGGCGACCTTGGCCTGGCGGCGCTCCTCGTCCTCGACCTCCTCGCGCGACTGGAGGATGAGGTAGGCGCCGCCGCTGGCGGCGACGACGCACGCGATCAAGATGAACAGGTAAGCCATCGTCCGCGCCTCGGCCGGGGGGGAACGATCCACGTCGGCGGGCATCCACCGCGTTTGAAGCGTATATCGAAGACGGCCCGCGTGCAAGTCGGCGGCGGCGGCGACCGTCGCCGTTGATTTCGACTCGTCGGCCCCTCACAATAGCCTACCGTCGCGGGGCTCGCCCGCTTCGAGAGTCCTTCAGGCGGGGGCGCGCAAGCCATGGCGTCGGACGATCGGCCGGATGACGAGTTTGGATACGACGCTCCCCCGCCAAGGCCGACCACGCCTCCGCTTCGCCGCGGGTTCGCCGTGATCCTGGCGCTTTTGAGCGTGGCGGTGCTGGCGGTCTACGGCGCGCCGTTCGTCGCGGAGCGCTCCGGAAGGGCGTGGGAGGCCGGCCGCGCCCAGGCGGCGACCGAAGCGCTCGGCAAGCTGGACGAGCGCGGGGCCGTCAGTCAGGCGTCGCGGCTGTTCCGGCTGGCGACGACGGCCGTCTCGCCGGCGGTGGTCAACGTCCGTTCGTATCGCGGCGGCGGCGGCGTCGGCCGTCACGGCCTCCCCCTGGGCGCGCCTTCCCAGCACGAGGGGCTTCGCAGCGAGCTGGGCTCGGGCGTGGTGATCGACGCCGACGAAGGCTACATCGTCACCAACAACCACGTCATCCAGGACGCCGAGCAGATCATCGTCCGGCTGGGCCCTCGCGACGACGTCCCCGCGCGGCTGGTCGGCGCCGACCCCAAGACCGACCTGGCGGTCCTTCAGGTCAAGGCCGAATTGAAGACCGCCGCCCGATGGGGGGACTCGGACAAGCTGGACATCGGCGACTGGGTGCTGGCGATCGGCAGCCCGTTGGGGTTCGACCACTCGGTGACCGCCGGGATCGTCTCGGCGACCGAGCGCAACGACCTGCGGATCGCCGAGTACGAGTCGTTCATCCAGACCGACGCCGCCATCAACCCCGGCAACTCCGGCGGGCCCTTGATCGACCTGTCGGGCAAGATCGTCGGCATCAACACGGCGATCATCACCCAGTCGGGCGGCTACGAGGGAATCGGCCTGGCGATCCCGACGTCGCTGGCGCGCCGGATCGTCGAGGCGCTCATCAAGGACGGCAAGGTGACGCGGGGCTTTTTGGGCGTCGCCCTGCGGCCCCTGGACGACGAGACCGCGAAGGCGCTGAAGCTGCCGCCCCACGCCGACGGAGTGGTGGTCGGCGGGCTGATCCCCGACGGCCCGGCCGCCCGCGCCGACCTTCGCCCCGGCGACGTCATCACCGCGATGGACGGCCGCAAGGTCCACGACCCGACCGGCCTGCGCTACGTCACCGCCGACCTGGGGGCGGGCGTCGACGTCCCCGTCGCCTTCTTCCGCGACGGCGTCGAGCAGACGGCGCGGGTGACCTTGGCGGAGAGCCCGACCAACCCCGAGATCGCGCCTTTGGGTTTTCGAGTGAAGGAGGCGGACGCCCCCGGCCCCGACGGCAAGTCGCGGCCGATCGTGGAGGTCGACCGCGTCGTCGCCGCCGGCCCGGCGTTCAACGCGGGTCTGCGCCCCGGCATGTGGATCGTCGCCGTCGGCGACGTCCGCGTCGAGAACGTCCTTCAGTTCCTCGCCGCGATCCGCGATCACGACCTGGACCGCGGGCTCCCCCTGTTCGTCATCACCCCCGACGGCCGCGGCGTCGCCCTGAACGTCACCGGCCCCAAGGCGTTCCGCGAGCAACAAGGCCAGGCTCCCGACGACGCGCCGATGGCCCCCTGAGCCGGCGGGGAGGCGACGCCAATCACGCGGCCTACTTCGCCTCCAGCGACCGCGCGAGGATAGTGGCCGCTCGACCTCCGGCGTCCACCGACCGCCGAACTTTTCCAACCGCCACGGCCTCGGGGAAGCGTCAACGGCCTCCCTCGCGGGAGAAGACGGATCGCGAAATGGGCCGGATCACCAGAGGCGGGCGACCGGATACGGGTCGAACTTTGAGTCCACGCTGACGATCGAAGCGCCCTCGACCATCGCCTGGGCGATCAGCAAGCGGTCGAAGGGATCCTTGTGGTGGAAGGGCAGGGCGATGATGGCCGCCGTATGCCGGGGCTCGACCGGCAGGATCTCGAAATCGTTGTCGAAGACGGCCATCCTGATGAAGTCCTCGTAAGGGACGTTCAGGGCGTACTTCCCGGCGCTGATCTTGATCGCGAGTTCCCAGAAGCTCGCCGGGCTGACGAGCTTTTGATTGCCGAGGTCGTCGATCGCGGCTCGCGCCGGGACGCTCAGACGAGCGTCGCCGAGATGGAACCAAAGCAGCGCGTGGGTGTCGAGGAGCAGCCTCACGGCATGTATTCCTCGAAGTCCTTCAAGTGGTCGTCGTCCTCGGAAAGGATGACGAGATGGCCGCGTCCCCGGCCGAATACGGGGCGGGACTTCTCGGCGGGCAGGCCGACCAGGCGGGCGATCGGCCGGGCGTCGCGGGTGACGACCAACTCCTCGCCCGGGGCGAGTCGGTCGAGCAATTGGGAGAGATTGGCCTGGGCCTCCTCCACCGTGATCGTCGTCATGGTCGCGCCTCCCTCGACTCCGGCTCCAAAAGGCGTCGCGGACGCGAAGACGTCCGAAACGCGCGATCCATGCCCATGATACCGCGCGGGCCGGCGAATTGGACGAGTCGATGGCCCGCCATGCCGGCCTCCGGCAAACCCGCGCAGACGGGTTCGGGGAAATCGTTAAGATCCCCGCGATTTCCCATCGGGCGCGACGGTTCGGACGCGAAGGGGGGCGGATGACGAGGCGACGGCGCGGGGGCTGGTTGCTGCTGGCCATGGCGTGCTTCGGCGCGACCGGCGGCGGCTGCGCGTCGATCGTGGTGCATCAGAAGCCGATCATCGGTCGCGAGACCCACGAGGTCGTCGAGACCTCCTCCGACGCGCCGGCGCAAAACCTCCGCGCCCACGCCCTGATCCGTACCGGGCTGGAACTCGACCGCAAACACCCCCGCTTCGCGATCGGCTACTTCCGAGACGCGGCGCTTCAGGTCCTGCCGGTCGTCGCCGCCGGGAGCGCGGAGGCCGAGCCCTCGGCCATGCAAGCCGACGCCCGCGACGCCTACCGCAAGGCGATCGAGTACATGCTGGCGACCGCCGACCGCCGCGCCAAATCCGAAAAAGGAATGAACTGGGCCGAGGCCCTGCGCCAGTCCGGGATCGGCGTCTCCGGCCGGATCGGATTGTACGAGGCCGCGCTCTGGCAAGAGGTGCTCCCCTCCCGCGAGTTCCAGGTCAAGGGGATCCGCGAGACGGTCGGCCGAGGAGGGGTCGGCGCGCCGGTGGTGATCCAGATGGCCCGGCCCGTCGAACGGCGGAGCAAGACCGTCGAGGGGGCCGTCGACCTTACCGACCCGTCGGAAAAATACTTCCCCGCGCAACTCTTCCGAGCGGCCTCGGCCGTGCTCCGACCCGGTCGCGGCGACGAGCCCTCGGCCGTCCTGGAACTGCACGACCCGATCGCCGAACCCGACATGCTCTGGACGCCCGACGGCGGCGTCCCCACGCCCATGGCCTACGACATGACCGTCGGCCTGGCCCGCCAGTTCCACGAGAAGAACCTCGACCTGGTCGGCAGCCTGGCCGTCCTCTACCCCTCGGAGTTCGACGGCAAGACCGGCATCTTCATGGTCGACCCCTACCAGCCGGGGAAGATCCCCGTCGTCTTCGTCCACGGCCTCATGTCCAACCCCAGCGCCTGGGCCGACGCCGTCAACGAACTCCGCGGCGACCCCGAACTACGCAAGCGCTATCAATTCTGGATGTTCTTCTACTCCACGGGCAATCCGATCCTCACCTCGGCGGCTCGGCTGCGGTCGTCGCTGATCACGATCCGGGACGACTTCGACCCTTACGGCCGCGACCCCGCGTTCGACCGGATGGTCGTCATCGGCCACAGCATGGGGGGAGTCCTCTCGCGGTTGATGATGAGCGACAGCCGAGACATCCTCTGGACCGCGGCGTCCGGCAAGTCGCCCGACGACGTCGTGCTGGCCGACGAGCCCAAGCGGATGTTGCTGGATTCCATGTTCTTCGCCCCGGTGCCGACGGTCGACCGCGTGGTCTTCATCTCCACGCCCCACCGCGGCAGCCCGATGGGCGACGCCTGGATCAGCCGGATCGCCTCGCGCTTGATCCGGGTCCCTCGGGACGTCGTGGACATCCAGGGGGCGCTCGCGAAGCTCAACGGCCGCGACGACCTGGGTTGGGAGTTCCGCGATCGTCGCTACGCCACGAGCATCGCCCAGCTCCGGCCGGCCAACCCGGTGCTCCTGGCCGTCTCCAAACTCCCGATGAGCGAGGACGTCCCCTATCACTCGATCATCGGCTACGACGGCAAGGAGCCCCTCCCCGACGGCGGCGACGGCGTCGTGCCGTACCTGAGCGCCCACCTCGAGGGCGCGATGTCCGAACTGGTCGTCTCCAGCGGCCACAGCGCCCAGCAGACCGAGCCCGCCATCGTCGAGATGCGCCGGATCCTCACGCTCCACTACAACCAGTACGCCGACGACGCGACCGCCATGGCCTCCGGCGAGACCCTCGCCGAGCGGCCCGCGCGCCCCGAGGGCCGCACCCCGCTCCGCTTCGACGAAGCCGTCGCCGACCCCCGCGCCCGCCCCCGGATCGCCCGCGACGACGCACCCCCGGACCTTCGCATCATCCGCTGAACCCTCTTAGGTCCCCGAACCGCCGGAGCGGTTCACGCTCGCCCGCCGCGCGACCCGGGCGGCTCGATCGACTTTCTCCCACAATTGTCCTTGAAGCGGCGGCGGTCGCGCCCCTACAATCGTCGTCACGCGGCGACGCGGCGTCGCCGCCCGGCGGGGCGAACGAGCGAGTGATCGCGATGGGCGTGACGACCCTGGTCTGTCCTTGCGGACGGCGGTTGAGGACGGCGAGGATGGAACCCGGCGAGGGCGGGCGCTGTCCGAGTTGCGGTCGCGCGCTCCGGATTCCCGAGGGGGCGTCGGTCCCTCCGCCCAAGACGGTGTCGGACGACGACGTGTTGGAGATGCTCCGGCGGGGCCCCGAAGCCGCGCCGGCCGAGCCGGCGGTCGAGGAGGACGTGGAGGACGAATGGAACTGGCGGGGGACGTACGACCTCGTCCCAGCCGCGCCGCCCCCCCGCATGGACGGCCTCGTCGAACCGCGGCCCGACGAGGCCGAAGCCCTGGGCGAGCCCGCGCCGCCCGCCGAGACGGCCGACCGCGAGCGGGACCGGCGGGAGACCTATGAACTGGCCCCGATCCCGCCCGCGCCGACCTCGGCGTCGGCGCGGACCTCGGAGGAGTCTCGGGAGGAGGTCGAGGACGCCACGCCCCGCCCGCCTCTCTCCCCGCGGGATCGGAGAGCGAGGAGGGAGCGGGAAGACGCCGAGCCGCGGTGTTTGGACCCGTGGTTTCCGCCGCATCTCTTCTACCCGGCGCGGGGGGGCGAGGGTCTGGCGATGGTCGCGGCGATCGGGATCTCGGGCTGGGTGATGGGCTGCCTGGCTCCAGAGTATTGCCTGACCGTCCTCGCCGACGCCGAACTGCTGGGAACGCCCTCGATCGGCCGCCTGATCGCCCTGATCTCGGCGTTGCCCGTCGTGATCCTGTCGCCCCTGGTCATGATCTACGATCTCCGATACCTGGCGCGGGTGCTGGCGGCGTCGAGCGAGGGGGAGCGTCCGCCGCCCCGCCCTCCCGACCGCAACGCCGACGGCCTCCTGGACGGCCTGGGTTCCTGGCTCGTCTGGATCGTGCTCGGGGCGGGCGTCGGCCTGCTGCCGCTGGCGACCTACTGGATGGCGCTGGCCTCGTCGGACGGGTCGTGGAGCCCGCTGGCGGCCGCGGCCCTCGGATTGGCCGGGCTCCCTTACGCCCTGATGGCGCTCATGATGACGTTCCTACATGACGACGCCCTGGCGGCCCGGCCTGGGGCGGTCCTCGTCGCGATCGCGCGGCTCGGCCCGTCGTTCCTCGGGCTCAGCCTGACGGTCGCGGCCCTCTTCGCCGTCGTCGGGATCGCCTTCGCGGCCGCGCTGGCCCTGCGCGACCGGGCGTTCTGGGTCTACATCGCCGCGAGTCTGACCTGCTGGCTGCTCGCGGCCTGGCTCTCGATCGTCGCCATGCATACCATGGGGGCGTACCACGCCCCGCGCGAGCGTTTCCTCAAGTGGCGGCGGAAGCGGCGTCGCCGGGGCGCGAGTTGAGCCGCGGCCGGCCCGATTCCGGGCCCTCGCGGGATCGCGCGCGCCAGGCGAACGTGAACGGTCCCGGGATCGTCGTCCGCGAACGTCCCGAGCCAGGGCGCCCGAGAAAGGAGACGCGATGCTCACCCTCCACAGGACGGCCGAGGGCGCGACCGGTCGGGACGTCCAGCAGGCGCTTCAAGACGCGGGCCTGGCCCACGAGGTCGTCCTCGTCGCCGACGACGACGCTCCCGCGACCCTCGTCGACGACGACCTGGTCCTCAAGGACAAGGAGGCCATCCTCGCCCGCCTGGCGGAGCTCGTCGCCGAGCGCGACGAGTGGCACAAGTACGGCTCCGACGCCTGCTATTGCAACGAGGACGGGGAGATCGAATGACTTCCGGGCCTCGCCGCGAGGCGTGACGCGCCGGCTTGACGGAAAATCCGATCGGCTGTAAAACCCGCCGGAAACTCCGTCTCCCACGAACCGGCGAGCCTCCCATGACGTCGATCCCGAAGCGAACGCCGCCCGTCGCCTTGTTGCTCGCGCTGACCCTCGCGACGTCCGCGACGGCGCAATTGCAAAAACCGCCGGACGTGGTGATCGGCCAGGCGATCGAGGCGATGAGCGAGGTGACGCGCAACCCCAAGACCGGCATGCCCCGGCTGGTGATGCGCGACGCCCGCGGGATCGTGATCGTGCCGAACATGCTCAAGGCCGGCTTCGTCATCGGCGCCCGCTTCGGCCGCGGCGTGCTTCTGGTCCATCAGCCCGACGGCTCGTGGAGCAACCCGGTCTTCATCCGCCTGGCCGGTGGCAGCTTCGGCGTCCAGGTCGGCGCGCAGAGGACCGATTTGATCCTCGTCTTCCAGTCCCACCGCGGGCTGGACCGCTTCATCCAGGGCCGCGACAAGCTGACCCTGGGCGTGGACGTCGGCGTGGCCGCCGGTCCCGCGGGCAAGCGGTTCGAGGCCGCCACCGACGTCGCCCTGAAGTCCGAGATCCTTTCCTACTCCAACAGCCGCGGCGTCTTCGCCGGCGTCTCGGCCGAGGGGGGGACGCTCCAGATCGACTGGCGGGCGAACATGAACTACTACGGCCGCCCGGTCGCCGTCGCCGAGATCCTCGCCGTCAACGGCACGCTGCCGGTCACCGCCGAGGCCGGCGTCCTCCAGGCCCTCCTCGCCGAGAAGACCGCGCTGCCGACCCCGGTCGTCCCCGGCCGGATCGTCGAGGACGACGCGATCGTCATCGACGGCGACGCCCCCCGACCCGCCGACCGCCCGGCCCAGGCCCGCCCCCGCGTCGTCCGCCCCGAGCCGATCGACGAGGACGACGACCTGGACCCCCTCCCCCCGGCCAAGCCCGCGCGACGACCGTCGGCCGTCAACGACGAGGACCTCCCCGCGGCCGTCCCCGACCCGCGCCCGGCGCGACCCGAAAACCGCCCGATCCCGTCGAAGCCCAAGACCGAGCCCGAAACCAAGCCCAGGGCCGAGATCGATCCCGTCGACGACGATTTCGACGACGTCCCGCCCCTCGATCCGCCCAAGCCCTGAAAACGACGCGACCGTCGGACGCGCCGGCGCTTCAGCCGCCGCGCGGCTCGACCAGCCACAGCCGCCTCATCAGCGCGTGGACCTCGGGGTCGTGGCGCTTCAGCTCGGCGCGGACGAAGGGGTAGAAGTCGTTGGCGCCGAAGAGGGCCTCGGACGATTCGGCGAAGAACTCCATCGGGTTGGTCAGGGCGTAGTGGCGGGTCTCGCGACCGTTGATATGGAGCACGTTTTCATAGATCTTCGACTCGCGGGCGCGCGCCAGCGCCGCGGCGACCTCGGGATTGTCGAAGCCTTCCGCGACGAACTGATGATGGTAGCCGTGGGCCAGTTCGTGAAGGACCATCCAGGGCTGGTCGCGACACCAACTCAGGAAGTTCGCGGCGTTGGCGATCTCCACGCAACGGGCCTTCTCCGGGTTCATGTCGTGGTCGCGGAGCCAGCCGGGGTCGGGGTGGTAGGCCATGCAGGGGTGGTGAGGCTCGGCGCGCTCCACCCAGATCGTGATCTTCCGCAGCTTGGCGACGGCCTCGGCCGGGACCATCCGGACGATCCCGCGGAGTTGATCGGCCAGCAGCGAAAAGGTCTTCTCGGCCAGTTCGGGGTCGTCGCGGGGGAAGTCGCGATGGACGCGGACGGTCCAGCCCTCGATGGTTCGCGTGTCGTAGTCGGCGGTGGGCGCGGGCGTCGCGGCGGCGATCGCGGCCGACAGCAGCAGGGCGAGCCCGGCGGTCATCGGGCCTTTTCCTCGGGCTGGTAGGCGAGCCAGAGCGCGCGGAAGTAGCTCAGGACGCGGTCGGGATCGGGGCTGTCGGGGATCTCGGCCATGGTGAAGCCCTCGAAGCCGTCGGCGACCAGGAGTTGGAACAACTCGCGCCAGGGATAGGCCTCGTCGGTAAGGTCGCGGAGGTGGACGGTTCGGACCTTGCCGGCGACGAGCTTGTAGTTGTCGGCGATCGACGTTCCCCCCTTGGGGACGTCCTGGGGATTGGAGTTCCAGCAGACGCCGACGTTGGGGTGATCGGCGTGCCGGATGATCCGGGCGAAGCCCGGCCATTCGGAGGTGCCGGGGCCGTGGACCTCGACGCGGATCTCGATCCCCTGACCCTCGGCGTCCTCGCCGATTTCGTGAAGCGCCGCGCCGATGCGGCGGAAGACGGTTTCCGGATCCTCGCCCCTGGGGATGCCGTTGGGCCGGACCTTCACGCCCAGGGCGCCGACGTCGTGGGCCAACCGGACGTACTCCTTGGTCGCCTCGATCTGGCGGCGGACCTCGGCCGGGTCGGGGCTTTGATACTCGAAGGCGCTTCCCAGTCCGACCAACTGCACGGGCGAATCCTCGAACCGCTTGCGGACCTCGCGGCGGGCGTCGGCCGAGAGCCCGACCTCGACGCCGTGCTTGTGCGTCGTCCGCAACTCGACGCCCCCATAGCCGAGGGCCTCCAGCTTCTTGAGGATCGTGGGAAGGTCCCAGTCCTTGGCGATGTTGTACGTCACGATGCCGAGTTGAAGCATGGCGGGGCCTCGATCGTCGGTGGCGGTTCGGATCGGATCGGATCAATCAAGCTGCGGCCGAAGGTCGCCGTAGGTCCAGGGCTTGCCCTTGAACGGCGGCGTCGGCGGGGCCTTGGGGACCGCGCCGGGGGCCAGCCTGGACGACAGATCCAGAAGCGCGTCGGTGATCCGGCGGCCGGCGGTCGGCTCCAGGTTGCTGTAGGCGGTCAGCCTCGTCTCGTAGCCGCCGCCGGTTTCCGGGTCCATGGCGCTTTCGTGGGGGATGTAGCCCAAAACGTCGTTGGCCAGCGACACCGGGAACGTGTACGGGAACTTCGAGCCCGCCTTCAGGTCCAGGCCGTACTGGCAGAAGAACTCGGCGGGCGAAGTGAGGAAGACGACCGGGCCGACCTGGATCGCCTGGACCTCGGCCGGGGCGACCGGCTCCTTCTTGATCCGTTCGTCCAGGACCACCGTCTCCTTGGCGAAGGTCCATTCGGTCGGGTCCACTCCCGTCTTGTCCGGCTTCCGGACCAACTCCAGCGCCGCGGCGACATGCTCCGGCGAGGGCGGCCGGCGCTTGATTTGAAGGACGCGGCTTGTCGCGAGCACCGGGGTCAGGGGGCCGGCCTGGCGTTCGGCGTTGACCAGGACCTTGCACGCCTCGGCGCCGACGGTCCCGCCGACGCGCCTGGCCGCGGCCTCGCCGAACTGGGGGCCCTCGAACGGCTGGCGGTTGTCGACCTGGGTGATGTCGCCGGCCATCCCCAGGACGAAGACGACGACGGCGTCCTCGCCCATCAGGCCCTTGACGGTCTTCTCGACGTAGCCGACGTAGTCGGACGAGATCCCGCCGACGCCGCAGGTGTTGTGACAGGCGAAGTTAACCACGCAGCCCAGCATCTCGCCCGACTCGTCCCACGCCCCCAGCACGCCGACCTGGGGATCGACGGGGCCGGCGGGCTCGACGATGTCCGGGTTGCCGACGCCGGGATGGGTCATGGCGAACCCTTGCTTCATCTGGAAGCGACGGTTGTACGCCACCCCCTCGGCCGTCCCGAAACCCGCGGCCCCGCGCGCCGGGACGCGCCGGGCGTCGGCCTCGACGACGGCGTCGACGATCCCCGTCTTGACCTTCTCCAGGTATTCCGGGGAGGCGCCAACGGTCTCCTTCTCGACCATGTCGCGGACCAACGGCGGGGCGTCGGCGAACTCGCCGGGGAGGAACATGCCGATGGGGCCGGCGGAATGCGAGTGCGAGGCGCCGATCAGGATCGAGCCGGCGGGGATGCCGGTCTTCTTCTCGATCTCCCCGCGGATCTCGCGAACGGTCCGGGCGCGGATGAAAAGCGCGTCCAGGCCGACGATCGCCACGCGGTTCTCGCCGTCGTCGAAGACCGCCGCGCGGGCCTTGCAGGGGTCGTGGAAGGTCCGGTGGTACGCCTTGCCGTAGCCGCCGGGCTGTTCGTCGCCGATCTTGGGGGAGACGTCGCGGTCGGCGAACCCCGCCTTGAAGACCACCCTCGCCTCCTCGCCCCGAACCGTCCCCAAAAGCGCCAGCGCCGCCGCGGCCGTCGCCAGGCCCCTGATCGTTCGTCGCATCGTCACGTCCTCGCTCGGGATGTCGAACACCGATCCGATCGAGGGTGCGGGATGCGACCGTCGGAATCAAGGGGTCGGCGACCCGTCGGCGACGGCGGCGAACTCGGCGGGAGGGTAGATGTAGACGCCCTCGACGTAGCGATCGCCGAACCAAGTAGCGGTCAGCCGACGCGCGTGGCCGAAGCGCCAGTCTCGAATCTCCTCCCGCGCGGCCTCGGCGAGCGGGTCGTCGCTCGGGATCAGCTTGATCGTGAACGGGTCGAAATTGGGGGAGTACGATTCGACCCCCAACTCGGCCACCACCTGGTAGGCCGAATACAGGTCGTCGCCGCGCAGGGACTCGGGCACGATGTAAAGATACCAGGGGGAGTCGTCGGGCGATTTGAGCCAGAACGCGACCGAGACCGGGTGGGATTCGTGAAATCTCCGGACGAACCGCAACCCCTCATTTAGCTCTTCGTTCACCAGACGAGTTTGATCCATGGTAGCATTCCTTCCGCGTGGGAGGTCACGGCGAGGATAAGGCGTCGCGCGTCGGCCTCGGTCAACTGCCGATAACGAGAATGCTCGTTCCAGTCCTTCACGACCAGCCAATTGGAAAGCAGCCTGGGTCCGACCACCCCTCCCGTCGAAGAGTCCGCCGCCAGGCGCTTCTCAAGCTTCGCGTGTTTCAAGAGACTCGCGAGGTCATGCGTGAAGACCTCCCGCGCGCGATCGCGATCCGGGAAATCGAATTCCCTCGTCTCCTTGGCGACGCACGCCTTCAAGGCGCACTCGACGGCGTATCCGGCGAGGTAGTACGCCGCCGACCACCGGCCGGCGGCGAGCAGGGCCTCGGCGTCCAGGACGCGGTCGTCGGCGAGTTGCTGGAGGTCGACCCGGTTCATGCGTCTCGCCGTTGGAATTCTAGGGCGACCGGCGGGCGTCGTCCACGACCGCCGACCGTTACGTTCGCCCGCGGCGGTCAGAGGTTGACGCGACGGCCCTCGCGAGCGGATTGTTTCTCGGCGAGGACCAGGCGGACGGTCTCTCGGGATTGGAACGGCGTGACGACGGGTTCGAGCGTCTCACCGGCGGCGAGGCGGGCGAAGTGGTCGATCTCGCGGGTGTAGCCGTCGCCGATGGGGAGTTCGGGGGTGAACGGCTCGCCCTCGTCGGGGCAGACGCGGTAGGCGGGCGCGCGGGTGCAGTCGTAGACGATCACGGCCCGCTCCAGCACGATGTTGAAGCTCATCTCGAAGCCGAACGTCGGCGCCATCCGCCAGGTGCTCTCGGCCACGACGGCCGGGCCGTCGGGGTAGAAATACTGACTGGAGATGTACGCCTGGGGCGGGTCGGCGATGCTGGAGACGGCCGTCGGCAGGCCGAAGAGGTGGTGGATGTAATCCGAGTCGTGGATGTGCAAATCCAGCGGCTGGCCGCCGGAGCGCGACTCGTCGGCGAACCAGTTGTCCGGGTTCCAGTTCGGCGCGGTGCTGAACCGCCGGAAGGTGGCGGCGATCGGCTTGCCGTACTCGCCGGAGTTGACCAGGTCGCGGGCGACCGCGTACTCGGGCCAGAACCGGATGCAGTGGCCGATCTGAAGCACTTTCCCGGCCTCGTCGGCCGCGGCGATCATCCGGTCGCACTCCGCCGGGTTGAGCGCCATCGGCTTCTCGCAAAGGACGTGCAGGCCCGCCTTGAGCGCCTTGACCGTCGTGTCCGGGTGGACGAACGTCGGCAGGGTGATCGAAAGCGCGTCGACGGTCCCGGAGGCGATCAGGGCGTCGAGGTCCGTGAACGTCTGGATGCCCGTCAAATCAACGTGGTCGGCCGCCCCCTGGACGTTCCCCTTGGGCGCGGAGCCGAGGCCGGCGAGGACCTTGGGGTTGGCCTCGCAGACGGCCGCGAGGGTCGCCCCCGGCTGCGACTTCCAGCAGCGGTAGTGCATTCGTCCCATGAACCCGAGACCGACGATCCCTACCCGAATCATGACGGCGTCCCTCGCTTGAGCGCGGAGATTTTGGATGTGACGCGACGGCCGCCGGCGCTTCGTTCCGCCTTTGGATTTCGGGTCGGTCCCGTAGGCTGGGTCGAGACCCAGCCCGGAAATGGCCGTGGCTCGCGTGGGCTGGGTCCAGACCCAGCCTACGGGATCGACCCGAATTTCAGAGGCGGGACGAACCGTCGAAGGCCCGGCGGCCGACGGAGAGTCGCCCAAGAATACCAGCCGGGGGCCGTCGATCCAAGCACGCCGATCAGCCGTGGCCGTACACCGTGACGATCGCGCGGGCGGCGGTCAGTTCCTCGACGACGATCGGCTCGATCCGCTCCCATTTCCCGCCGGCCGGACCGCAACCGATTCACGGCGACGTCGGACGAGGAATCTCCTTGACGCCACCACGAATTCCGTCGTCCCAAATACAAGGCCGAAACGCGATCGTTTGAATTACCCAAAAGTTGGGACGATTGGCTCGTTCGCGCGTCGGGCGTGTTTCATGAGGTCGCGCGCCCAGGATGGCGGCAAGGCATGATGATGCGACGCCGGGGAATCGCGGACCTCGAAGTCGCCTTCGAGCCCCGTCTCACGATCAATCCTTAGCGGAAATTCATCATGCCGCGCGGGAGTGACGGATCCGGCCCTCGCGCGCGCCGACGTCACCATGAGCTGGCGTCGCCTCGTGGGCGACCGACCTTGATCGACAGCCTTCGAGTTCCCAACCAAAGGTCGACATCGATGAACCTGAGACGCAGGCACGCGCCGCGGACGTTCCACGTTCGAATCGAGGCCCTGGAGACCAGGACGGTGCTTTCCGCCGCCGCCGCGGCGGCCACGACCATCACGCCCGAGTTGGGCCCGGCGGTCTCCAGTCCGTCGCCGGGCTCGGCGGTCTCGCCCCAAACGTTGCTGTCGGACTACGACTTCAGCGCCTCGGCGACGGCGGGGCAAGGGACGACGATCGCGATCGTCGACGCCTACGGCAACCCCACGCTCGCATCCGACCTGAAGGCGTTCGACGCCTATTACGGCCTGCCGGCGGCGTCCTTGACGATGGTCAACGAGAACGGCCAGACGACGGGCCTGCCGGCGGCCAACGCGGGCTGGGACATGGAGGAGGCACTGGACGTCGAGTGGGCCCACGTCGCCGCGCCGGGGGCCAAGATCGTGCTGGTCGAGGCGAGCTCGGCGAGCCTCTCCGACTTGCTGGCCGCGACGCAGACCGCGGCCAAGCTCGGCAACGTGGTCTCGATGAGCTGGGAGGGCTCCGAGTTCCGGGGGGAGACGGCCTACGACACGACGGCGTACTTCGCCAATCCCAACGTCACGTTCGTGGCGGCCTCCGGCGACGACGGCGGCGCGTCGGGAGTCGAGTGGCCCTCCGCCTCCCCATACGTCCTGAGCGTCGGCGGCACGACCTTGAACGCCAACGGATCGGAGACGGCCTGGAACGCTTCGGGCTCGTGGTGGACCGGCTACGGCGGCAGCGCCGGCGGCGTCAGTCGGTACGAGCCGCCGCCGAGCTATCAGGCGACCGCGCTGGGCGCGAACGCGGCCTACGGCCGGCTCGTCCCCGACGTGGCCTCCGACGCCAACCCCTCCAGCGGCGTGGCCGTCTACACCACCGCCCCCGGCAATGGCGCCACCGGCTGGTTCACCATCGGCGGCACCAGCGCCGGCGCCCCGGTGTGGGCCGGCCTGATCGCCGACGCCGACCAGGCGCGGTTCGCCGTCGGCAAGCCGGCGCTCAGCTCCAGCCAGACCCTCGCGGGGCTCTACAGCCTCTACGGCACGCCGAGTTATCCGTCGTCGGCCTACGCCACGGCGTTCCACGACGTCACCAGCGGCTACAACTTCGCCGGAAACGCTGGGCCCGGCTACGACCTCGTCACCGGCCTGGGATCGCCCATCGCCTCCAACATCATCGCGCGCGCGGCGCTGTACGACGCGGCCCCGGCGCCCGCGACGACGACGACGGTCCACCACGCCTCGACGCGCTCCTTCCCCAGTTGGTGGGACTTCGTCGCCGGCCAGGCCGGGCCCGCGACCCCCGCGGCGAGCGTCACGACAGTCTCTCAGGCGACGGTCGCCAACGCCTGGATCAGCACGCTCCCCGCCGCCGTCGCGACGGCGCCGGCCCAAACGGCGGTCCACGTCGCCGCGACGCCGGTCGCCTTGACCGTCGCGACCGACGCCGCGGCCCCCAACCAGTCGATCGCGACCCCCACGACCCGGACCGCGCCCGCGATCGAGGCGCCATCGGTCCCGACGACGATCGATATCGACGCCCCCGCCGCCGCCGAGCCGGCCGCGCCCGAATCGATCGCGCCGGCCCTCGATCGGACCCCGGACGTCGCGCCGCCGGTCGCGCCGGCCGTCGACGACGTGGCCGTCTGGGACGAGGCCATGGCCCAGGTCCGCCTCTCCCGCCCGGCCCCGATCGCCCCGGTCGGCGCGGCCGGCGAGGAGGAGGCGGCGACCGCGCCTCGGCTGGCCGTCGCGTTCGCCGCCGCCGTCGCCTGGCGCGAGGCCAGGCGCCGCGCCGACGCCCGCCGGATCGTCGCGGCGATCCCCAGGCGGGGGTGACGAGGGAAACGGACCCTCAGCGCGCGCCCACGCCGATCAAGGCGCGGGCGCCGTCACCCAGGGGGCGCTCGTAGAAGAAGAGTTGGTTTTCAGGGGCGTCGACGCGGGTGGAGAACGGTGGCGCGTCGCCGTCCTTGAAGACGCAGCGCAGCAAGATTCGGCCGTCCTCGTCCTTCTCGAAGGTCGTCTCGGCGATCCGGTCGTCGCCAAGCTCGCAAGTCAGGGTCTCCCCCGGCCTCAGCGGCTCGCTGGCGGTGGCGATCAACTCCAGTCGGTCGTCGGGCGCGATCGACCGCAACTGGCCTCGCACCGGCGCCAGCCGGGGATCGAACCCCGCCCCCGGCGTCGCCCGGATCGCGAAGACCGTGACCGTCACCGACCGCCCCGGCTCGACCGGCGGCGGAGCGGGTTCCGGACGAGGCGCGCAGCCGACGAATAAAATAAGGAGGAGCGCGAGTGAAGCTCTCGGTCCCCGCTCCCGCCGGGAGAGGGCGGCCGCGAAGCGGCGGGTGAGGGTCGTCGCGCTTCGAGAACGCCGTTGGATTGGGAGCCTGGAGACCGTCACCCCCTCCGAAGCGCGACGACCCCCGCCCGGCCCTTCGGGCCACCCTCTCCCGGCGGGAGAGGGGACGTAGGACGTCGCCCCGTCCCACCGTTTCATTCGGCCATCGCCACGAACGGGCCGGCGGCGGCGGACTCGAAGTAATTGTGGACCAGATACCAGGCGTCCACCCCGGCGCTTCCGAGCCGGGGGGTCAGATCGGCGACCTCCACGGCGTCGGCGGCGCCTCGGATCAGGACCAGCCGGCCCTCCTCGACGTGGATCGGCGGCGGCGGCGCGGGGGCGTGGCGGCCGACGCCCACCGCAAGCAGCACCGCGGCCGCCTGCGCCAGCAGGACCAGGCCGACGGCCGCCCAACGGCCCCGCGACGGCGCGACCATCGGGACCGGCTCGTCGATCCGTTCGACGATCCCCGCCCAGACGCGGTCCCACGCCTCGGCCGACGGCGGGGCGGGCCGCGTCGCTTCCCAGAGGCGGTCGAGATCGTTCATCGGCTCGTTCCCCATCCTCTCGTCCCGACCTAGTCGATCCCCTTGAGGCGGTCCCAATCGAGCGTCTCCCGGAGCTTGCGGCGGGCCCCGTTGATCCGGCTCATCACCGTTCCGATCGGGACTTCCAGGGCCTCGGCTATTTCCTTATACGTCATCCCGGCCTCGGCGAACATCACGAACGTCGCCCGCAGGGGGGGCGAGAGCTTCGAAAGCGCCTCGTCCAGCGACCGCCGCAGGTCGGCCCGTCCCAGGCCGCGGGAGGGGTCGTCGTCGGGGGAGCCGCTCGGGGGCTCGACCTCCAGGACGACGGCCTTGCTCCGCTTCCGCCTCCTCCCCTGATCCAGGGCCGTGTTCACCACGATCCGAAGCAGCCAGAACCGGAACCCGCCGCGGCCGTCGAACTCGTCCAGCCGGCGGAACGCCTTCAAAAGCGAGTCCTGGACCGCGTCCAGGGCGTCGTGTTCGTTCCCCAGGAGGCGATGGGCGGTTCGGAAGGCGTCGTCGCGGTGGCGGAGGAACAACTCCTCGCGGGCCGCCGGGTCGCGCTCGCGGGCCCGTCGGACCAACTCCTCGTCGGGGATGGATGCGATCGTCGGGCCCTCCGGCATGCGCCCTCCCACCATGACGAGACGATCCCGAGGCGTCCGCTATTCGATCCGGGGGTTTCGGGGTAGACTGAGAGACCGTCTCATAAAGTGGATTCGGGCGGGACGATGAACGGCCTTCCCCCCTCGCGGGGGAAGGTGGCCCGAAGGGCCGGATGAGGGGGCGACCGGCGTCGGATCTCAATCCGGCGTCAGGATGCGCGTCCGACGCCGGTCCCCCCTCATCTGACCGCTTCGCGGTCTGTCTTCCCCCGCGAGGGGGGAAAACCGTCTCCATCCCTCCGAAATCCATGACGGTCATCTCATTGTAACGCGAGGAGTCCCGATCGCCGTGCCCGTCGAGGTCCTGATTCCGGAGGCCGCCCTCCGCGCCCGATTGCGAGAGCTCGGCGCGGAGGTCGCGCGCGACTACGCCGGCAAGCCGCTGACGATCGTGGCGGTTCTCACCGGCAGCCTGATCGCCCTGGCCGACCTGATCCGGGCCGTCGACGTCCCCCACCGGATCGGCCTGATCCACGCCAGCAGCTATCGCGGCGCGACCACCACCGGCTCCACCCTGATCGTCAACGAGACCCTCGCCCCCGACGTCGCCGATCGCGACGTGCTGTTGCTCGACGACATCCTGGACACCGGGCGGACGCTCGCCGCCCTGGTCGAGCACCTCGCCGCGCGGGGGGCGCGGAGCGTCAAAACGGCCGTGCTGCTGCGCAAGATCGGCCGCCAGACCGTGCCGATCGAGCCGGACTATCGCGGCTTCACGATCCCCGACGCCTTCGTCGTCGGCTACGGGCTGGACTATGACGACGACTACCGCCACCTCCCGTTCGTCGGCGTGCTGACGGATCGACCCGACGCATGACCGCCGCCGCCCCCCTCAAGCTGGTCCTGATCTCGCGACGCTATCCGCCCCTGATCGGCGGCGCGGAGCGGGTGCTGGGCTATCTCGCCGAGGCCCTCGCCCGCGAGGGCGCCGACGTCGCCGTCCTCACCTCCGCCGTCGGCGAGGCCGCCCGTCTCCCCGCGCGCGAGGAGTTCGACCAGCCGCGCTCCCGCGGCGGCGGCCGGCTGGTCGTCCACCGCCTGCCGACCTCGCCCTTGCGGTTCGTCGGGACGTGGCTGTACATGCGGAACCTGACGCGGTGGTTGAAGGCCAACCCGGTCGATCTCGCCTACGTCTCCATGCTCAAGCACGACGCCCACGCCGCGTTGGGCGTCGCCGCCCGCCGCGGCTTCCCGGTCGTCCTGCGGCCCGAGGGCGCGGGCGACACCGGCGACGTCGCCTGGCAGCGCAAGGGGAACTTCGGCGCGCGGATCGCCCGGCGGTGCAAACAAGCCGACGCCTACATCGCCATCTCCAGGCCCGTCCGCGCCGAACTGACCGCCGCCGGCTACGACGCCGACCGGATCCACGACGTCCCCAACGGCGCGCCGGTCCCCTCCCGCCCCTGGCAACGCCGGGAAGGCTGGCGCGACGCCCCCCGCGCCGTGTTCGTCGGCCGGCTCGCGCCCGAGAAGAACCTGCATACGCTCCTCCGCGCCTGGCGGATCGTCCGCGGCACGTTCCCGAAGGCCAAACTCGTCCTCATCGGCGAGGGCCCCGAGCGGCCGGCCCTGGCGAGCCTCGCCGACGAACTCAGCCTGGGCGCCGACGCCCTGGCGATGCCCGGCGCGACCGAGGACGTCGAGGCCGAGCTGCGCGCCGCCGACCTGTTCGTCCTGCCATCGACGGAGGAGGGGATGAGCATAGCGCTTCTGGAGGCGATGGCCGTCGGCGTGCCGGTGGTCGCCTCGGCGATCCCCGGCAACCGCCGGCTGATCGTCGACTTCAAGCACGGCCGGCTCGCCCCCCCCGACTCCGCGAACGGTCTGGCCGCCGCGATCGTCGAGCAGTGGTCGAACTTCGACCGCGCCTTCCACATGAGCCGCGCGGCGCGGGGACGGGTCGAGCGGGAGTTTTCGATCCGGGCCGTGGCGCGGCGGCACCTCCAACTGTTCCACGACGTGATCGCGCGCCGGCGATCGGACCAGGGAAACGGGGTTTGACGTGCTCAAGGTGTTGCAGCTCATCCCGACGCTCGACCGCTCGGGGGCCGAGAAGCAGATGGTGACGCTCGCCAGGGGCCTGCCGCGCGACCGCTTCCAGGTGGAGGCGGCGACGCTCACGCGCTCGGGCCCGCTGGAGGCCGAGTTGACCGCGGCCGGCGTGCCGGTGACCGGGATCACCAAGCGGTTCAAGGTCGACCCCTCCGCCCTCCGCCGCTTGACGGCGTTCCTGAAGGCCGGCCGCTTCGACGTCGTCCAGACCTGGCTGTTCGCCGCCAACGCCTACGGCCGGATCGCCGCCCGTCGCGCCGGCGCGCCGGTGGTCGTCACCGCCGAGATGGCCGTCGACCTCTGGAAAGGGCCGATCGAGCGCTACGTCGACCGCAAACTGGCGACGTATTCCGACAAGGTGGTGGGCAACTCCCACGCCGTCGTCGACTTCTACAAGAGGCTCGGCGTGCCGGCCGACCGCCTGGAGATGATCTACTCCGGCATCGCCGACGAGCCGCCCCCGAAGGTCGACCCCGCCGCCGTCCGCGCCGAGATCGGCTTTCCGGGCGACGCCAAACTCGCCCTCTTCGTCGGCCGGCTCGCCCCCCAGAAGCGGGTCGACGACCTGCTGAAGGTCCTGGACCTCTTGCAACACGTCCAGCCCGATCTGCGAACGGCGATCGTCGGCGACGGTCCCTCGCGCGAGTCGCTGGAGCGGTTGGCCGTCGGGCTGGCGCTTACGGACAAGGTCCGGTTCCTCGGCCATCGCGACGACGTCCCGCGGCTGATGGCCGCCGCCGACGTGGCGGTCCTCCCCAGCGCCTACGAGGGCCTGCCCAACGTGGTGCTGGAGGCGATGCTCCAGGCCAGGCCGGTGGTGGCGACCGCCGCCCCCGGAACGACCGAGGTCGTCGTCGACGGCGTCACCGGCGTCCTGGCGCCGGTCGGCGACGCGCCGCTTCTGGCGCGCGCCCTCCGCGACCTGGTCCGCGACCCCGATCGCGGCCGCGCCCTGGGCGAGGCCGGCCGCGCCCGCGTCCTGGCCGAGTTCCGCGCCGACGCCATGGTCGCCCGCTTCGCCGACCTCTACGAGCGCCTCGCCGCCGCCAGGGGCCTGAACGCCACGACCGCGCCGACCTCGTGAACGACCGCCGCCGACGTCGCGGTCAACCGCGCATCAAGCCTCGCCATCGTGGGGAGACGACGGGACCGGGGCGCGAGGCCCCGCCGCCGCTCACGACGAACGCCGCGGCGTAGTCGTTGGAGTCCGGCGCGGGGATCGTGCTGGTCGCCGCGCCGTCGAGCTGGTTACCGGCCTCGTCCGTGACGCCCAGGGCCCAGAAAGGGACGTGGACGTAATAAGGGGGGCCGTATTCGGGGTAGACGGGGCCGGGCGACTGGACGTAGAGCCGGTAGCTCCCGTCCGGAATCGGCGCCCCGTCGTTGATCGTGACGACGACTCGCTGGACGCCGTCGCGCCCGGCGGGCGACACGTCGACCCCGGTGGTCTCCCATCGCGGATCGGTCGGACCCGGCCAGGGGGCCGACGTCGGCGCGAAGGCGAACGACGGCGGATACTCCACGGTGGCCCGCATGAGCCCGGCGCCGACGTTTCGGTAGCCCCCGAAATCGCGGAAGACGAGCGTGATCCGTCCCCGCTCCGGTTGGATCCGGGCGTCGATGATCCGGGGGCCGACGTGGTCGACGTCGAGCTTCGACGCCATCGTCGCGAACGGGCCGGCGAGGCCGGTGGCCAGGTCGACCGCCCGGGCGCGGATCGCGTACAGGCCGTCGGCGAGCGTGACGTCGGAACCGAGCCGCCAGTAGCCGTCGGCATCGACCTCGGTCTGGCCGATCAGGATCGCCGCGCCCCGTCGCGGCGCCGCGTATACCTCGACGCGCGCGTCGAGAGAACTGGCGGGGCCCTGGAAGTAGAGGGAGGAACCGGCGACCTGGAAGCCGCGCGAGTCGTAAGGCGCGTAAGGCTCGTCCACGGCGACGGTCGGCCCCCGCCGCGCCGCCGCGACGTCGGCGACCCCGGCCGCGACGCTGAGCAACGCCCGCGACTCCAGCAGCGCCCACGAACTCGAAAAAGTCCGGCGCGGACGAGGCCGCGAGCGTCTTCCGGCGATCATCACGGCGACTCCAAGGGGACGGCGAGAGCGAACCGTATCGGCATGTAATATAACGCATCGCGCGGACGGCTTCTTACGAAGGATCGGCGTTGGCGGTTTTGATTCGATCCCAACCGCGCCATGCGACCGCCCGACGTCCTCGACGCGGTCGCCGCCGCCGTGATGAAGGCCGCGCCTCTTCCCTCGACGTCGCCGCGCCGCCATGATGACGGAGCGAATCGTCGACCGTCCTCGACCTCCCGACCAGGAGCCCGTCATGAATCGGACGCCCCCGAGCCTCGCCGCCGCGCTGCTCTTGGCGACGCTGGCGTCGACCGCCACGGCCGACGACGGCCCGTTCACGCTTCACCTGCGATCCCGAAGCGTGGTCGACGGCCAGACCGAAATCACCGAATCGATCGGCCGGTGGGAGCCGGGCAAGACGGCGATCATCGTCTGCGACATGTGGGACAAGCACTGGTGCAAGTCGGCCGAGCGCCGGGTCGGCGAGATGGCCGGGCCGATGAACGCGATGCTCAAGGCCGCCCGCGCCAAAGGCGCGTTCGTCATCCACGCCCCCAGCACCACCACCGGCTTCTACGAGGGGACGCCCCAGCGCGAACGCGCCCGCCGCGCCCCCTTCGTCCCCACGCCGGTCCCGCTGGCGACCTCGCAACGCTGGGGGACCGCCTGGCGCTGGACCGACGCGGCCCGCGAGGGCGTCCTCCCCATCGACGACTCCGACGGCGGCTGTGACTGCCAGGGCGAAAAATGCCAGACCGGCGACCCCTGGACCCGCCAGACCGCCGCCATCGAGATCGCCGAGCCCGACGCGATCACCGACGACGGCCAGGAGACCTGGAACCTCCTCGCCGAGCGCGGAATCGACCGCGTGATCCTCTGCGGCGTCCACTTGAACATGTGCGTGCTCGGCCGCCCGTTCGCCATCCGTCAGTTGACCGCCCTGGGCAAACGGGTCGTCCTCATGCGCGACATGACCGACGTCATGTACAACCCCGACCGCCCCCCCGGCGGCGACCACTTCGACGGGATCACCCTGATGGTCGAGCACGTCGAGCGCTACTGGTGCCCCAGCTTCCCCAGCACCGACGTCACGGGCAGACCGCCGTTCCGCTTCGCGGGCGCGCCGGAAGACGACTGACCGCCACGGATTTCGGGCGTCGATCGCAACGGCCTTCCCCCCTCGCGGGGATGACCATGGCCACGACTTTTCGACGTGGCATTTGAGAAGGATGGGGGAGCGTCCGATGTCCCCTCTCCCACCGGGAGAGGGTGGCCCGAAGGGCCGGGTGAGGGTCGACGCGCCTCGGGATACGCTCTGGGTTTGCGTCATGACGACCCGACGGCGTTCGCGAAGCGCGACGACCCTCACCCGCCGCCGCGCGGCTGCCCTCTCCCGGTGCTGACGACCCGACACTTTTTCAGAGGCCGCGGCGGTCATCGCCTTCTCCCCTTGAGGGAGAAGGTGGCCCGAAGGGCCGGATGAGGGGTCGACCGGCGTCGCGTATCGATGCAAGCCTCGGATGGAAGAGGACTTCTATTCCGACGGCTTCCGGTCGCGCCCACC
>CALCIB010000237.1 GCA_937907525.1 uncultured Planctomycetales bacterium | reverse complement strand
GGCTCGGCATTCCAACGGTCGTCTGGCTCGTCTCCCCCCTCATCCGGCCCTTCGGACCACCTTCCCCCGCGAGGGGGGAAGGCCGCTATGTCGATCGTAACACCCTTCTGGGACAGACTCTCAGCGTCATTTCGGTCGCGCGGGCTTCATCCCCAGGGGGCGGCAGACGAGCATCCGGAGCGCCGATTTCGGGCCCACGAGTCGACCGGCGAGGACGTCATCCTCGGTGAACCGGGCGAGGAGGATTTCGCCCCTGGCGGCGCGGTCGCGGTCGTAGGAGACGTAGATCGTGCCGTCGGGGGCCTGGCAGCCGTCGGGATAGGAGACGCCCCGCCGGTCGTCGAGGATCAGGCCGCCGCGCCAGGACGCGCCGTCGTCCTCGGAAAGCCAGGCGCTGAGCTGCACGCGGCCCTGGTGGGCGTCGATCCTGTCGCCGTGCTTGACCAGCAGGATCCGGCCGGAGGCCAGGCGGCGGACGTGGAACCGGGCGTTGGGCTGGCGGATTCCGGTCGGCTCGGTCGGCTCGGCCCAGGTCCGGCCGCCGTCGGTCGAGGTCGTCTGCATGATCCCCTTGGCCGTGCGGGCGAGCATCCAGAGCGAGCCGTCCTTGCGCTCCACGAACATGTGTTCGTGCCAGTCGGGGTTCGGGAATCGGGCGGCGCCTCGGCGTTCCCAGGTCCGGCCGCCGTCGGTGGAGGCCAGGGCGTTGGCACCGCGCAGGGGATCGAGTTCGTGGAACAGGCCGCGGAAGGGCCCGAACCCCTCGCGCTGGTCCAGCGACATCGGAGCCAGCCATTCGCCCGTTGAGAGGACCGTCGGCTTGTTGAGCATGACGCCGTGCCAGAGCCGACGCGGGGCCGACCACGAGGGCGAATCGGCGTCGGGGTCCGCGCAGACGGTCGCCCAGACGCCGGCGCGGCCGTCGAACATGTCCATCGACTGGTCGAAGAACACCCAGAGCTTCCCCGTCGGGTCGGTCCAGAGGACGCCGACCAGGACGCTTCGATCCGTCGGCAGGGTCGGGGAATGGGCGTCGATCACCATCCGGGGTTTGGACCACGACGCGCCGTCGTCGTCGCTGGAGGCCAGCAGGAAGAACGCCTTGGGGCTGTCGCCGCCGGCGACCCAGCAGGCCCAAAGACGTCCCTTGGGCGTCCGCTCCAGGCCGATGGTCATGCCGTAGTCGAGCTTGTCGTAGTCGTATTTCGGGAGCGGCGAGACGTTCACCCCGGGCGGAATCAGCGCCAGGTCGGCGACCCGGCGCGCCACGTCCAGCTCGTACTCTCGGACCTGCTCGGCGGACATGGCCGCGAAGCGGTTCTCGGCCGCGGAAGCCTCCTGGGCGGTCGCGCCGGACGGAACGGAGGCCATGCCGAACAATACCGCGGCGAGTAACGTGGAGAGCGTCTTCATGGACTGCCTCGCGTCGAGGGGGGATCGGGAGCGCGACATCGGCGAGCATAAGCGAACACGAGCCGGCTCGCGACCTTCGACCGTCGCGGAATCCCGAGCGGGCGCGTCTGGGCGCTTGCGTCGGGCGTCGGCGTGGCTTACAACCGAAGCGACGCCGCCGCGCGACAGGCGGGGCGGGGATCGGACCAAACAGGCCCGGGCGTCGTTCCGCCTCGCCCGGGGCTCTCGGAAACGAGCGAGGATCGGATGAGCGAGCAGAACGTGGCGGCGCGCACGCGCGCGGCTCTTGACGCGGGCGAGGGGATCTTGCGGCTGGCCCCGACCTGGGTCCCCCGGTCGTTCCTGATGCCGGGCGCCCGGCTGAAGCTGGCCAGGCAAGACCTGTACGCCCTGGGCACCCACAGAGGCGGCATCGACGAGCGCTGGTTCGGCTCCACCACCGCCGCGGCCAACGAGGGCGCCCCCCCCGACGAGGGCCTCAGCTACGTCGTCCACGACGGCGGCAAGTTCACCCTCCGCGACGCCGTCGCCGCCCACGGCGAGGAGATCGTCGGCAAAAAAATCTGGGACAGGTACAAGCGCTGGCCGGTCTACAGCAAGTTCTTCGACAACCTGGGCCCCATCCCCCACCACATGCACCAGTCCCAGGAGCAGGCCGAAAAGCTGGGGCTGGAGGGGAAGCCCGAGAGCTACTACTTCCCCCCCCAGCTCAACTGGACCGGCAACAACTTCCCCTACACGTTCATGGGCCTGGAGCCGGGGACGCGCAAGGAAGACGTCCGTCGCTGCCTGGAGGACTGGAACAAGGGTGACAACGGCATCCTGGATCTCTCCAAGGCGTACCGGCTGAAGCCCGGCACCGGCTGGCTGGTCCCCCCGGACGTCTTGCACGCCCCCGGCTCGCTGGTGACTTACGAGCCGCAATGGGGCTCGGACGTCTTCGGCATGTACCAGTCGCTCGTCGAGGGCCGCCGCGTCCCCTGGGAACTTCTGGTCAAGGACGTTCCCAAAGAGCATCACCAGGATCTCGACTATCTGGTCGACCAACTCGACTGGGAGCAGAACGTCGACCCCGAGTTCAAGACCAACCACTATTTGGAGCCGATCGTCCGCTCGGGCTCGGAGGCGGAGGGCTGCGTGGACAGGTGGGTCGTCTACGGCGCGATCGCCGGCAAGCAGGTCTTCAGCGCCTGTGAGTTGACGATCCAGCCGGGGCGCTCTTGCACGATCAAGGATCCCGGCGCCTACGGCCTGATCGTGGTGCAAGGGAGCGGGACGATCGGCAAGCTCGACGTCGACAGCCCGATCTACATCCGCTTCGGCGAGATCACCAAGGACGAGGTCTTCGTCTCCCACAAGCGGGCCGGCGAGGGCGTGGAGTTCAAGAACACGGGCGGCGAACCGATGGTCTGCCTCCGCTACTTCGGCCCCGACGCCCACCCCGACCTTCCCAAGGTGGGCGACTATCTGAAAGCTAGGTGACGATGGCGGCCGACGTCCAAGCTTGACGATGACGAGAATCCTTCTCCCCTTGAGGGAGAAGGTGGCCGAAGGCCGGATGAGGGGTGGCGCGACCGAGGGCCTTTGAATTCCAAGGCTTTCACCGAAATACGACGCTGGTCGTCCCCTCATCCGGCCCTTCGGGCCACCTTCTCCCTCAAGGGGAGAAGGCGTCGACCGCCTCGGCCGCCTCTTCGTCCCGACTTCACGAGGGCTTCGCCGTGATCGACGACCAGGGCTGGCGCGTTCCGGACGAGTTCGAGGATCCCGTCGCGGACATCGAGGCCGGACTCTGGCCTGGCGAGTCGCTCTTGTGGTCCGAGCGGCCCGACCCGCCTCGGCTGCGCCGGATCCCCGTGGTCCCGATGGTGTTCGTGCTGGTGCTGGTGTCGCTTTCGGGCTTCTCGCTCTCGGCGATCTTCGGCCTGATGCAACGCGACGAGTTGCCGCCGGAGGCCGCCCTGATCGGCTTCGGGCTGGCCCCGATCGTGCTGGGCGGGCTGCTCGCCGCCGAGGCGGCCCGCCGCGTCTGCGCGTGGACGATCAGGCGATGGGCGCTGGCCAGGACCGTCTACGCCATGACCGACCAGCGCGTCATCATCGGCCGCTACGACCCGCGCGAGGGCCTGAAGATCGTCTCGCTGATCCCCGGCATGATCGCCGAGACGTCGTGGCTGGAGTACGACGACGGCAGCGGCGACCTGCTCTTCGAGGGGTTGGAGTCGGCCGACCGCCGCGCGATCGGGTTCTTCGGCATCCACCGGGTCCGCTTCGTCGACCGCCTGCTGCACGAGACCCTCATCGACCCGTTCCCCCGCTGGTGACCGCGCCGCCCGATTCGTTCATTCATTCATTCGTTCGAACCTTCCGACGACCCGACCCGCGAGGACGCCCCGATGGCCGCGACGCACGCGCACGAGTTCCCGAAGCTGCACAACGCCGCCTGGCCCGGGGTGGTCGGCAAGGGGGGCGAGGGGGGCGAGCCCCCCATCGACCTGGACGTGATGCTCGACTTGACCGCCGCGGCCGAGGTCGACGGGGTCAAGTTCGACGGCTTCGACCTGTTCCTCTTCGCCCCCCACGTCGACATCGACTCGTCCGACGACCAGATCAAGGAACTGGCCGACAAGGCGAGCCGTCGGGGCCTGGCGATCGGCTCGGTCGTCGCGCCGGTCTGGCCCCCCACCGGCGGCGGCTCGGCGATGGACGAGGGCGAGGGGCGCCGGAAGTTCCTGGAGCAAGTCCGCAAGGGCTGCCGGATCGCCAAACGGCTTCGGGAGTTGGGCGTCCGCCCCCACGGCGTCGTCCGGATCGACTCGGCCTGCTCCCCCGCCGACTGGGCCGCCGACCCTTCGGGGAACCAGAAGCGGATCGCCGAGACCTTCCGCCAGGCCGCCGCCATCGCCGTCGACGCCGGCGAGCGGCTCGCCGCCGAGGGGGAGATCTGCTGGGGCGGCATGCACTCCTGGCGGAACATGGTCGACCTCCTGGAGCGCGTCGACCGCCCCGACGTCGTCGGCTTCCAGGCCGACATGGCCCACACCCTGCTCTACACCCTGGGCGAGAACGCGCCGGAGGACCGCATCCTCCCCGCCGGCTACGACTGGCGCGACCCGGAGGTCCTCGACGAGGCGCTGCGGACCTTGACCGCCGCCCTGCGGCCCTGGACGATCGACTTCCACGTCGCCCAGAACGACGCCACCGTCTTCGGCTCCGGCTCCCACGACCACACCGGCCGCCACTGCCAGCCCAACGACCCGAACGGCAAGCTGGACGTCCCCCGCCACGCCGGCTTCTGGCTCCGCGACGAGGACGGCCGACTCACCAAGAAGACCCGTCACGTCTGCTGGGACGGCTGCATGTTCCCCAACGCCGTGATGACCAGGCCCCAGATCTGGAACGACGTCCTCGCCGCCATGATCCAGGTCCGCGACGCCCACGGCTGGAGCGAGTGACGCCGAACCCCCGCGCCCGCGCACGAAGGAAAATGAGAGCATGTCCACGAAAAAGCATTTGAACATCGGCCTCGTCGGTTACGGCTTCATGGGCCGGACCCACTCCAACGCCTACAAGCGCGTCAACGACTTCTTCGACGTCCCGTACCGGCCGGTCCTGAAGGCCGTCTGCGGGCGCGACCGCGACGCCGCGGGGAAGTTCGCCGGGAACTGGGGCTACGAGTCGATCGAGACCGACTGGCGGCGGCTGGTCGAGCGCGAGGATATCGACGCGATCGACGTTTGCACGCCCAACAACACTCACGCCGAGATCGCCATCGCCGCCGCCGAGGCGGGCAAGACGGTCCTTTGCGAGAAGCCGCTGGCGATGGACCTGGTCCAGGGCCAGGCGATGGTCGACGCGGTGGAGAAGGCGGGCGTGGCCAACACGGTCTGGTACAACTACCGCCGCGTCCCGGCCGTCACGCTCGCCAAGCGGCTGATCGACGAGGGCAGGCTCGGCAAGGTCTTCCACTACCGCGCCCAGTTCCTCCAGGACTGGACCATCTCCTCCGACCTTCCCCAGGGGGGCGCGGGGCTTTGGCGGCTGGACGCCGCCGCGGCCGGCTCGGGCGTCACCGGCGACCTGCTCGCCCACTGCATCGACACGGCGCTTTGGCTCAACGGCCGGATCGACGACGTATCGGCCATGACCGAGACGTTCATCAAGGAGCGCAAGCACAACTTGACGGGCAAGGTGGAGAAGGTCGGCATCGACGACGCCTGCGCGTTCATGTGCCGGTTCGAGAACGGCTCCCTGGGCCTCTTCGAGTCCACCCGCTACGCCCGCGGCCACAAGGCGCTTTACACCTTCGAGGTCAACGGCGAGAAGGCGTCCCTGCGGTGGGACCTCCACGACCTGCACCGCCTGGAGTACTTCGACCACGCCGACGACGCCCAACTCCGCGGCTGGCGGTCGGTCCACGTCACCGACGGCGACCAGCCCTACATGAAGAACTGGTGGGTGCCCGGCCTTCAGATCGGCTACGAGCACACCTTCGTCCACCAGGTCGCCGACTTCCTGGAGAACCTCGGCGAGGGCGAGCCGACCGCCCCCACCTTCCGCGACGCCCTGGCGACCCAGGCCGTCTGCGACGCCGTGCTCGACTCCGCCGAGAACCGCAAGTGGGAGACCGTCGTCCCGGTCTGATCCAAACCGGGCTCGCATATTCGACGTGTAAAAACATCGTATCCCTTCTCCCCTTGTGGGAGAAGGCGCCCCGAGGAACGCCGCCGAAACAGCTTCCCGTGAACGACCTGAGAGAGAATATCCACGGATTTCTCGGATTAACGCAGATTAAATTGAATTTTCCGATCTGAATCCGCGTCAATCTGGGTGATCCGTGGATGAATTCCACGACGGAGAAGGCGCCGGCCGTCTACGAGGCTCTTGATTCCCCGGATTTACGGTTCGAGGCCACGCGAGTCGACCCCGGAGGATTCCCGGAAGTTATTTCGGCGGCGTTCCAAGGGGCGGATGAGGGGTGGTCGCGACCGGAAGCCTCTGGAAGCGCCCCCCTCATCCGGCCTTCGGCCACCTTCTCCCACAAGGGGAGAAGGGATATTTATTGATTTTCAAAATTTGATGAATAGCCGGAGGTCAGAACAGCCCGAACCGCTTCCTGGCGACGTTGGGACGGTCCACGTCGAGCACGAAGTCGATCCCGCGCTTCTCGAACAGTTCGTCGAGGGCCTCGGCGCCCTTCTTGAGCTTCAGCGCCATCTCGTCGGGGTAGAGCGGGGTCATTTGATAGAAGCAGACGCCTTCGTCCGGGCCGACCTCCAGCATGTGGAACTCGTCGGGGAGCCATTCGGCGAGGGTGAGCGTCACGCCGGCGAACTTGGTGTCGGCGATCGGCTCGGCCGGGTCGCCGTTGGGGACGGAGTGGCCGTAGCCCAGCCAGGTCCGGTACTCGTGCGGCAGCCGGCCGAGCGTCTTCAACCAGTAGATCGGCCAGTAGTTCGACTCGTCCTTCAGCCGCGCGTCGTCGAGCGGCCAGTCGGCGGGGAGCGCGATCAGGAGTTCGGCCCGTCGCCACCGCTCGGCGCCCTCGGGAACGGTCATCGGCAGGTCGCTCATGCCGCTGGTGACCAGGACGTGGAACGGCCGGTCGGCCGCCGGAGGGATGATCAGGACGTCCAGGTGGACCAGGTCCGAGACGATCTCGTGGAAGACGTTCTCGACCGGCGCGATGTAATTCGCCAGGTGCGCCTCGATCGCCTTCAGATGGTCGCAGTACGACTCCGGGGGCGTCCAGTCGCGGTCGCGGGCCTTGTGGCGGTAGATCGGGCCGCCGGATTCGCTACGCTCGATCGGTTCGTCGTCGGACATCGGCACGGCTCTCCGCGATGGTCCCAGGGAAGAAGGGCGTCTCCCTGTATACTGGCCGCCGACGTCGCGAGCAACCGAGGACCGCCCGATTCCGACCACCCCAGGCGCCCCGTCCCATGCCGATCCTTCCCGAGAACTACGAGACCCTCTCCGCCATGATAACCCCCGCGCTGTTCATGACGGCGACGGGGTCGCTGATCATCTCGACGTCGAACCGGACGTCGCGGGTCGTGGACCGGATTCGACAACTCAATCGCGAGGCGGACGACCTGGGCCGTGGCGTCAAGGACGTGGACTTCGTGGCGGATCGGCTGGAGCACGTCTCGGCGCAGCTCGACCGGATGGTCCGCCGCAGCGACCTGGTCCGGCTGGCGCTGACGCTTCTGTACTCGGCGATGGCGATGTTCGTTGCGACGAGCCTGGCCGTCGCGCTGGTGACGCTCGCGGGGGGCTCGGCCCTGCTGTTCATCCCGACCACGACGGCGATCATGGGCGTCTGCCTGATGTTCGCCGCCTGCATCCAACTGCTCCGCGAGACCACCATCGCCCTGCGGAACAACCGGCTTGAGATCCTCTTTTACGACAAGCTCCGCGCCCTGCGCGAGCGTCAGGCGACGCCCCCGAAGGAGTCTTGACCGCGCTCATCGCTCGTCGCGGCCGATCCGGTTTCCGATCGCCGCCGGGAGGGCGGCGACGTATGATTGACGAAGGTGGCGACGAGAACGATCGGAAGGAGGGACCAGGATGAGTATCACGTCTGGGACCGGAACGATGGACGCGCCCGTCGGGGCGTCGACCGAAGACGCGGATTCGCCGGTCGTCTACCATAAAAACCCCGACGGCTCGGTCGTGGTCACCATGTTCATGAGCGAGAAGGGGTTTAAGTTCCTCCAGGACCTCACTCGCGACGCCGACGGAGTGAGACTCCAGGACGTGATCGGCAGGGCGCTGGTCGTTTATCACGACGCCTTGGAGGCGGAGAAGGAGGGGAAGTTCGTCGGCGTGGTTTCCGACCCCGAGCAACTCGAAGTCCGGTTCACCGACCTCTGACGAGCGCGCGATGTCTCAACCCAGATCCTCGAGAGCCGGGGACAAGGCGGACGCCGCTGAGTTCTGGGACCGAACCCCGGAGCAGTTGAAGTCCTACGACAAGGGTCGTCAGATCGAGGCCAGGTCTGAAGAGGCCCGCTGGAAGCTTCAGAAGGATCGGATCGTCACCTGGTGGGCGCTGTTGGGTCTGGTCGCCGTCTTCGTCGTCTGCGCCTACGCGATCGTCACCGGGCGCGATCCGGGTGAGACTCAACCGGCCTGGGCGATTCTCTCCTCGATGATCGCGGGCGCCGTCTCGTTTTTCGCCGGCAAGGCCGCCGCGCGCTGAGGCTTCCAGACGGACGGCGCCGCCTGGAAGCTCTCGATCCCTTCCGGTCAGACGGCCGCCATCTTCTTGCCGGAGCGGCCGGCGCGCTTGCGGGCCTCCTCGCTGAGCACCTTCTTGCGAAGGCGGATCTTGGAGGGGGTGATCTCGACCAGCTCGTCGCCCTCGATGTATTCGAGCGCGATCTCCAGCGTGATCTCGCGCGGGGGCTTCAGGAGGATGTTCTTGTCCGAACCCGAGGCCCGCATGTTGGTCAGCTTCTTTTCCTTGCAGGGGTTGACGGTCATGTCCCCCTCGCGGGCGTTCTCGGCGATGATCATCCCCTCGTAGGTCTCGTCGCCGGGGGCGACGAACATGACCCCGCGCTGCTGGAGGTTGTCCAGGGCGAAGGCGACCACCTGGCCGCGGACCATGCTGATCATCACGCCGTTGGCCCGCGCGGGGATCTCCCCCTTGAACGGGCGGTAGTCCTCGTAGTTGTGGTGCATGATCGCCTCGCCCTGCGTCGCCGAGATGAGGCGGCTACGAAGGCCGATCAGGCCCCGCGAGGGGATCGAGAACTCCAGGTGGGCGTAGACCCCCTTGACGTCCATCCGACTCAGCTCGCCGCGACGCCCCCCCACCAGCTCCATCACCGGGCCGATGTGCGTCTGGGGGACGTCCACCACCAGGAACTCATACGGCTCGTGGTCGGCGCCGTGGATCTTCTTGATGATGACCTCGGGCTTGCCGACGGAAAGCTCGTAGCCCTCCCGGCGCATCGTCTCGATCAGGACCGAGAGGTGCAGGAGCCCCCGGCCGGAGACCTTGAAGGCGTCCAGGTCCTCGGCCTGCTCGACCCGGAGAGCGACGTTGGATTCCAACTCGCGGTCGAGGCGGTCCTTGAGGTGGCGGCTGGTGAGGTACTTCCCCTCGCCGGCCAGCGGCGAATCGTTGACCGTGAACAGCATGCTCAGGGTCGGCTCGCCGATCTCGATCCGCGGCAAGGGTCGCGTCACCTCGGGCGCGGCGATGGTGTCGCCGATCTCGACGTCGGAAAGGCCGACGATCGCCGCGACGTCGCCCGCCTCGGCCTCCTCGACCTCCACCCGGCCCAGCTTGTCGAACAACAGCAGGTTGGCGATCGTTCCGACGGACGACGAGTCGCGCTGGATGAGGTTGGCCTTCTGGCCGCGCCTCACCTTGCCGGTGGCGATCCGACCGATGGCGATCCGGCCGACGTACTCGGAGTAGTCCAGCGTGGTGCAGACCATGCCGAACGGCGCGTCGGGGTCGACCTCCGGGCCCGGCACTTGCTTCAGGAGCAGGTCGAGGAGGGGCCGCATGTCCCCTTCGGTCGCCCGGGGATCGGTCGAGGCGAAGCCGGCGCGGCCGGAGGCGAAGATGTAGGCGAAATCGGCCTGCTCCTCGCTGGCGCCCAGTTCGACGAAGGTGTCGAAGATCTCGTTCAAGACCTCCTGGGGCCGGGCGTCGGGGCGGTCGATCTTGTTGATGACCACGATCGGCTTGATGTGCCGCTCGAACGCCTTGCGGAGCACGAACTTGGTCTGGGGCATCGGCCCCTCGAAGGCGTCGACCAGGACCAGCGCGCCGTCGGCCATTTGCAGCGTGCGCTCGACCTCGCCGCCGAAGTCGGCGTGGCCGGGGGTGTCGATCAGGTTGATTTTGACGTCGCCGTGCTTGATGGCGATGTTCTTGGCGAGGATGGTGATCCCGCGCTCGCGCTCCAGGTCGTTGGAGTCCAGGATCCGCTCGCCCTGCAACTGCGAGGCGCGAAACTGGCCGGATTGGCGGAGCATCGCGTCCACGAGCGTGGTCTTGCCGTGGTCGACGTGCGCGATGATCGCCACGTTCCGGATGTCGTCCCGTCTCTTCATCTGTGGTCGTCGCTCGCGTCCCGTGTATCGAGGCGTCAACGCGGTCGGTCCCGGCGGTTGGATGAGGGGGCGGAACCCACGCCCGGACGGCCTTCGCCGCCGTTCCATCCGCTTTTGAGACTCGCGCCCGCGCACCTAGAATGGTACGCGAAAGCCGGGGGTTTCATCCAGTTGGAAAATCCGACGAGGACCGTCGACCGACGCGCCGGAGGTGGGAACGTCCTTCCATTCCTCCCAGCCAGTTCATTACAGTGAACCATACAACGAGGGATACAACCATGGGGCCGAAGCCGCTCGCCGAGGTGACGAGCCGGGCGATCGCGATCCTCTCCCGCGAGTTGGGGGCGGCCGACACGCTCCGGTTCGTCAACCAGTTCACGCCCGGATTCGGCGACTACGTCGCGGAACGGGACTCGTTGCTCGGATCGATGACGCTCGACGAGATTCTCGCCGAAATCAAGAGATCGACCCGCGAGCGCAACGCCTAATCCCGCGTTGCCGATCGCGGGGTACATTGGAACCATGTCCATCTACATCGACGCCGACGCCTGTCCCGTGAAGGAGGAGACCTACCGGGTGGCCCGCCGGCACCAGGTCGGGGTCTTCGTCGTCGCCAACGCCGCGATCTTCGTCCCGAGGGACGATTTGATCGAGCTGGTGGTGGTGAAGGGGGGCTTCGATTCGGCCGACGACTGGATCGCCGAGCGGATCGGCGGCGAGGACGTGGCGGTGACGGCCGACGTGCCGCTGGCGGAGCGCTGCCTGAAGGCCGGCGCGCGAGTGCTAAGCCCGAAGGGCCGGCCGTTCACCGAGGACTCCATCGGCGACGCCCTCGCCACCCGCGCGCTCCTGGAGATGCTGCGCCAGGGGGGCGATTTCGGCGGCGGCCCCGCCCCGTTCGCCAAGGCGGACCGCTCGCGGTTTTTGGCGAAGCTCGACGAGACGCTGCACGCGATCAAGCGAGGACGTCGCTGAAGCTCAGGCCGAGGCGACCCGCCGCGGGACCAGCCGGCCGACGCCGGGCTTCTGCTCGTCGTCGGAGGGGCCGTCCTCGTGGTATTCGGCGTCGGTGTTGACCTTCCAGGTGTCGTAGCGACCGTGGCCCAGGATGTTTCGAGCCGCCAGCAGCGCGGTCATCATCGAATGGTCCTGGTTGTTGTACTTGTGCATGCCGTTGCGCCCGGCCAACTCCAGGTTGTCCAGCCGCGACAGCCAGTTTCGGATGACGGCCAGATGTTCCCGGTAGGCGTCGTCGTAGACCGGGTACGCCTTGGGCATCCGGACGACGCAGCCGTCGATGACCGCCTCGGCCGGCACCAGTCCCATGGCGTCGATCTCGCGACGTCCCAGGGCGATCAACTCGGCGTCGGAGGCCGTCCAGAGGTCGTCCCCCTCGAAGCAGAAGTACTCCAGGCCCAAGCTGGTCTTCGACGGGTCCGGCACCAGGTCCGGCGACCAGTTCTTGAAGTTCTGGATCCGACCGACGCGGACCCCCGGCTCATGGACGTAGATCCAGGTGTCCGGAAAGGTCTCGGCGCGGTCGACGATCAGGACGACCGAGAGAAAGTCGCGATAACCCAGCGATTCGGCGGCCTGGCGGACCTCCTCCGGCGCGGCGGGGTTCATGGCCCGGATCAACTCGCGGACGGGCAGCGTGGAGATGAAATGCTCGCCGGAGTAGCGGTAGACCTTGCCGGATGCGTCGCGGGCCGCCAGCGCGGTCACGGCCGTTCCGTCGTGGTCGATCCGGACGACCCGGCGGTCCATGTGGACCGCGCCGCCGAGGCCGCGGATCTTGTCGCGGGCGGTCTCCCACATCTGGCCGGGGCCCAGCCGGGGGTAGTGGAACTCCTCGATCAGGGTCTTGACGACCCCCCCCCTCCCCGCGCCGAGCGGCTTTCTGAAGGCGCTTAGGACGGCCCCGGTGAGGCTCAGTCCCTTGATGCGTTGGGCGGCCCAGTCGGCGGACATCGCGTTCGTCGGGATTCCCCACACCTTCTCGGTGTAGGATTTGAAGAAGGTTTCGAACAGGACTCGACCGAAGCGGTTGACCACCCAGTCCTCATAACTGCGCTCGGGGCGGATCGGCCGAAGCCGGGCCCTGGCGTAGCTGGCCAGGATCCGCGCCGCCCGCGCCACCCCCAGCTTGGAAAGGGCGTCGAAGGGCTTCAGCGGGTAGTGGAAGAACTTGCGGTCGTAGTAGATGCGGCTGAGGCGGGGGCGCTTGACGAACTGGTCGCCGAGGATCTCGCGCCACAGGTCGTTGATTTCGCCGCTCTTGGAGAAGAAGCGGTGGCCGCCGATGTCGAAGCGGTAGCCCTTGTATTCGTCGGTGCGGCTGATGCCGCCGACCATGCGGGGGTCGGCCTCCAGAACGACGCAGGAGCCGCCGTGCTTGGCCAGTTCGTAGCCGCCGGTGAGGCCGGCGGGGCCGCCGCCGGCGACGACGGTTCGGTAGGCCGCGACCACCGCCTCGGCGCCCGGTTCCTCGACGCGCGTCCAGCGATGGGGGAGGGCCCCCGCGCGGGTCGTCGGCGATTGCGGCGCATCCATGCCCATTGAGCGGCTCCTGGTTCGGCCCGTCGGTCGGCCGTCGCGCGTGCGACGGCCTGGAAAGGCGCGAGTCCTTCGCGCCTTTCGGTCCCTCGCCATCAACTATCGGTATCGGCCGTTCGCGAGCGGAGTTTTGGCATAATCGCCCCGGAGGGTCAACGCCGAACGAGCAGGCGCGACGCCTCACGACGCCGGGCCCTCGCGCTCGGCCTGGTCGAAGAACTCGGCCAGGGGAAGGCGAAAGCCGGGCAGGACGTCGCCGCCGTCCAGGACGTCGGTCGCGGTCAGGACGATGAAATCGGCCGGCGAGGCGTGGACGCGGACCTCCCGCCGCTTGGGGTCGACGATCCACGCCAGCCGGACCCCGGCGGCGAAGTATTCGGTCAACTTTCGTTCGATCTCCCGCCTAGTGTTCGATAGGCGCAAGACGTCCGCCGCCAGGTCCGGCGGGACGGTCGACAACTGGGCGCCGCGTTTTAGTTCGCGGTGTCGGTCCCAGGAGAGGAAGGATCCGCTGGGTAGGCGGACGAGGCCGGGCGCGAGCCTATAACCGCAGTCCGGCCCGTAGACCTTGCCCAGGTCGCGCTTCAAGACGACGTGGTCGCAGACGTAGAAGAGAAGCAACGCGGTCCAATTCGACTCGTCAAATCCGATCGCCTTCTCCACCAAGACGCCGTCGACCAACTCGACAAGTCCTTCCTTCTTCCCGTTGACCGCGATCAGGTCGAGTTCGGTGGCGGTCCCGACGGGGGGGCAGAGCCGGACGCGGGCGGCGGGGACGGCCAGACGCTTGAGCAGGTCGGCCACCGTGGCGGGCGGGGCCTGAGCGGGCGCGGGCTTCTTGCGGGGGGCGGAGGAGACGGACATGGGCGGTCCTCGGTCGGAAGGCGTGAGCGGCGTTCCCACCCTGGATCGTGGCTCGCGAGCCGGTTCGGGACAAGGCGACCGGGATCGCGCGGACGGCTCGTGGCGAGAATGGCTCTATCTTTCGTCCAGTTAAGGAATGGCGGAAAGTCGATGTCGAGACGGGGCGACCGGTCGCGATTGACGACTTCGGCGCGTCCGCCGTAAGATTCCAATGGGAACGACTCGCCGGAACGAACCATTCGCACGGGGACCACGCGGCAATGGAAGTGCTGACCGAACTTTGGGATAAGACCACCGACGCCATGACGGCCCTCTCCGAGAACCTCTCGGAGGGCCTCGTGCGGATCTTCGGCAGCTCCAACGAGCGGCGCGTCCGCCAGATGCGCCCGATCGTGGCCCGGATCAACGACCTGGAACCGTCGATCGAGCCCCTCTCCGACGACGAGATCAAGGCCAAGACCGCCGAGTTCCGCCGCCGACTCGGGGCCGGCGAGACGCTCGACGACATCTTGCCCGAGGCGTTCGCCGTCTGCCGCGAGGCCGGCCGCCGCTACATGAACATGCGGCACTTCGACGTCCAGATGATGGGCGGCATCGTGCTGCACGGCGGCAACATCGCCGAGATGGTCACCGGCGAGGGGAAGACCCTGGTGGCCACCCTGCCGGTCTACCTCAACGCGCTAGAGGGCAAGGGGGTCCACGTCGTCACCGTCAACGACTACCTCGCCCGCCGCGACGCCGAGTGGATGACCCCGCTTTACCACGGCCTGGGGATCACCGTGGGCGCGATCCAGTCGGAGATGGACTCGACCGAGCGCCAGGCGATCTACGCCCGCGACGTCACCTACGGCACCAACAACGAGTTCGGCTTCGACTACCTCCGCGACAACATGAAGCCGA
>CALCIB010000236.1 GCA_937907525.1 uncultured Planctomycetales bacterium | reverse complement strand
TCGTGACGACTTCTGAAAAAGTGTCGGGTCGTCAGCCCGGCGGGAGAGGGGACGTTTCTCCCGCGTCACGGCGCGGGGGGCGCGGCCGTCGCTCGCTCGTCCCAGCGGGGGAGTTCGCTCTTGAGGCGGGCGCGGACGACGGCGGGGAGTTTCTTGTCGGCGTGGGGGTTCAGGGCGTCCAGACGCAGGGCCTCGCGGGCCTCGGCGGCGGCGTCGCCGAACATGGAGATGGCGGCGCTGGCCTCGGCCAGCCGCGCGCGCAAGGCCGCGTTGGTCGGGTACAGTCGCGAGGCCGTCCGCGTCGCCTCCACCATCCCCGCCCTCAGCGAGACGACCTCCCGCGGCGAGAGCGAGTTCCCCACCCGCTTGAGCAGGTCGCCAATCGCCGCGGCGCGCTGGCTGTGCAGGCTCCAGACGTTCGGATCCCGCGGCGGCGAGACCGCCTTCAGGAGCAACACGGGGATCGTCTTCCAGCGCAGGTCGTCGGGCCTGGCGCCGCGGGCCTCCCAGACCAGCGACTGAAGATAGGCGTGCCCCAGCCAGGGTCGCGCGTTATACGGGTCGGCGGCCTCGGCCGTCTGGTACGCCGCTTCGGCGCGGTCGAGCCGTTGGGTTTGAAGCGCGACCTTCGCGCGGGCGACGGCGGCCTCGGACCTCCAAAACGGCAAGGTCGCCCCGAGGTACGAGCCGACCAGCGCCGACCAGCCCAGGGCCAGGGCGACGGCCGGCCACCGCCCCCGGATCTCGCGCGGACGTCCGCTCGGTCGCCCTTCGCGAAGGTTCAGCCCCAGGGCGAGGAACCCCCAGAGCATGAGCGCCACGGCCGGGAAGCTCAACCCTCCCGACGCCAAGAGCGCGACCGCCACCGCCGCCGCCGCCGACCCCGCGCCGAACGCCGACGCTCCGACGCGACGCCACAGCGGCGAAAGCAGCAAGGCGAAGAAGATCCAGCAGAGCGCCAGCACCAGCCAACGGATCAACAGGTCTTCCATGAAAAGATTCATCCGACCCACGACCAGGACCATCGCCAGCCCCAGCCCGGAGGCGACGACCGGCCACGTCGGCGGCCCGCCGGAGTCGTCCGCCGAGACGTCCTCGTCGCCAGGACGCGCCAGGACCGGACCCAGCCCCGCGGCCAGCGCGGCGGCGAGCGCGAGGAACGCCCAGAAGCCGGCCGTCGCCCACGCCTCCAAGAACAGGTCGTGGGGATCCTGGACCTCCTCGCTGGCCTGGGGGAGCTTGTAACGGACGTAGTGACGGCCGAAGTTCCCCGGACCCACCCCGCGCCAGAAGTTGCGATGCGCCGCCGCGCCGTCGCGGTCGCCGGGGTCGTTGATCATCGCCCAGGTCGCGCGCCAGTACTCGATCCGATAACGCATCGACAAATTCGATTGCGTCAGCACCTGCGGGTCGAGCCGGCCCGTCTTGAGCCCGACGACGACCAGCGTCGCGACCGCGATCCCCGCGGCGACGCCCGCGCCGAGCAAGACCCGGCGCGGCAGCAGTCGGCGCGCGCGCCACCCGAGCAGGCCGGCGGCGACCATGAGCCCGACCCACGCGCTTCGGCCCTTGGTCATCACCAGGCACGTCAACAGGACCATCCCCGGCGCCGCCGCCGCCAAAAGCGCGGGCCAGCGCGAGAATCCCGGCCGGGAGGGGCGGGACAGCCCGCGCAGTCCCGTCGCCAACAGCAGGACCAGCGGGCCCACCAGGTACGCCGCCAGCGAGTTCGCCAGGCCGAACGTCGCGAACGGCTCGTTGGATTGGAGCACGCGGTTGTCGAGCGCGGCGCTTCTGGGGGCGTCGGCCGGGTCGACGCTTCCGGTCGCGCCAATTTTTTGGCGCATGGCCTCGGGATCGCGGCGGTACTCCTCCTGTACCCAGGGGAGTTCCACGACTCCCTGGAAGATCCCGTAGGCTCCCACCGCCGAGGCCGTCACCACCATCCCCAGCGCCAGGGCGGCCGACTCGCCGCGGCCTCGCGGCAGGCAGCGCAACAGGACGTAGGCCACGCCCATCGCGGCCCATTCCCAGGCCAGGTTCACGCCGATCCGCCAGTCCCCGGCGACGCGCGCGCTCACGCCCATGAGGAACGTCAACGCCACGACGCCGACGTCGGCCCAGGCGAATCGATAAAGGAACCGTCCCGTCAGGATCGGCGGAATCAGCGCGAGCGCGGCGGTCAGGAAGACGGCCAGGTCCCATTCCAACCCGGCCGCGGCGCCCTCGGGGACGTGCGGCTCGCTGGGCCAGTAGCCGCGCGCGGCGATCAGCGCGGCGAGCAGCCCCAGCGCCAGGCGGCGGAGGAACTCGGCCCGACGCGCCGCGACGGACGGGGCGTCGTCCGCGATCGGGTCGCGGTCACGGGCCGGGTTCGGGGTCGTCGTCCTCGGTCGGTCGTCCGGCCCTCGCGGCGAGGGGCGCGGCGGGTTCGTGCCTCGCCTGGCCAAGAGTCCGCTCCGTTCTCGACGCCGATCCCGCCGTCGACAGCTCCAACGCCGCGACGACCCCCAGCAGGCAAACGGCCTGCGCCAGCACCACCGCCGCCCCCCAGGCGTCGAGCCCGTGGAGCAGCACCGCCCCCAGTCCGCACGCCAGGGTGACCAGATCAATCGTCCAGACCGCCCGCGGCGGCGTCAAGCCGCGCTCGACCAGCCGGTGCGAGAAATGCCGGCGATCCGGCTGGAACGGGCTGCGGCCCTCGCGCAGTCGGATCAGGATCACCGACGTCATGTCGTAAAGCGGCACCGCCATCACCAGAAGCGGCGTCAAGACCGCGAACGGCGACGCCGCTCCCCCCTGGAAAAACGTCCCGGCCACGGTCATCGACCCCAGCAGGAACCCCAGGAAGTTGCTGCCCGCGTCCCCCATGTACAGCCGCGCCGGGGCGTGGTTGTGGACCAAAAAACCCGCCAGCGCGCCGACGACGATCGCCAACACCGCCGGCGAGAACAGCCCCCCCACCGCCGCCTGCGCCACGCCGAAGAGGCTCGCCGCGATCAGACCGACGCTCGCCGACAGGCCGTCCATGTTGTCCAGCATGTTGAAGGCGTTGGTCATCGCCGCGATCCAGAGCGTCGTGACCGCGCCTCCGATCAACGGATGCGTGAACGGCCCGAAGAGCGTCACCCGCGCCCCCGACGCCGCCACCAGCGCCGCGCAACCGAGCTGGACCGCCAGCCGCGGTTTCCAGCCCAGCCCAACGCGGTCGTCGAGGAACCCCATCGCCGTCATGACCGTCGCCAGGCCGAGGATCACGGCCATCTCGCCGGCCTTGGACTCCAGCCCCGAGGCGTACCGCGCGACCTCCGCCGGCAGCCACCGGCCGTCCAGCACCACGACGGCCCCGCAGGCGCCCAGCACGATCGCGACCGAGAGCCAGATCGCCACCCCGCCCCCCAGCGGGACCGGCGCCGCGTGCCCCTTGTGCCCGCCGGGACGGTCCAAAAGCCCCCATCGCGGCGCCATCGTCCGCGCCAGCGCGCAAAACCCCGCGCACAGCAAGAACGCCGCCCCCGCCAAAAGCGGGCCGACGGTCAACAGGATGCGGACGTTCTCGGGCATGGCGGTCCCGTCGCGGTCGAATCAAAATCGCCTTCTCCCCTTGAGGGAGAAGGTGGCCGAAGGCCGGATGAGGGGTGGGCGCGACCGAAAGCCGTTGGACCCGAAACCGTTCCCTCAACCGGGGCCCTCGCCGGAACGTGACGCCGGTCGACCCCTCATCCGGCCCTTCGGGCCAACTTCTCCCTCAAGGGGAGAAGGGTATTCCTCGCCGGCCAGTCTCGCCTCGGGTTTCAACAGCCACATCCGCACGGTCAGACAAGCGGCGAAGACGATCGCGAACGCGGCGAACAGGCCGATCGCGCCGACCCACTCGACCGTCCGATCCGGCGGCCAGCCCCGACGCTCGCCGCCGGAAAGAAGCCAGGCCAGCGCGAACGGGCCGACGAACGTGATGGCCGACATCGCGCCCAAAAGCGCGTAGGCCGCCTTCGAGGTGGGTCGTGGGCTCGCGACGCTCATGGCTTCCCGGCCGCCTCGCGCCTGGCGCGGTTGGCCTGGCACGCTTCCCGCAGCTTCCGCTCGGCCGTCCTCAACTCGGCGAGGACCGCCTCCACCCCGGTCGCGGTCGAGACGGTCTTCGGCTCGGATTCGGATCGCCACTTCAACTCGATCTTCCCTTCCTTCAAGCCCCGCTCACCGACGACGATCCGCAGCGGGAAGCCGATCAGGTCGGCGTCCTTGAACTTGAAGCCGGGGCGCTGGTCGCGGTCGTCGAGGATCACGTCGTGGCCGGCCTCCCGGAGCCTGTCGGCCAGGCCCTCGGCGGTCTCCATGACGGGGCCGGGCTTGACGGTCAGCGGGATGACGACCACCTGGTACGGGGCGAGGTTCAGCGGCCAGACGATGCCGTTCTCGTCGTGGCCGGCCTCGACGGCGGCGGCCACGATCCGGTTCACGCCGATGCCGTAGCAGCCCATGATCAGCGGGATCTCGACGCCCTTGTCGTCCAGGAAGGTCGCGCCCATCGCCTTGGAGTACTTGGTCCCCAGCTTGAAGACGTGGCCGATCTCCAGCCCCGCCTTGATCTCCATCGCCTGGCCGCAGCGGGGGCAGGGGTCGCCGGCGTCGGCGTTGCGAAGGTCGGCGACGCGGTCGATCTTGAAGTCGCGGCCGGGGACCACGCCCGTCAGGTGGACGTCGACCTCGTTGCCGCCGACGACGATCGTCTCCATCGCCAAAACGGCCTTGTCGACGATCATCGGGATCTTGATGTCGATCGGCCCCAAAAAGCCGACCGGCGCGCCGGTGGCCTTGGGGATGGAGTCGGGATCGGCGGGGGCGAGGACCTCGGCGCCGAAGGCGCGGCGGATCTTGGCCTCGTTGGCCTCGTGATCGCCTCGCAGAAGCGCCGCGACGTGCTTGCCGTCGGCCAGGTAGACCATCAGCTTGCCGGACGTCTTCTCATCGACCTTCAAAAACGCGCAGACGTCCTTGATGGTCTTCTGGCCGGGGGTGCGCTCGGCCTTGTACGGCGGAAGTTCGGCGGCGCGGGCCGCGGCCGGGGCGTCGCCGACCTCGGCCTTCTCCTGGTTGGCGGCGTAGCCGCAGGAGTCGCACCGCGCGACCCGGTCCTCGCCGGTGTCGCAGGGGACCATGAACTCGTGGGAGGCGTCGCCGCCGATGGGGCCCGACTCGGCCTCCACGACGACGTAAGGCAGTCCGCAGCGGTCGAAGATCCGGTGGTACGCCTCGTACATCGCGTCGTAGCTCGCGCCTAGCTGGTCAACGTCGGCGTCGAAGCTGTAGGCGTCCTTCATCAGGAACTCGCGGGTCCGGAGGATGCCGAACCGGGGCCTGGGTTCGTCGCGGAACTTGGTCTGGATCTGGTAGAGGGTGATCGGAAGCTGCTTGTAGGAGTTGACCAGGTCGCGGACGACGTCGGTGACGACCTCCTCATGGGTCGGCCCCAGCGCCATGTGGTGGCCGCCGCTGATGCGGAGCTTCATCAACAGGTCGCCGAAGGTTTCGAACCGGCCGGACTCGCGCCAAAGCTCGATCGGCTGCAAGGCGGGCATGAGCAGTTCCAGCGCGCCCGCGGCGTCCATCTCCTGACGGATGATGGCCTCGGCTTTTTTGAGGACGCGGAGGCCCAGCGGCAGGTATGTGTACGCCCCCGCGCCGAGTTGGTGGATCATGCCGGCCCGCAACAGCAGGACGTGGCTGGGCGCCACGGCGTCGGCCGGGGTTTCCTTGAGCGTCGGAATCAGGGCGCTGGACCACCGCACGGGAGCGTTCCTCCGAGACTGGGGCGGACTGCCGGGACGTAATCGTCCCGAGCAGTCTACCAGATGGAACGCCTCGGGGAGAGGAGGGACCGGCGGCACCGACCTCGCGCCTCAGTCGCGGGCTTGGGCGACGGCGACCGACGGAGGACGGACCCGGACCACCCGCAATCGCGGCATAAGACCGAGATCGTCCGCGCCACCGCCGGCGTGGCGGGATCGGCGGGCCTTCTCCCGCGAACAGGCGGGCGGATTTCGCGAACGCTCTCGATCTTCAGGTCGTCGCCGCCGCATTCGGGGCATCTTGAGGCGTCGTCGGCGTCGCTCATTGGCTTCTCGCTTCGGGAGCGGCCTGCTGGACGGCGGGCATGAGGTCGTTGAACTCCTCGATCCGGAGCATGCGGATGTCGCGGACGGACGCGGCGAACCAGGGGAGGACGCGCGCCAGTTCGATCGCCGCCAGCACGCAAGTGACGGCGTTGATGTTCTCGCCGCCGAAATAAACGCTTCCCTGTTGCCAGGCGAACCCTTGCCTCACGAGGACCTTGTGGATCTCGGCGTAGGGGTCGCGGGGGTCGCCGTGGCTCGGCTTGAGGGACTCGACGTCCATGTCGAACGAGATGGCGCACATCCGTCCTCCCATCGTCGGGAACGTCGTCGCGGCGCGGGGCCGCCGTTGGTCTTGGAGGAGGGCGCGGCGAAATCGATCGTCGCCTCCCCCGCCTCCTCGACCGATTTCGTGCGTCCTCGGTCCCTGCGGCCGTTCTAGGAAAGTCGTTAGGGCTTCACCCGCTTGGCGGACTTGATGGTGACGGTCTTGGTCGGCACGTTCTCCAGGGGGCCCTGGGAACTGGCCTTGGTGGCGGTGGGGGAGGCGGCGATGGCGTCGACGACGTCCATGCCCTCGACCACCTTGCCGAAGACGGCGTAGCGGTTCTGGTCGAGGAAGTCGTTGTCGGCGTGGTTGATGTAGAACTGGCAGGTGGCGGAGTTGGGGTTGCTGGTGCGGGCCATGGCGATCGTCCCGCGCTTGTTGGAGAGGCCGTTGCCGGACTCGTTCTTGATCGGCGCGCGGACGCCTTCGGCCTTCTCGGCCAGTTTGGCGTCGAAGCCGCCCCCCTGGATCATGAACCCCTTGATGACCCGGTGGAAGACCAAGCCGTCGTAGAAGCCGGAGTCGACGTACTTCAGGAAGTTCTCGGTGCTGATCGGGGCGTTCTTGGCGTCGAGTTCCAACACGATCTTGCCGGCGGTGGTGTCCAGTTCGACGCGGGGCTTGTCGTCGTCGGCGCGGGCGGCCGGGGCGATCAGGGCGAGGCAGCCCAGGAGGGCGGCCGAGAGGGCGAGGCGGCTGGTCGTCGTCACGTCGGGATTCTCCAGGGTCGTGGGAGGCGGCCCCCGTCGAACGGACGGGGGCGGCGCGTCTCGACCAAGCTATCACGACGCGGGCGGGGCTGTCGACGACTCAGGCGTCGCGGACGCAGGTGAAGCAGTCCTGGTGGTTGTCCCAGGCGTGCTCGCGGACCTGGACGAGCCGCAGGCCGGGGCGTTCGGCGATCCGCTCCGCGACCCATTCCTCGCGGGAGAGGCTCGTGCCGTAGTTCCAGTCCTGGCCGGCGTAGCGGGCGTAGGCGAAGCCGCGGCGGTCGTGGCCGTCGACGAGCGCGTCCAACTCGGCGTCGGAGTGGCCGTAGCGCGCGGCGCGCGACTTCATGTTGCCGCGGGCCCGTTCGCCGTGGGTGGTGAAGACCAGCGCGCCCCCCGGTCGCAGCGCGCGATGGAACGTCTCCAGGAAGCCGACCCATTTGGGGGCGTCGAGGTGGGTGAACAGCGAGCCGACCCAGATCAGGTCGAAATGATCCGCGGGCAAGGAGATTCCGGAGGGGTCGTCGACCGAATGCAGGGGGATCGCCCCGAAGGCGGCGGCGCAGAAGTCCACGCCCTCGCGGTGCAGGTCGCAGGCGGTGATCCGGGCCTTGGGGAAGGCGCGACGGAGGTGCCGCAGCACCCGGCCCTGGCCGCAGGGGAGGTCGAGGATCGTCCAGACGCCGTAAGGGGCCCCGTCGAACCCCTCGGCGGGTCGGCCGGCGGCGCGGAGGCCGTCCTCGACGCACGCGAGGGCCGACTCCCCGGCCCTCCAGTAATGATCCATCCCGCCGTCGTTCATCTGCTCGTGCGGCGAGAGCGTGCGGTCCAGCGTCCCCGTGAGTCCGAGACTCATCGGCCACTCCTTCCCCTGGTCTGGTCCAACGGCCGGGAGGCCCCTCCCGAACTCGCCCGAACGGTACTCGATCGACCGTCGCGGTCAAGGGCGAAAACAAGGGAGGCGCCGCGGGTCTCCCCGCCGCGCCTCCGGGTCGTTTCGCGCTGACCGTCACGGATTTGGGGGGACGGTCCCAACGCCCTTCCCCCCTCGCGGGGGAAGGTGGCCCGAAGGGCCGGATGAGGGGGGACGCGC
>CALCIB010000235.1 GCA_937907525.1 uncultured Planctomycetales bacterium | reverse complement strand
ACGTCTGCATCCAGGCCCACGACGTCGACGGCGACGGCCGGATCGACTTCGCCCTCGGCGCCGGCTGGGGCCGCGACACCAACACCGCCTGCACCCTTCAGTGGCTCGGCCGCGACCAGAACGGCGCCTGGAAGATCCACCCGATCGACTTCGACGAGCCGACCATCCACCGGATGCGCTGGGGCGACGTGAAGGGGACCGGCAAGGCCCAACTCGTCGTCGCGCCGCTCCAGGGCCGAGGCACGCGAGGGCCGAACTGGGGTGACGGCGCCGGGGTCAAGCTGCGCGTCTTCGACGTCCCCGACGATCCGACCCGGCCGAACTGGCCGTCGGAGGTCGCCGATGACTCGCTCCACACCGTCCACAACCTCCAGATCGTCCCGGCCGACGCGGGGCGGAACAAGATCGTCCTCGCGGCCTGGGAGGGCGTCTTCGTGCTGCAACGCGGCGACGACGGCGCGTGGACCCGGACCAAGCTCGGCGCGGGCGACCAGCAAAGCGCCCCGTTCAAGGGCGCAAGCGAGGTCAAGGTCGGCCGCCTGGCCGACGGCTCGGACTACGTCGCCACGGTCGAGCCCTGGCACGGCGATCAAGTCGTCGTCTACGCCCCGCCGAAGGATTCCGGCCCGCTCTGGACCCGAACGGTGATCGCCGCGCCGACGTCCTGGGGCCACGCCCTCTGGACCGCCGACCTGGACGGCGACGGCGACGACGACGTGGTCTTCGGCCAGCGCGACCCCAACCCCGAGGGTGCCTCGGGACCCAAGGGCCCCGGCGTCTACGTCTTCGAGGCGACGGCCGGCGCCAACGGCCCCGAGTTCGTCCGCCACGCCATCGACGAGGGGGGCGTCGCCTGCGAGGACGCCCTGGCCGCCGACCTCGACGGCGACGGCCGCCCCGACATCGTCGCCGGCGGCCGCGCCACCCACAACGTCCGAATCTACTGGAACCGCGAGCCGTAAGCCCCGCCCTCCGCGCGAGCCCGAAGCCAAGCGCGCCGTCCCCTCTCCCACCGGGCCGACCTATGCCACGTCTTCCCGCCTAAACGCCCCTCCGGCCCCGGATCGCCGCGGATTCGGGGCCCGGCGGTTGAAATCCCCGCCCGATCCGCGACGATGGACGGGTCTTCGAGACCACGACCCGTTCCTTGAGAGGTCCATGAGAAGAATGGCTTATCTACATTGCCTGATGGTGGCGACGACGATGGCGACGATCGCGGCGGCCCCCGCCGATGCGAAGGACGTGGAGTTCATCTCCCACCGCGGCGAGTCGGCCGACGCGCCGGAGAACACGATGCCGGCGTTCGACCTGGCCTGGGAGCGCGGCGACACGGCGATCGAACTGGACGTCCACCTCTCGAAAGACGGCGTCCTGGTCGTCAGCCACGACGGCGACACCAAGCGGACCACCGGCGTCGAGCACGAGATCAAGGACACCGCCTGGGACGTGCTGAAGACCCTCGACGCCGGTCGCTGGAAGCACGCGAAGTACGCCGGCGCCCGCCTGCCGACGCTCGAGGAGGCGTTGGCCTCCATCCCCGACGGCGCGCGCTGCTTCGTCGAGATCAAGGTCGGCCCGGAGTCGATCCCCGCCTTGAAGAAGGTGATCAAGGCCGCCGGCAAGAAGCCCGAGCAGACGCCGCTCATCAGCTTCAACGCCGCCTCGCTGGCCGAGGCCAAGAAGGAGATGCCGGAGCTGAAGACGTACTACCTGGCCGGCTTCAAGAAGGACGAGAAGACCGGGAAGTTCACGCCGACGGTCGACGAGTTGATCGCCAAGGCCAAGGAGATCAACGCCGACGGCCTCGACCTGGCGTACAACGGCCCCATCGACCGCGCGTTCGTCGACCGGGTCAAGGCCGAGGGCCTGGCCTTCTACGTCTGGACCATCGACGATCCGGAAGTCGCCCGCCGGATGATCGACGCCGGGGTCGACGGCGTCACCACCAACAAGGCCCACTGGCTGGCCGAGCAACTCCGCTGACCCGAACCGGCGCCTTTCCCCCGACGTGTCGCGTCGGGGATTTTCCTCGTTGAGACGAGATCCGTGCGGGATCGCGTCCCGTCATGAGGACCAACCCACCACCCCGAGGTCGGACCCGCGACGGGTCCGGCCGAGGGACCATCCGCGCGGCCGTCGAGCCGCGCCCGCGTCGAATCGCGGGCGTCGGGATCGTCGCGGCCGCGCGCCGTCGGAAGCGACCGCGCACGCCCGCGACCCGGGGCCGCGGCGGCGCGCGCTCGCGGAGTGGAAAGGAACCCTCGGATGATCGCGACCCAAGGCCGAACCCGGATCCACCCCGCGGGGGCCGTCCCCGAGGTCCACCCCAAGGGCCGACGCGCCCGCGTCCTTCTGGCCAGCGTCTGCGGACCCTACGCCCGCGACGACGAGCACGGCAGCCGCAAGCTCAACCCGATGGAGCTGTACCACAACCAGGTGACGCGGGTGCAAGGCCCGTTCTCGCTGCGGATGTTCCACCGCAGTTGGGGGCTGATGCTGATCCAGGCCAACCTGTCGGCCCCCTGCGCGGTGCTCGACTTCCCCACCTGGGAACGCTTCGAGGAGGAGATCCGGGAAAACGAATACGACGTCGTCGGCATCGGCGGCATCGTCCTGAACCAGAAGAAGGTCCGGGAGATGTGCGAGCTCGTCCGCCGCCACCGACCGAACGCGACGATCGTCGTCGGCGGCCACATCGCCAACGTCCCGGACCTGGACCGCCGGGTCGACGCCGACCACATAGTCCGCGGCGACGGCGTCGCCTGGTTCCGCCGGTTCCTCGACGACCGGGTCGGCGAACCGATGGACCACCCCCTGATCGTCTCCGGCTTCGGCGCCCGCTGCATGGGGATCGCCGCGCAAGGCAAGCCCGAGGAGACCGCCGCCACCGTGATCCCGTCGGTCGGCTGTCCGCTGGGCTGCAACTTCTGCTCGACCTCCGCCATGTTCGGCGGCAAGGGCCGGTTCGTGAACTTCCAGGAGACCGGCGACGAACTCTTCGACGTCCTCGACCAACTCGCCGACCGCATGGGCGTCCGGTCGTTCTTCGTCATGGACGAGAACTTCCTGCTCCACCGTCGTCGCGCCATGCGGCTTTTGGAGTTGATGGAGAAGCACGACAAACCGTGGTCGTTTTACGTCTTCAGCTCGGCCAACGCCCTTCGGAAGTACACCCCCGAGGAACTGGTCCGGATCGGCGTGTCGTGGGTCTGGATGGGGCTGGAAGGCGAGGAAAGCTCGTATGTGAAGCTCGCGGGGACCGACACCATCGAACTGGTCCGTCGGCTCCAGGCCGACGGCATCCGCGTGCTGGGCTCCAGCATCATCGGCCTTGAGGAACACACGCTGGAGAACATCGACCGCGCGATCGCGCATTCGGCGCGGCACCGGACGGACTTCCACCAGTTCATGCTCTACACGCCGATCCCCGGCACCCCCCTGCACGCCGATCTCTCGACCGAGGGCCGGATGCTGAGCGACGAGGAGATCGACCCGGCCGACGTCCACGGCCAGGCGTTCTTCAACTATCGCCACCCCCTGCTCCCCCCCGGCTGCGAGGGCGAGTTGATGATCCGAGCCTTCACCCATGACTTCGAGGTCAACGGCCCGAGCGTGACGCGGATCGCCGAGACCACCCTCGCCGGCTGGCGACGCCATAAGAACCACCCCGACCCCCGCGTCCGAAACCGCTACGAGTGGGAGGCGCGCGCGCTCCACTTCCAGTACCCCGCCCTGGTCGCCGCCGCCCGCCGCTACTTTCGCGACCGCCCGCCGCTGCGCGACAAGATGGATCGGATCCTCAAGGAGTTGATCCGCGAGTTCGGCTGGAAGGCCCGACTGGCCGCGTTCCTGGGCGGCCGGGTCCTGTACTGGACCTCCCGCCGCGAGGCCGACCGCCTGGCGCGGGGCTGGACCTACGAGCCCTCCACCTTCTACGAGGTCAACGAGGCCGCCGCCGCCCAACCCAGGCATCGGCCCGCGGAGCCGTGCCGGAGCATCCACCCGCGCTCGGCCGCCGCCGTGGAAGCCTGTACGGTCTGAACCTCGCGCGCAAGCCGCCGCGGCCTTCCGGGAAGACCGCCGGCGGGGGATCGAGCGCGGCGTCGCGCTCCGACGGCGAAGCGCCCTTTCCTCGCCGGTGGTCAAATGTTATCATCCTGGAATGAGGGGGCGCGGGCGGGCGTCGAATTCGCGACGGCCTCGGGTCAATATCGGCGGACGGCGGTCGAAAGACATGTCGAGGAGGGCGATCGACCATGTCATACGGCGGAACCAGCGATCCGACGGGCGTCCAGGTGACGTTCCTGGACCAGACCGGAGCCAAATCGGTGAAGGCGGTGATCGCCTTCACCGTCCCGGTGGCTCGGATCATTCCCAACATCATCACCAAGATGAGCTTGCCGGCCACCAGTCCCGACGGCCAGCCCATGAGTTACGCGCTCGACCACAAGGAAGGAGGCCGGCGGCTGCTGGAGAACTGGACGCTCGTCGACGCCGGCGTCCGCGACGGCGACCACCTGATCGTCTACCCCGAGGTCGTCGCCGGTTGACGGTCGACGACGACCGATCGGCGCGGGAACCGATCGACCCCAGGGAGACGCCCCCATGTCCATGCACGACTCGCCCCGACTCCGACGGCTGCGCCACGACCTGGCGGCCCTGCAACGGCTGAAGACCGAAAGCAGCGTCTTCGACTTCCGCGCGTGGGGAGACCCTCCCCATCAGTACCGCGTTCGGTTCAGCGGCAAGGGCCTGCATCGCGACGGCGGCAAGGTAAGGGCGCTGACGGTCCACGAGGTCGAGATCAAACTGGGTTCGTCATACCCGCGGACGATGCCGGAGATCCGCTGGATCTCGCCGATCCACCACCCCAACGTATCGGAGATCGGCATGGTCTGCCTGGGTGGCTACGGCACGCACTGGGTCCCGGGCCTGCAACTCGACGAACTCTGCGCGATGCTCTGGGACATGGCCCGCTACCACAACTTCGACGTCCGCAGCCCGTACAACCGCGACGCCGCCCTCTGGGCCGCCAACCAGACCGCCGTCGGCTTTCCGACCGATCCCCGTCCGATCCGCGACCTTCGCGCGGCCCAGGGCCGGATCGAAGCCGAGCCGGCCGCGCCTCGCCCCGCCCCCGAGCCCGCGCGCGGCTCGCTGGTGGCGACCGCCGCGGATCGCGTCCGGAAGCTCCTCGATCGAGACGGCCGCGGCGACGAGGTGGTGATCCTGGAGGAAACGCCGACGCCCGGCGACGGCGGTATCATGTTCATAGAATAGATTGCCGACGACGAACGTCCTTCTCCCCTTGAGGTGCTTTGTCGAAAACCATCGATGACGGACTTGCATCCCCCCTTCTCCCCTTGTGGGAGAAGGCGCCCCGAAGGGGCGGATGAGGGGGGGCGCGACCGGAAGCCCGCGGATTACCCCTCATCCGGCCTTCGGCCACCTTCTCCCACGAGGGGAGAAGGGAAGCCCGTCATCACTCTTTTTTAGGTTATCGACAGGGCACCCTTGAGGGAGCAGGCGACGGACGCGACGGCCTCCCCAATTGGATCCTTATCGCCCCATGACCACGCCTTCGGACGACGCCCCCTTTCGGATCGACGACGACGACCGCTACGGTCGGCTTCGGCTGATCTCCTGGTGGCGGCAGGAGCGGTTGGCCGCGGCGAAGGTGCTGGTCGTCGGCGCGGGGGCGCTGGGCAACGAAGTGCTTAAGAACCTCGCCCTGGTCGGCGTGGGGACGACTTACATCATCGACATGGACGTCGTGGAACCGTCGAACCTGGCGCGGTCGGTCCTCTTCCGAGCCGAGGACGGCGGCCGTCCCAAGGCCGAGGCCGCCGCCCGGCGCGCCGGCGAGTTGAATCCCGACGTCATCTTCCTGCCGATCCGGGGCGACGTCGTGACCGACGTCGGCCTGGGGCTCTTCGCCCACGTCGATCTGGTGATCGGCTGTCTGGACAACCGCGAGGCCCGGCTCTGGGTCAACCGCCAGTGCTGGAAGGTCGGCAAGCCCTGGATCGACGCCGGCATCCAGGAGATCCAGGGAGTCGTCAAGGTCTTCACCCCGCCGACGTCCGCCTGCTACGAATGCGCGATGACCGCGCGGGACTATCAGCTTCTCAACCTCCGCTACTCCTGCCCGCTCCTGAAGCGCGACGAGATCCTGGCGGGGAAGGTCCCCACCGCGCCGACGATCGCTTCGATGATGGCGGCGCTTCAAGTCCAGGAGGCGCTCAAGATCCTCCACGGCATGCCCGTGGCGGGGGGGACGGCGATGGTCTTCAACGGCGTGGGCAACCAGTTCTACACGACCAAGCTGCCGTTTCGCGAGGACTGCCTCAGCCACGAGAGCTACCCCGCGCCGATCGAGATCCCGCTGGACCGCTCGGCGCGCGTCGGCGAGTTGTTCGACGCGGCGGCGGCCGCGGGGCTCTCGGGGCCGCGGTCGCTGTGGCTGGAGCGCGAGCTGGTGGAGGCCGTGGAATGCCCCCGTTGCGACGTCCGCCGCGAGGTCATGAGGCCGCGGGCGTCCGTCCGCCAGGCCGAAGCCGTCTGTCCCGAGTGCGCCGAGCCGGCCCTTCCGATCGTCCATAGCGCGATCGAGGAGGGCTCGGCGCTGGCGTCGCGCGCGCTCGGGGAGGTCGGAATCCCGCCGTGGGACGTGGTCCGGGTCGACGGCGGCGGAGAGTCGCGGTTCTTCCTGCTGGCCGACGACCGCGACGCCTCGAACGCCGCGCGGGAGGATCTCCGTTGAGCGACGACGAGATCGTCTTCGGCGAGGTCGACTTCCGCGAGCCGTCGCGGACCACGCGCCCGGATCGCGACCCTCGGTTCGCCTGCGTCGCCTGCCAGACGCCCGATCCGGACGACCTGCCGATCTACTTCGACGCGGTCGCGGCCGACGCCGTCGAGCGACACGCGCTGTCGGACGCGACGGTCGAGCTGGGGGGCGTGCTCCTGGGCAAGGAGTGCGTCGACCCGGCGAGCGGCCGCCCGTTCGTCTGGATCACCCGGACGCTTGAGGCCAGGCACTACGCCAACACCCAGGCCAGCTTCACCTACACCCACGACTCCTGGGAGGAGATCACCCGCGAGCGCGAGCGGCTCTTCCCCGACCTGGACGTGGTCGGCTGGTACCACACCCACCCCGGCTTCGGGATCTTCCTGTCCCATCACGACCTGTTCATTCATAACAACTTCTTCGCTCGGCCCTGGCAGACCGCCTACGTCGTCGATCCGATCCAGGGGACGCGCGGGTTCTTCCAGTGGTCGGAAGGCGAGACGAGCCGGGTCGGCGGGTTCCACCTCTGCGCCGAGCGCTCGGAGCGGGTGGCGTTGTCGCGGCTGGCGGATCAACTGGAAGACGTCCCGGGCGCCCAGGCGTCGGGAGGGGGCGGCTCCCTGTCGCCCCGGTTGGAAGCGGAGCTGATCAAGATGCTGAACCGACCCGCCCCCCCCACTCGACCCGTCGCCGGCGAGGGTCTGGCGCTGGCCGCGCTTCTGGGCTTCCTGGGCTCGCTGGCGCTGGTGGCCGCGACGGCGCTCGGCGTCTGGCTTTATCGGATCGACGCGAGGACGGCCGAGCAGACCGTCGCCCTGGCGACGCTGCGGCGGGAGGTCGAGGAGGCCGCGCCGGGCCGGAAACTGGCGATGGACATGCTGTTGGAGAAGATCGGCGGCGAGACGCCCGAGTTGTTCGTCGAGCGGTACGACAAGCTCGCCCGATCGCGCGACGAGGCGCGAGCGCAAGCCGCGGCGCGGCAGTCCGCGGCCGAGGCGCTGGGGCTTCGGGTCCAGGAGCTCAAGGCGAGCGTCGCGACCCTCTCAAGCGACCTGGAGTCCGCGCGGGAGGCCGCGGCCGGCTACAAGGACGACGCCGAGGAGGCGCCCGCCTTGCGCGAGCGGGTCGCCGCGCTGGAGCGCGAGGGGGCCGAACAACGCGCCGAGATCCAGGACCAACGCGCCATCCTGGAGACCGCCGAGGGCGCGAAGGCCGAGGCGACTTATCGCATGCTCAACGCCTACAAGGCGGCGGCCTACGCGGGGGGCCTGGCCAGCTTGATCCTCGGCGTCGCGGCGGTCTTTCTCTACGTCAGAACGCCGACGGCGGAGGGCGACGGGCCGAGGCGCGGCGGCTGAGAGTCTGTCCCATAAGGGCGTCGCGGCCGCCATAACGTCCTTCCCCCCTCGCGGGGGAAGGTGGCCCGAAGGGCCGGATGAGGGGGGCGAGC
>CALCIB010000234.1 GCA_937907525.1 uncultured Planctomycetales bacterium | reverse complement strand
TGATCGCCGCGGCCTCCGAAAAAGTGTCGGGTCGTCAGCCCGGCGGGAGAGGGGACGGAATCGATCGTCGCCGAGTCCCACATATAACGTCGCGGTCGGCTCGATCGCTCGTCGGGAGCGGCCCCGCGTCACTCCTCGTCCAGGGGTTCCAGCCCCAGGGAGTAGCCGGGGCGGCCGGTGTCGGCGACGACGGCGGCGTGGACGGAGCCGTCGGGGTGGAAGCCGTCGGGGAGCAGGCAGAGGTCGATCGTCCGGCCGCCGGCGACCTCCAGGGTCAGAGCCTCGCGGTCGCCGATCCGGTCGCGCGGGAGTCGGAAGACCACGACGTGGACCATCCCCTCCACGTCCAGTTCCGCCGTCAGGCCCGCCGCGATCGTCTCGCCGACGGCGTCCTTCAGGTCTCCGGTCAGTCGTTCGTTGCCGACGTTCATCGCCTGGTCCTCCCATTCTTATCGTTCAGATCCCCAGTTCGGCGCGGAGCGCGTCCGTCATGCGCTTCATTCGCGCCTGGGCGACTTCCCGGGCCGCCAGCGCCTTCGCGCGGGCGGCGGCCGGATCGGCGATGATGGCGAGGACCGTGTCGGTCAGCCGCCGGGCCGGCTCGTCGAGGTCGTGGTCGAGCAGCCAGTCGTCCAGGCCGATGTCCCTCCACATGAACCCCTTGGAGGTTTGCTCGCGGAACCGGCAGACGACCGCCGGGACCCCCTGGCCGATGCACAGGATCGGGCTATGCTGCTCGTTGCCGAAGAGACCCGCGCCGCGGCCGTGGACGGATCGGGCGAAGCCGGTCAGCCAGTAGTCCTCGCGCCAGACGACGCGGGGTTTGACGTCGTCGGGGAGCCGGTCCAGGATCATCTCCCGGTTCAGTTTCATCTGGCTGGCGTCCTCCGGGCAGAGGAGGACCTTCATCGGGGTCCGGCGGGCCACGGCGATGACGGTCTCGCGCAAGGGGCCGATGTCGTGCTCCTTCATCCTCTCGTTGACCTCGTGCTTGCGGGGGTCGAACGCGACTCCCTTCTTGATCTCCCAGTAGGGCGTGTAGCGCAGCCTGGGAACGCAGCAGACGAACCGGCCTTCCTCCAGCCCGTTCCCGGCCAGCCAGGCGGCGGCGGCGTCGTCGACGAGGTCGCAGGCGAAGGTGGCGTCGGGGCCGAACTCCAGGATCGGGCAGGTCGAGCCGCGGTCCCTGGCGACCCCCAGCGAGACCGAGTCGCGGAAGAACGCGAACCGGGCGGAGTCGATGAGCTTCATCTGCTCGGCGGAATAGCTCCAGGTGATCCCGCCGACGCCGTGGGGCTTGCCGGTGAGTCGCCACTCCGCCAGGCTTTTCGCCCCCGTCAGACCGGGGCCGGAGCCGTGGAGGAAGAAGTCGTGGGTCCGGACGGCCTCGGCCTCGGCCGCGCGGGACGGCTCCAGGATGGCGAGGCGGGGGAACCGCGCCAGCAGGATCTCCCGAACGCCGTCGCCCACGGAGTTGGGCCAGAGGGTGACGTCGCATTCGGGCAGGTCTCGTTCCAGCAGCCGCAGCATCCCCGGAGTATGGGCGACGTCGCCGATGTTCACGGTCTGCCAGGAGGACCGCAGGAGGATCCTCGGCCTCGTCCCCGAGGCGCGGGCGACGAACGGGAAGGGGAACGCGGTCGCGACGGACGCGGCCTTGAGCAGATTTCGGCGATTCATGGCGGGACTCCCGACGGAGACGGGCGGATCGCGCCCAGGATAGGGCGTCGACCGCTGCGTGGCAAACCCGCGACGGCCGGGGGCCGGGGGCGAACCCCGCGCCCGTGGGGCGGCTCTGGTTTTTCGGCCCCGGCGGGCGTGTCGACGGCGACGCGGGTTGTGGTACAATCTTCCGTCCGACCGGGGACGATCGGGCGTCTGGGTGTTTCTTGTGATGCGTCGCCGGCGATCGGACGACGCGACCCGTCGACGCGGCGCGCCGACGGGCGGGGGACGTGGTGATGGCCAACGATTCGAACTCTTCGACCGCTTCCAACGGCTCCTCGCGGACGAGGCCCGAGCGCCACGTCCTCTCGGCCCTGGTCCAGAACAAGCCCGGCGTGCTGGCGCACGTCTCGGGGATGTTCGCCTCCCGCGGCTACAACATCGAGAGCCTCGCCGTCGGCGAGACCGAGAACCCGCTGCTCTCGCGGATCACCGTCGTCGTCAACGGCGACGAACGCACCCTGGAGCAGGTCCGCAAGCAGCTCGCCAAGATCGTGACCGTGGTCAAGGTCCACGACATCTCCCGCGAGGATTACGTCGAGCGCGACTTGATGCTGGTGAAGATCAAGGCGACCGCCGACGACCGGATCCAGGTCCAGTCGTTGGTCTCGATCTTCCGCGGCCGGATCGTCGACGTCACCCCCGACGCCGTGATGATCGAGATCTCCGGCCAGGAGAAGAAGGTCGACGCCTTCATCGAGGCCGTCCGCGAGTACGGGATCCTCGAACTGGCTCGCACCGGCCGAATCGCCCTGGTCCGCGGCCTCCCCCACTTCGACGATCCCGACGACGCCGCGCCGGCGCCGGTCCCCGCGCCCAAGGCCGCGGCGGTGATCGGCCACTCCCACCTTTGATCCGAACCGAACCGGGCCCGGCCGGGGCGTCGTCGACGCCTCGAACCGGGCCTTTCGCGAAAAGTCTTCCCCCCTGGAGGGGGAAGACAGACCGCGAAGCGGTCAGATGAGGGGGATGACACGCGAGAGGGCCGTTCTCGTTCACAAGCCGCTTTGACCGGCCTGGAGTTCCAACGGCCTTCCGGCTCGCCCACCCCTCATCCGGCCCTTCGGGCCACCTTCTCCCTCAAGGGGAGAAGGCCGTTACGTCCACCCACTCCCAAAATCCGAGACGGTCGATCTTTCCCCCACGACCTGACGAAAGACGCCTCCGAGGAGACCGCGAATGCCCGCCCAGATCTACTACGACCAGGACGCCGACCTTTCGCTGCTGAAGGGTAAGACGGTGGCGATCATCGGCTACGGCAGCCAGGGGCACGCGCACGCCCAGAACCTGCGCGACTCCGGCTGCAACGTGGTCGTGGGCCAACGGCCGGGCTCGCCCAACCACGAGCTGGCCGTCGAGCACGGCTTCAAGCCGGTCTCCGCCGCCGAGGCCGCCGCCGCCGGCGACCTGGTCAACATCCTCATCCCCGACGAACTCCAGGCCGACGTCTACAACAAGGACATCAAGCCGAACCTCAAGCCGGGGAACGTCCTGCTCTGCTCCCACGGCTTCAACATCCACTTCGGCCAGGTCGTCCCCCCCAAGGGGGTCGACAGCGCCCTGGTGGCGCCCAAGGGCCCCGGCCACCTGGTCCGCAGCGAGTACGTCCTCGGCGGCGGCGTCCCCTGTTTGATCGCCACCGCCGACGGCTGTTCCGAGCAGGGCGAGAAGCTGGCGTTGGCCTACGCCAAGGGGATCGGCGGCGCCCGCGCCGGCGTCTTGCGCACCACCTTCGCCGAGGAGACCGAGACCGACCTCTTCGGCGAGCAGGTCGTCCTCTGCGGCGGCCTCGCGGCCCTGATGAAGATGGGTTTCGAGACGCTCGTGGAGGCCGGCTACCAGGAGGAGAGCGCCTACTTCGAGTGCGTCCACGAGGTCAAGCTGATCGTCGACCTGATCTATCAGGGCGGCCTCGACTACATGCGCTACAGCATCTCCAACACCGCCGAATACGGCGACTACACCCGCGGCCCCCGGATCGTCAACGAAGAGACCCGCGCCGAGATGCGCAAGATCCTCGGCGAGATCAAGTCGGGCCAGTTCGCCCGCGACTTCATCCTGGAGAACAAGGCCGGCAAGCCGATGTTCCAGGCGCTCCGCCGCGAGAATCGGGCGCACCCCGTGGAGCGGGTCGGCAAGCGGCTGCGGGCGCTGATGCCCTGGATCAAGGCCAAGACGGTCGACTGAGCGATGATTTCCGACGTCTTCCCCCCTCGCGGGGGAAGACAGACCGCGAAGCGGTCAGA
>CALCIB010000233.1 GCA_937907525.1 uncultured Planctomycetales bacterium | reverse complement strand
CGCAGCTCACTCCTCGTCGTGACGACTTCTGAAAAAGTGTCGGGTCGTCAGCCCGGCGGGAGAGGGGACGGGACGGGCCGCCGCAAGGGATTTCGAACGCGCCGATCAAACCAACTGCTGGATCGGCCGGGCGCCCTCGACCCCGACGAGTCGCTGATCCAGCCCGCCGTGGAAGTAGGAGAGGGCGTCGGGGTCGAAGCCGAGGCGGTCGAGGATCGTGGCGTGGAGGTTCTTGACGTGGCAGCGGTCCTCGACGGCCCGACTGCCCAATTCGTCGGTGGCGCCGACGCTCACGCCCCCGGGGACGCCGCCGCCGGCGAGCCAGACGGTGAAGCCGTAGGAGTTGTGGTCGCGGCCGGTCCCCTCGGCGAACTCGGCCGTCGGCTGTCGGCCGAACTCGCCCCCCCAGATGATCAGGGTCTCGTCCAACAACCCCCGCCGCTTCAGATCCTTGAGCAAGCCGGCGATCGGCTTGTCGGTTCGGCCGGCGTGCTTGGTGTGGTTCGCCACGATGTCGCCGTGGGCGTCCCAGTTGTCGTCGTTATGGGCGCCGCCGGAGTAGACCTGGATGAACCGCACCCCGCGCTCCACCAGCCGGCGCGCCAGAAGGCACTTGCGGCCGAAGTCGGCCGTCTCGGGGCGGTCGATCCCGTAGAGGGCCAGCGTCTCCTCGGTCTCGCGGGAGTAGTCGACGGCCTCCGGCGCGTGCTTCTGCATCTGGAACGCCAGTTCGTAGCTGGCGATCCGCGCGGCCAGCTCGGAGTTCTCCATCCGAGTCGCGCGGTGCTCCTCGTTCTTCTCGCGGAGGCGGTCCAGAAGCCGGCGCTGAAGCGGGCGGTCGACGCCCGGCGGCGGCGCGAGGTCGTGGATCGGCACGCCGTCGGCGCGGATGACGGTCCCCTGGTAGACCGCGGGCATGTAGCCGCTGGACCAGTTCTTCGGGCCGCTGATCGGGCCGCCGGTCTTGTCCAGCATCACGACGAAGCCGGGAAGGTCCTGGTTCTCGCTCCCCAGGCCGTAAGTGACCCACGAGCCCAGGCAGGGGTTGCCGCTGAGCAGCCTGCCGGAGTTCATCATCAAGAGCGCCGAGCCGTGGATGGGGGACTCGGCGTACATCGAGTGGACGAAGGCGATGTCGTCGACGCACGTCCCCAGGTTCGGGAACAGGTCGGAGACCATCTTGCCGGACTCGCCGTAGGGGCGGAACGCCCACTTGGGGCCGACCACCCGGCCCTCGTTCTTCTTGCCGCCGCGGCCGAACGTCTTCACCTCGATCGTCTTGCCGTCCAGCGGGTAGAGGTCCGGCTTGTGGTCGAACGTGTCGACATGGCTGGGACCGCCGTACATGAACAGGAAGATGACGCTTTTCGCCCGCGCCGGCTTGGGGGCCGGCTTGGGCGCGAGCGGGTTGACGAACGGCGTCGAGCCGTCGGCGGCCCGCGCCTGGCGGGCGAGGAAGCCGTCGGCGGAGAGCAAGCCGGCCAGGGCCGTCGCCGTGAAGCCGCCGCCGGTCTCCCAGAGGAACTCGCGGCGGGTGCGTCCGCAGAACTGATGGTCGCGACGACTCATGGCGGCGCCTCAATCAAGGTAAAGGAATGCGTTGGCGTTGAGCGCGAGCAGCGCGTATTGCGCCAGCGCCGCGCGCTCCGACAGCCCGGCCTCCGTTTGGAGCGACCGGACGAAGGCGACGTCCTCGGCCGACTCCTCGGCGGAGGGTTCGCGGCCGGTGGTCAACAACACGGCCAATCGGACCTGGGCGGCGAGGTCGCCTTCGCGCTCGCGGGCCAGGCGGTCGGCGAGTCTCGCGGCCTGTTCGTTGGCGAACGCGCCGTTGAGCAATCCGAGGGCCTGGGTTGGGACGGTGGTGGTGAAGCGGACGGGGCAGGTGGAATCGGTGTCGGCGGCGTCGTGGGTCGCCAGGATCGGCACGGCCAGCGACCGTTTGACATGGACGTAGACGCTCCGACGCGCCGCCTCCGCGGGGGGCGAGACCTTCCATCCCTGGCCGGGGACCGACTGCCCCGCCAGCACCTCGTCGGGGATCGGCGGGCAGACCCAGGGGCCGCCGGCCTTGTCGTTGAGCGCTCCCGCGACCGCCAACATGGAGTCGCGGACCTCCTCGGCGGTCAGCCGTCGCATCGGGAACCGCTGGAATTCGTGGTTGAGCGGGTCGGCCGCGAGGGCCTCCGGCGAGGGCCGCGACGACATCCGATAGGCGCTTGAAAGCATCACCAAGCGGTGCATCCGCTTGATTCCCCAGCCGCCGTCGGCCAGCTCCGCGGCCAGCCAGTCGAGCAGCTCCGGATGAGTGCAGGGTTCGCCCAGACTGCCGAAGTCGCTGGGGGAGGGGACCAGGCCGCGGCCGAAGTGGTACTGCCAGATCCGGTTGGCGAGCACTCGCGCGGTCATCGGGTTGCGGCGGTCGGTGATCCACTCGGCCAGCGCCCGGCGCTTGCCGGGGCCGGCGTCGAAGGTCGGGGCGGGGCCCAGGGCGGTCGGCACGCCGGGCTCGACCTTCGGGCCCACCAGCGCGGGGTTGCCGCGGAGCAGGACGTGGGGCTCCTCGCGCCCCTTCCGGACGGCGGCCATGACCTCGACCTTCTCGGGTCCGACCTTGCGGGTCTCCAGGCCGTTTTGGGGGCCCATCTCGATGAAGAAGGCGAGCAGGCGGTAGTAGTCGGCCTGGGGGATGGGGTCTTTCTTGTGGTCGTGGCAGCGGGCGCAGTCGACGGTCATGCCGAGGAAGCCCTGGCCGACGTTGGTGACGATGTCGTCGAGGACCTCGTAGCGGGCGAGCGGCCGGTCGGCCGGCTCGTCGTCCCAGAGGCCGACGCGGAAGAAGCCGGTGGCGGTCTGGGCCTCGACCGAGTCGGGGGCGACCTCGTCGCCGGCGAGTTGTTCCAGGGTGAAGCGGTCGAACGGCTTGTCGCGGTTGAAGGCGTCGATGACGTAGTCGCGGTAGCGCCAGATGAACGGCTTGGCGGCGTCGCGCTCGAAGCTGTTGGTCTCGGCGTAGCCGACCAGGTCCAGCCAGTGCCGGCCCCAGGCCTCGCCGTAGCGCGGCGAGGCGAGGAGGCGGTCGACCAGGCGTTCGAAGGCGTCGGGCGCGGGATCGGCCTCGAACGCCTCGACCTCCTCGGGCGTCGGCGGCAGGCCGGTCAGGTCGTAGGAGGCGCGTCGGATCAGGGTCCGGGGATCGGCCTCCGGCGCGGGGGCGAGGCCCTCGGACTCCAGCCTGGCGAGGATGAAGGCGTCGATGGGGTTCCGCGTCCACGCGACGTTTTCCACCGTCGGGACGGCGGGGCGGACGACCTCCGCGTAGGGCCAGGAGGCGTCGTCGTCGTCGTCGGGTTCGGGAGCGTCGCGCGCGACGGTCTTGAGGGGTTCGCCGTCGGGCCAGGGCGCGCCGGCCTTGATCCAGTCGGCGAGGACCTGGATCTCGTCGTCGGGGAGGCGTCCCGAGGGGGGCATCTCCAGGCCGTCCTCATGATGGATCGCCTGGAGCATGAGGCTTTCACCGGGCTCGTCGGGGTCGACGGCGGGGCCCAGGTCGCCCCCTTTCTCCAGGGCGTCGCGATCGACGACGCTCAGGCCCCCCTTGGTCTTCTCGCCGCCGTGGCATTTCAGGCAGCGCGCCGACAGGACCTCCCGGGCCCTCGCGGAGTCCGGTCCCTGCCCCTTCGCGGGAAGGGCCAGGCCGATCGTCGCGAGCCCGAGCGCGAGACATCCGAAAGCGCGCATGCGAATCCGCCTCGAAGTCTTGGTGGTGATGGTTGGGCTTTCACTGAACGTTAAACAATCGCGGCGGCGGCGGTCAAGTCGCGTCGCGGCGGCGGGCCTCGTCACGGCCGTGGCGAGCGTCGCGCGACGCCCCCTCTCCCGCCGGGCTGACGACCCGACACTTTTTCGCAAGCCGCCGCCAAACGGCCTTCTCCCCTTGAGGGAGAAGGTGGCCCGAAGGGCCGGATGAGG
>CALCIB010000232.1 GCA_937907525.1 uncultured Planctomycetales bacterium | reverse complement strand
ACGCGACGCCGGTCGACCCCTCATCCGGCCCTTCGGGCCACCTTCTCCCTCAAGGGGAGAAGGCGACGATCGGCGCGGCCGCTGAAAAAACGTCGGGTCGTCGGCGCTTCGGATCAGAGCAGCTTCCGCAGCTTGGCCGCGTGGCGCGGCATGGCGAAAAGGACGTCCTCCTTGGCCTCGTACTCGATGACGACGTAGCCGGAGTAAAGGGCTTCGCGGAGGATCTCGACGATCCGGGCGAAGTCGGCCTCCTCGACGGGGCGGCCCTTGGGGCGGATCTCGGTCTTCACCTGGACGTTGACGGCGTAGGGGGCGATGAGGGCCAGATCGGCGTAGGGGTCCTCGGTCTGGAAGTTGCCGGTGTCGAGATTGACGCCGAAGTTGGGGTGGTCGATCGCCTCGACGAGTCGCAGAAGTTGTTGGGGCGTGGCCACGATCCCGCCGTGGTTCTCGACGGCCAGCATCACCCCCTTGGACTCGGCGTGGGGAAGGACCTCGTTGTAGCACTCGACGACCCAATCGAACGCCTGGTCCTCGGTCGCGTCCTTGGGGACGGGCCCGGCGAACGTCCGAATCACCGGCGCGCCGATGACCGTGGCGATATCGATCCACTTCCTGGTCAGCGCGATCTGCTCGTCGCGCTTCGGGCCGGACGGGAAGCAGTAGTTGTTGCCGATGGCGGTGCCCGACACGTCCATCCCTTGCAAGAAGGCGTAGCGCTTCCAGCGGGCGAAGAAGGCGTCGTCGGCGTCCTTGGGGAAGTAGTACGAGGTCGGCTCCACGGCGTGGAAGCCCAGGTCGGCGGCCAGGTCGACGAAGCCGAACATGTCCATCCTCGGCGGGTCGGCGGTGAGCATCTGACGGTACGAGTAGGCCGCGACGCTCATCTTCATGCGGCTCGGCCGCCGGTGCGGGATGGGCGGGATCGCCCGGGCCGTCGACGGCCGCAAAAGCGCCGGGGCCGCCGTCGCGGCGAGCAGGGACCGGGTCAGGAATCCGCGTCGATGTTCTCGGAGCATGCTCGGGCCTCCAGGGCTCGCCCGCGACAGCGCCGGCGACGAGACGATCCCCCCGGCGCGCGGGCGCGACCCCTTGCGAATTTAGCCGGCCCGGCGCGGCCTCGCCACCGACCGCCTGGATTCTCCAGTCCGCGCGGCGCGCCGACGTGGCGGCGACTCCTACCGGCCACCTGTCTTCCGGCGACGGCGCGGAGGGGGCCCCCGCAACGCTTCCAAGGCGGCGGCCGCGCGATCCAGGAAGACGACGTCCGTCTCGAATAGCCCGCGGACCTCGCGGCGACGTTCCTCGCTTTCCAGGAAGGGCCAGATCTCGAAGGCGGCCTGTCGGACGAACCAGGCGTGGACGCCATGGCCGCGAAGGCCGCCGCCGCATTCGAGTTCGTGCAGTCGAGCGAGAGGGTTGACGGCGAAGGGCGAAAACTCGCGCGGGTCCCACGCAAGGAGCCAGTCGCCGCGATAGCTGACGGCCCACTCCAGACCCGCCGCGCGCCGGAGGGTTTCACCGCAGACCAACGCGGCCTCCTCAAGACCGACGCCGCGGAGGGAAAGTCCCTCGTAGTCGGCGTAGTCGAGCGCCTCGACGTCGTTCATCGAGCCGTCGAACGCGGCGGGGAACGGGGGGTTGAGGATCGATCCCCAGGCCTCGCGACAGATCCTCAAGGCCGCCTCGACCCGCGCGCGATCCTCCGCCGACGGCGGGAAGTACCAGTCGCTCATGGCGGGATCGTCCTCCCCCCTCCGGCGTCACTCCCGGCCGCGGTCGCGGCGGACGACGACGCCGCGGCCCTTGATGCGGGCGCCGCGGAGGGCGTCGATGACGTCGTCGGCCAATTCGCTGGGGACCTCCACCAGCGAGAAGCGGTCGGCGATGTCGATGTCGCCCACCTGGCGGCCGGTGAGTCCGGCCTCGCCGGTGATGGCGCCCACCAGGTCTTGCGGCCGCACGCCGGCGGCGCGACCGGCGCCGATGAACAGCCACGTCGTGTCCGCTCCGCGTCCGTTTCCTCCCCCTCGCGGCCGACGCTCGCGGGGAGGGCCGTTGCGCGGCGGGCCGAACCGGCCGTTGCGGCCGTCCCGGAACGGGCGGTCGCGGTAGGGCTCGACGTTGGGGATCTCCTCCTCGTCCTCGTCGTCGGCGCCGATCGACTGATGCACCAGCTTGGCCGCGGCCATGGCCACGTCCATCACGTCGAACTCGCCGGCCAACGATTCCACGATCACCCGGTAGCGCTCCAGGTCGTCCTCGCCGAGCGCCTCCTGGATCGACGCGCGGGTCAACTCGAGGCGGCGGGCGCGAAGGTCGGCGACCGTCGGGATCTTCTCGATGGCGATCTTCCGCCCGGTGGCGTGCTCGATCATCCGAAGCTGGCGATGCTCGCGAGGCTCGGCCAGGGTGATGGCGACCCCCTCGCGGCCGGCGCGGCCGACCCGGCCGATGCGGTGGACGTAGGACTCGGCCTCCACCGGCACGTCGAAGTTGATGACGTGCGAGAGGTGCTCGATGTCCAGCCCGCGGGCGGCGACGTCGGTCGCGATCAGAAGCTCGGTCGACTCGCCCCGGAACTTCTTCATGACTCGATTGCGCTGTTCCTGGGTCATCCCGCCGTGCAGGCCGTCGACCCGGCAGCCGCGGGCGGCGAGGGTCTCGACCAGCTCGTCGACCTCGTTGCGGCGGCGGCAGAAGACGAGGGCCGCGGAGGGGTTCTCGACGTCCAGGATCCGACCCAGGGTCGCCAGCTTGTGGCCCCGGGGGACGATGTAGGCGGTCTGCTTGACCAACGGAGCCGTCCCGGCGGCCGACGGCTCGGCCTTGATCTGGACCTTCCGCGGCTCCTTCAGGTGCTTCTTGGCGATCGACGCGATCCGGGGCGGCAGCGTGGCCGAGAACAGGACCGTCTGCCGCTCCGCCGGAGTCTCCGAGAGGATCGCCTCGATGTCCTCGGCGAAGCCCATGTCGAGCATCTCGTCGGCCTCGTCCAGCACGACGACCCGGACGGACTCCAGCCGCAGCGTCTTGCGCTTGACGAGGTCCAGCGCGCGGCCGGGGGTGGCGATCACGACGTCCACGCCGCGCTCCAACGCCCGGATCTGGGGACCGTAGGCCGATCCGCCGTAGACGGGCAGGACGGAGGCGCCGATCGGCTTGCCGTAGCGGTGGACGGCCTCGGCGACTTGCATCGCCAGTTCGCGGGTGGGGACCAGGACCAGCGCGTAGGGCCGGGGCCGCTTCTTGTCCTCCAGCGAGAGCCGTTGCAGGAGCGGCAGGGCGAACGCGGCGGTCTTGCCGGTGCCGGTGGCCGCCTGGCCGATCAGGTCCACGCCGGTCAGGAGGATGGGGATCGCCTCGCGCTGGATCGGCGACGGCTCCTCATAGCCCAGGGCCGTGAGGGCCTCCAGGATCCGGGGGTCGAGCCCCAGCGTTGAAAAACCCGACTCGACCGTCGTCCTCGAACCCTTCTCGCCCATCCGCGGAACCTTCCCTTCGCTCGCCCCACCGCCCGGCGCCTCGCCGGAAACAAACCAAGATCGTAATAAACCCTTGATCCGTCGTCTACGGGCGATGCGCGAGGGGCGCCCGTCTCGATTTTGGCGTCCCTCGGGTTCAAGGACCATCCCGCGCGAATCCGCGCTCCGGCTCACTCTGGGCCCTGGCCGGAAATGGCTTCGATCGTAGGCGCCGAGCTTCCCACGGTTTAGCCTCAATCCTTGATCCCACAAGGAATTATGACGCTCGGCCAATGGGTTCGCTCGTCGTTTCTTCGAAGCGGTCGATTCGTTACTCCCACGGCTTCGTCGAACGGTCGCGAGGCCGGGGCCGGACGGCGACGCGCGCGAACGCGCCACCATCGAATCGTTCCATGGAACGGCCCGGGGCTGGGGGCGTGATGCGGTCGAATTGCCAAATAGCAGGAGAGAGGAGATGGGACGTCGGTATGATCCGCGGGAACGGACGGTTGATTTCAGGAATTTCCCGATCGGCCATCCCGTCTCGATTTCGACGGTTCGACGTCGGGCGCGCGTGCGGGGCGCCCTCGCCATTGGGCGACGCCAAAATCGAACGGCGCGACCCGCGCGTGGGCGATGTCGAGACGTCGGGACACCAGGCGTGGGGCGTTCCCCGCCGGGACCGTCCGACGACCTCAACGGGGCGTTACCCGGGCTCGGAGGCGGGTCGATCGCCCGGGGTCGGAGTCGTCGAGGCGCGTTCGGCGAGCAACTCGTTGATCCGGGCGACGACGGCGTCGGGGTCGGCGCGCTCGCCGACGCAGAGGGAGTGGACGGTCAACTCGGAGGGGATCGCGCGCACCCGACCCAGGTAGCCGATCCCGGCGGCGACCAGGTGGGTCTCAAGCCACGGATGCTCGGCCATCATGACCGCGACCCGCGTCATCCGAGTCGCCCTCCCGGTCTTCAGCAAGGGGTCGCGACGCGGCCAGAGCGTCCGCAGGACGTTCGCGGTGAACAGCGCCAGCGCCGTCAATTCCAGGACCGCCGAGAACGGCAGGATCCGAAAGACGACCGGCCAGGCCAGCGTCGCCAACTCGCCCACGACCCGAAGCGCGTTGCCCAGGGCGATCAGGACGAACGTCGGCGCCACCAGGCCCGGCCAGGCCAGCAGGTCGTGGCTTAAAATCGGCAAGAGCCGCTGGCCGACGCCCAAAATCAAGGTGGTCAGGAAGCCGACGGTCAGGGCGTGTCGGGTCGCGCCGACGTAGGCCCGCGGCAACTCGACGCCGCGGATCGCCGCGACGATCTCGCCGCCCGCCAGCATCGCCACCCCGACCAGGAACCAGAAGAACGCGAGCTGGACGTAACGCGCCAAAAACGCCGGGCCGGCCTCGGGCCGCGGCGCCGAGCGCCGTTCGCTGTGGAAGCCCTTCAATCCGACGGCCCACGACGCTCCTCCCGCGAGGATCAGCGTCGCCCCCAGGGGCGCGAAGACGCTCGACCAGAGGGCGTGGGAGGCGGTCAAAAACAGCACGCCCAGGTTGTGCAGGATCAACGTGGCGTCGACCGCGCCGGCGCGCGGCGAGCCGCCGCCCAGGATTCCGGGCAGGAGCCGAAGGCCGAAGCCGAAGACCGAGTTCATCGCGAAACCGAAGATCGCGAACTCCACCGCGATCCGAAGGCTGGTATCGGCGTAGTCCCCCGGCCCCGCCGCCCCGCCGCCGATCCGGTTCCAGAGGTCGGTCGCGGCCCAGACGATCATCCAGAACGCCGCCGCCAGGACGAACCGCGCCCAGGTGTTCTGGATCTTGCCGGAGACCTGGCCGAAGGCCACCTTGAAATACAAAAGCGCGATCGCCAGTTGGATGAGCCCGCTCGTCGGCCCCAGCCAGGGCCACCGCCGGGCGTCGAGCGCCCAGGCGAAGCCGCCGACCACGCCCGCCAGGATCAGCCCCCAGAGCAAGGCCAGAAGGGCCGGGTTCGGCCGGGGCCTCGCGGTCGTCTTGGGGAGGAAGCCGACCGCCACCCCGATGATGAACGGGACGATGAAGCCCCACAACTGGGACTCGCCGTGGGCGACGACCTGGGCCGACGGGACCGTCGTCCACGCGCCATGGACCCCGATCTGGAACAGCAACAGCGCGCCCCAGCCCGCGCCCAGGGTCAGCGTCACGGCCAGCGCCAGCGCGATGAACGGCCGGTGGGCCGGTCGGCCGGCGGGGTCGTCGCGGGCGATCTCGACCCCGGACGCCTGGGACAGCTCGGTCAAAAGCGCGTCCAGGGGGATTCCCCGCCGGCGCGCGAAGTGGGTCAACGGCTCCAGGCGTCCGAACTTGACGCCGGGGCGGTCTTCCTCGCCGTGACGGCGGAAGACCTCGACGCAGCCGGGGTAGTCCATCGCCAATTGCCGAACCGTCAGCGCGGGGTGGATCGGGCCCCGCCTCCCCGGCCGCGATCCGGCCTTCGTCTCGCCAGCGCTCATGAAGCGATTTCGTCCATACGTCACTCTGTCGAAATATTCCGCGAGCCGACACGACTAATCCCTTCTCCCCTTGTGGGAGAAGGTGCCCCGAAGGGGCGGATGAGGGGGGGCGCGACCGAAGGCTTGCGGATTCACCCCCCATCCGGCCTTCGGCCACCTTGTATGTCCGAAGGTCCAAGAGCGGAAGGGTTGTCGTCCAGGGTTTCCGCTGAAAATTCGCGCCGCCGAACCCTGGGCGGCAACACAGCCGCTTCTCCCACAAGGGGAGAAGGGATGCTTGTCCTCACCCGCCATCCAGGCTTTCGACGGAGCATCCACACGTTCGCTCGAACACGGTCGCGCGTCACTTGTCCTTGTAGTCGCCGGGCTGGTATTTGCCGGGAAGGGCGTGGAAGGAGATGGCCAGTCGGTTCCAGCCGTTGATGGCGACGACGGCCATGGTCAGGTCGACCAACTCCTTTTCGCTGAACTGTTCGCGGGCCTGTTCGTAGATCGCGTCCGGGACGCCGTCGCGGGCGATCTCGGTGACGGCCTCGGTCCAGGCGAGCGCGGCGCGTTCGCGGTCGGAGTAGTACGGGCACTCGCGCCAGGCGCTTAGGGTGTAAAGTCGTTGCTCGGTCTCGCCGGCGGCGCGGGCGTCCTTCGTGTGCATGTCCATGCAGAAGGCGCAGCCGTTGATCTGCGAGGCGCGGTACTTGACCAACTCCAGCAGCGAATGCTCCAGTCCGGACCGGCGCGCGTAGGTCTCCACCTGCAGCATCGCCTTCAAGGCGTCGGGGGCGGCCTTCCGGTAGTCCATTCGTTCCTTCACGTCGAGCCTCCTCGTAACGAAGTCGCGACCTCGCCCCCGATCCTCCCTCGGAGTCGGGGGGGGCCGGATCGCACAATGTTACCTCGCGGGGGAAGAGGGCTGGCCGAGGCGGGGGTCGGAGTTCGTCCCAATAAGTGGTAGGGGGCGACCATCACGGTCTTCCCCCCTCGCGGGGGAAGACAGACCGCGAAGCGGCCGGATGAGGGGGACGGCGCGACCGAAAGCCGTCGGAACGTCGAAAGCCGGCCCAGGGGGGCTCGGGATCCCGATGGCTTTCTTACCCGCCCCCCCCCTCATCCGGCCCTTCGGGCCACCTTCCCCCGCGAGGGGGGAAGGC
>CALCIB010000231.1 GCA_937907525.1 uncultured Planctomycetales bacterium | reverse complement strand
CACGCCGACCTGGCGGGCCAGCAGGATGTGCTCACGGGTCTGGGGCATGGGGCCGTCGGCGGCGGAGACCACCAGGATCGCCCCGTCCATCTGGGCGGCGCCGGTGATCATGTTCTTGATGTAGTCGGCGTGCCCCGGGCAGTCGATGTGGGCGTAGTGCCGGTTCTCGCTCTCGTACTCGACGTGCGAGACGGCGATCGTGACGGTCTTGGTGGCGTCGCGCACCGTGCCGCCCTTGGCGATGTCGGAATACGACTTGCTCTTCGCCTGGCCGCGGGCCGCCAGCACCGCCAAGAGGGCGGCCGTCAGCGTGGTCTTGCCGTGGTCGATGTGCCCGATCGTGCCCACGTTGACGTGCGGCTTGGTTCTGGTGAAGGTTTCCTTGGCCATGTGCTCAACGCCTCTTCGGCAACCTCGAAGTCAAGTCTCGCGGCGGGATCCGTCGCCAGCCCCACCCGCCGGCCTGGTCCGATTCGGACGGCCTCCCCGCCTGCCGGGGCTGGCCGCGGGGCGAACTCCCAATTACGCCCGAACACGGGCGACCGACCCGAAAGCTGCCGCTGGGATTCGAACCCAGGACCTCGTCCTTACCAAGGACGCGCTCTACCAGCTGAGCCACGGCAGCGTATTCGCTTGCATCCCTCCCGGAGCGACGCCGAGCCGGAAGCGGGTGATGGGAATCGAACCCACACGACCTGCTTGGAAGGCAGGGACTCTACCATTGAGCTACACCCGCGCGTGTCGCGTCCCTCGCCTCGGCGCCTCGCCCGCCTCCGTCCCCTCTCGATCCCTCCCGGATCCCGTTCCCCTTCGTCCTCGACACCATGGGTGGAGCAGGATTCGAACCTGCGAAGGCAGAGCCACCAGATTTACAGTCTGGCCCCGTTGACCGCTTGGGTATCCACCCGTCGCCCGCGTCGACGTCGCTTCCCTCGTCCCTCGGCCTGGAGACGGGCCGATCCGGCGCGTCCGCGTCGTCGGCCCCTCGATCGGCCAGAGCTGGCGGCGAGAGTCGAACTCGCAACCTACGGTTTACAAAACCGTGGCTCTGCCGATTGAGCTACGCCAGCGTCGTTCGGGCCGTGGAAATCCCAACTGTATCGGGCCGGCCGATCGGATGCAAGCCGAATCTCGTCCACCGGCCTCGGGACGAACCACGATCGGCGGGTCGAATCACTTTAGCGACGTCGGGGGGGCTTTCGCAAGGGGGGACCGGCGATTTTTCCCGGTCCCGTCCCCGGCCCGTCCCGGCGTCGCGGCGGGCGTCAGAGCATCGGCAGGTCGAGTTCCTGCTCGCCGGCGATGCGCCGGAGCTTGTCGACGCCCCGGGATTCGATCTGGCGGACGCGCTCCTTGGTGATCCCCAGTTCGCGGCCGAGTTGCTCCAACGTCCGTTCCGCGGCCCCGCCCAGGCCGAACCGGCTGGTGATGATCAGCTTCTCGCGGTCGTCCAGGCGGTCGAGCATGGTCCCGATCGCCTCGCGCATCCGCTTGAGGGCGCTTTCGTACTCGTGCTCGTCGATCCGGTTGTCGGCGGCGGCCTCGAACATCTCCTCGTGGCCGGTGACGAAGCGGTCGCGGCGGTAGTTCTCCTCGGGGATGGTGCGGGCGAAGTTCTTCATGATCGCCCACGAGGCGTAGGTGCTGAACTTGTTCCCCCGGGCGTAATCGAACTTCTCCACCGCGCGGATCAGGCTCATGTTGCCGTCGGAGACCAGCTCGAAGAAGTTGTTCGTGGGGCCGACGTGCCGCTTGGCGATCGAGACGACCAGCCGCAGGTTGGCGCGGATGATCTGGTTCTTGACCGCCAGGGCCTGTTCCTGGAGGGCCTCGATCTTGTCCAGCTCGGTGGTCTTGGCCTTGGCCGGATCGAGCTTCTCGCGGAGCTTGACGGCTCGCGACTTGAGGTAGTTCATCCGCCGGAACAGGTGCGCCTCCTGTTCCCGGTCCAGGAGCGGGACCTCGTAGAGGCTGGCCAGGTAGGGGGGGAGCCCCTTGGGCGCCTTGGGTCGCCTGGGGGGTTTGCCGTCGGCCGGCTCCGGGAACGGCGCCATGATGGCGGTTTTGGCCTTGGGGTCGTCGAAGGTCTCGTTGGCGATGAACTCCAGCTTGGTCTCCAGGATCCGCTTGGCGCGGACCTCGGTGATCACGCGGTAGACGCTGGAGCGGGTGCGGCCGAATTCCGCGGCCAGGTTGTCGGCCGAGACCCCCATGCGGTGCCGCAGATAGATCTGGGCCTTGGCGTCGTCGTCCAGCGGGGCCGTCGAGGGTCCGAAGATCGCCCGGTCGGGGTGTTCGCGGTCGTACGCCTTGAGGGTCAATCTGACGGTCTCGGTCGAGCGTGCCATTTTCCTACCGATCCTCCGCGCGACTTCGATCAGGCCCACCGCGCCCGGGCGGAATCGCGACATGCGACGGGCGCGGCGGACGATCTCGTCCCGTTCCGCGTCGGTCAATTGGCGAAACTTCGATCCCCGTTCCACCTGGCCGCGGTGCTCGGCCACGAACCGTTGCAGGCTGCTTTCCAGGAAGCCGACCTTGGCTCGGCCGTCGATGACGAACCGACGCGCCACCAGTCCCTGGCGTCGCCACCGGCTCACGGTCCGGGTGGAGACGTTGTATTTCCCGCCGACCTCGGCGACGGTCAGCACCGGCTCCGTCGCCTGCTCCACCGGGAGCCGCGTGGTGGCCGACAGGTCCTCCACGAACCGCCGCAGGTCCCGCCACGCCGCTTCCCCCTCGATCATCAGGGCCGAGAGGTTCTCGGGGCGGAACCCGGTGATTCGATAGCAGAGGTACTCGTAAGGATAGCTCTTGGACCGGTCGATCTCGCCCAGGAGGCGTTCGGCCCGCTCCAGTTGTTCCAGCCGGCGCTCGCGGGGGGCGTAGCGGACCTGTTGGTCCCTGAGCTGCTTCATCGCCGGGTGGCTGTACGCCTTGCCCATTCGATCCTCCGGCCGCGTCGCCCGCGTCACCCCTCGGACGCGCCTCGGCCTCTCGACGTTCGGCGCGTCCCGCCCTAATAATCGTTATCGAAACTTTCCGCCCCCGGGCGACGCGCGGCCGGGATTTCCTCCCGCGCCGTTTCCGCGCCGCCGAGGCCCTCAACCTGATCCTACGCTTTCGGATCGCGGTTGGATCGCTCCTTTCGATCGTTTCATCCTCTTTGATTCCACCATTCTATCCAAATTCGGCGCCGTCCGGGGGTGGTTCTTTCGTCCTCGCGGCGGTTTCGACTTGAGAATCGCGTCGGCCGCCGTCGATTCCCCGCCGTTCCAGGCTCGCGACCGCCTCGACCGGCCTCGCCGCTTCCCATTTCGCGAACCCTCGCGGCGTCGGAATGGGACGGCGAGTTCCCACTTCTTCCCTCGGCTCGCTCTCACGACCCCAGGGGATCGGACGCATGCGGCCATCATGGTTCGTGGTCGCGCGCCGGCCGGCTTGGGCTTGAAGTTGACGGCGGCGGGTGACTTCCCATAATACCGCGTTTCGGTCGCGGCGCGCCCCGGGCGGCCCCGCGGTTTTTCGGGGAGGAGCGAGATGGACCCGATCGGGCGGTTGGCGGCCGGTCCCTGGCCGGTCGCGGCGGCGTGGGCGGCGCTGGTCTTGGGGGCGTCGGCGGCGCGGGGCGACGATCCGGTCGCGCTCGTGGAGAAGGTCGGGCCGGCGGCGACGACGGCCGCCCGGATCGAGCTGAAGGCGAGCGGTCTTTACCGCCCTCCCCTGCCCCCCGACGCGACCGCGGCGGAGGCCAGGATGCCCAAGCCGCTGGACGTGGAGATCGAGACGCGGATCATCTATCGCGAGCGGCTGCTGGCCGGGCCGGAGCGAAAGTCGGTTCGACTGGTTCGGCAGGCGGCCTCGGCGGTCAACGGCGAGATCCGGCCGGTCGCCCACCGGCTTCGGCCCGAGCTGGCCCTCTTGATCGCCTCCCGACGTGGCGGAAACGGCTCGGTGACGGTGGTCAGTCCCTCGGGGTCGCTCACTCGCGGCGAGCTGGAGTTGGTCGAAGGGCCCGGCGACACCCTCTGCCTGGCCGATCTTCTCCCGGAGAAGCCCGTCGTCGCGGGCGATTCCTGGGCGATTCCCGACGCGGCCCTCTGGGCGCTCACCAATTACGACGCGGTCGAGTCGAACAGGCTTCAGGCGACCGTCGAGTCGATCGACGAGGCGACCGCCGTCGTCGCGATCAAGGGGGAGGTCAAGGGCTCGATCCTGGGCGCGGAGGGGTCGATGACGTGCGACGGTCGGCTGACGTTCGACCGTCGCGCGGCGATGGTGACGGACCTGGAGTTGAATCGAACCGAGAGCAGGGTCCCCGGCGCGGTCGAGGCCGGGTTGGACCTGAAAAGCACGTTGCGGGCGCGCCGCGCGCCGGTGGAGGCGACGCCGGAGTTGTCCGACGCGGCGCTGGCCCGGCTCTCCCCGGAGATCACCCCCGCGCGGCTGCTGTTGCAACTGATCGCGCCCGACGGCCGCTACGACCTGTTGCACGACCGTTCCTGGCACACCTACTGGGACGACCGCAAGCTCGTGGTGCTCAAGCGGTATCAGGGCGGACGGGTCGACGCCCAGTGCAACCTCGTCTACGGCCCGACGGTCGCCAGTGGGAAGCATCAGGACGTCAAGGAGTTCGAGACCGACGTCCGGCGCGCCCTGGGAGATCGGTTCGGCAACGTGATCGGCGGCGGCGAGGTCGGCGGCGACGCGGGGGGCGGCTTCCGCTACAAGTTGGGGATCCAGGGTCGGCAGGGGGATTTGGGGGTGGTCTGGTATTACTATCTGATCGCCAGTCCCCGCGGCGAGCAACTGCTGGCGACGTTCACCCTGGTCGACTCCGACGCCGCCGCCTTCGGCCAGGCCGACGAGGCCCTCGTCGGCTCGCTTCAGTGGAACGACCCGCCCCTGGACGTGGGCCGTTGAGCCGGGATCGGTCTCGATCGCGGGAGCGACGGCCGTCGGCCCGTTCATGGATTTCGGATTCCCGGCGCGTCGTGTTCAAGAGGCGGGGATCGACCGGGCGGCCGGCGCGTCCCGGGTCCTGGAGGACGGTCGCCACCCGATGGCGACGCCTGGGGACGAGGGCTCGGCCGGCCTTTCCACGACGGCGCGACCTCTTACAATAAGATGAGGCGGGAGCGGTCTTTCGGTGTCGAGTCGAACGAAGGAGGGGATGATGTCCAACCGCGGAACGTCGGCGACGGCGACGATCGCCGGGCACCTGGCCACCGCCGGGCTGACGCTGGCCCTGGGAGTGCTGATTCTGGGCTGGCGGCCCGATAGCCCGGGCGAGATCGCCGCCCAGGTCCCTCCTCCCCCGCGGCCCGAGATGGACGTTCAGGCCCCCGGCCGCGCCGCGACCGCGCCGCCGCCGGCCGACGCCGACGGCGCGACCGTCCCCGGCGAGGCCCCCGCCGCCGACGCGCTTGAGGGTCTCGACCCCGAGGAGCGCAACAACGTCCTGGTCTACGCCTCGGTCAACAAGAGCGTGGTGAACATCACCACCGAGTCGGAGATCCAGGGCTTCTTCGGCCTGGAGGAGACCTCCACCGGCACCGGCTCCGGGTTCGTGATCGACAAGAAGGGGGACATCCTCACCAACTTCCACGTCATCCAGGGCGCCGACGTGGTTCGCGCCACCCTGTTCGACGGCTCGGCCCACGCGGCGAAGGTGATCGGGGTGGACGCCTCCAACGACGTGGCCGTGCTGCGGGTGGAGACCGACGCCGACAAGCTCCACCCGGTGACGTTGGGCGATTCCTCCCGCGTGCTGGTCGGCCAGAAGATCATGGCGATCGGCAACCCGTTCGGGCTGGAGCGGACGTTGACGACGGGGATCGTCAGCAGCCTGGACCGCTCGCTGAAGGCCAAGAACGGCCGGACGATCAAGGGGATCATCCAGACCGACGCCGCCATCAACCCCGGCAACTCCGGCGGGCCGCTGTTGAACGGTCGCGGCCAGGTGATCGGCATGAACACGGCGATCGTCAGCAGCGTGGGCCAGTCGGCCGGGGTGAGCTTCGCGGTGCCGATCAACTCGATTTCGAGGATCCTCGACCAGTTGATCGCCAACGGCCGCGTCGTCCGCGCCGATCTGGGCGTCGCCCGGGTCTACACCACCGAGCAGGGTCTCCTGGTGCTGGCCGTTTCCGAGGGGGGCCCCGCCGACCGCGCCGGCATCCGGCCGATCCAGGTGAAGATCGAGCGGTTGGGCCCCGGCTTCGTCCGCCGCTCGCTCGACCCCGACTCCGCCGACCTGATCGTGGCCGTGGAGCACAAGCGGGTCAAGACGGTCGACGAGATGCTGACCGAGGTCGAGAAGCACAAGCCCGGCGACACCATCCGAATCACCGTCGTCCGCGACGGCGAGCCCACCGACGTCCCGGTGGAACTCGGCAGGTCGAGCTGAAAGCGGCGTTCATGACGGCCTTCTCCCCTTGAGGGAGAAGGTGGCCCGAAGGGCCGGATGAGGGGTGGACAAGCGACGCGAGCGTTGGAATTTCACGGGGTCTTCCGCGAGCCGCGGCCCGGGTCAAGTTCCGAAACGCGAAGCCCTCCGTGCTCGTCCCCCCCTCATCTGACCGCTTCGCGGTCTGTCTTCCCCCGCGAGGGGGGAAGACCGTTTTCATGGGATCCCGCTCGAAATTCGGGACGCTCAGGCCCGCTCCGTCTCGTGGACGCGGCGGGCCTCCTCGACGTCGCGGCCGATCTGGTCGAGCAGGTCGTCGAGCCCGGCGAAGGCGCGGGTGGATCGGAGGCGGCGGAGGAAGTCCAGCTCCACGACCTTGCCGTAAAGGTCGCCCTTGAAGCCGATCAGGTGGGCCTCGACCTTGCGGGCGTGTTCGCCGAAGGTCGGGTTGGGGCCGACGTTGCACGCCGCCGGCCAGGGGGGCGGCGGCGCGCCGTCGCCGCCGGGGACCACGGCGCGGACGGCGTAGACGCCGTCGGCGGGGATGAGGACGTCGACCTCTTCAAGATTGGCGGTCGGCACGCCGATGCCCGCGCCCCGGCCGGCGCCGCGGGAGACGACGCCTCGAATCCGATGCGGCCGGCCTAGCAGGTCGCGGGCCTCGGCGACCTCCCCCTCGGACAGGGCCTTTCGGATCCGGGAGGAGGAGATCATCAGGCCGTCGTCGGTGGTCAAGGGCTCGGCGACGTGAAGGTCGATCCCGACCTCGGCGCACCACTTCCCCAGGACGCCGACGTCCCCGCCGCGGTCGCGGCCGAAGAAGAAGTTGGGGCCCTCGACCATCCCCCGGACGCCGAAGCGGCCCATCACCTCCCGCTCGAAGAACTCGCGGGCCGACAGCCCCAGCAGCCACGGCCCGGTCTGAAAGACCGCCACGTCCGAGACCCCCGCGGCCGTCAACAACTCGAACTCCCGCTCCGGCCAGACCAGGGGCTGGGGAACGCGGTCGGGGCGGAGGAAGACGGCCGGATGCGGGTGGAACGTCACCGCCAGGGCCGGCGCGTCGGCCGCGCGGGCGCGACGGACCAACTCGGCGAGCAGCCGCGCGTGGCCGCGGTGGACGCCGTCGAAGTTGCCGATCGTGACGTAAGCCCCGCGCGCGCGGGCCGGAATCTCGCCGACGCTCTCGATCGCGATCACCGCCGCCGGCCCCTTTCGCTGGATCGTCCGAACGCCCCGCCCTGGTCGGATTATCGCCGCCGCGACGGGGCGCGGTCAATCCGGCCGCGCCGGCCTTCAGGACTCCGCGGCGGGTTCGTCGACCGGGCCCAGCTTCCGAAGGTAGGCCTTGGCCGAGTCCGCCATCGTCACCAACGCCGCGCCCATCATGATGGCGTCCTTCAGGACCAGCCGCCCCGCCCCGCTCAGGTAGGGGAAGCCGTGGTCGGCGTCGCCCAGGTCGGGAACCCAGCACTCCGGCGTGGTGATCAGGAACGAGAGCGTCACGAACGACATCACGAAGATCAGGAAGCTCCCCAGGGCCGCCGCCTGGGGGAGCCAGGGGTGCAGGCAGAGCAAAAGCCCGTAGAAGACGATCACCGACCCCAGCCCGTAGGCGAACGTGTAGGTATTGTTGGATTCGTGCCAGGCGCGGTTCTCGGGGGTCGGGGCGCCCTCGGGGTTCTTGTGGGCCTTGTACTCGTCGGGGTGGGCGTAGAAGAACGACATGAACGGGCTGTTGGCGACGAACGGGACGATGCCGTCGGCCTCGTAGCGGGCCGACTTCAGGCCGCCGATCCAGAGGAAGACCACGATCAGCCCCAGCCGCGTCACCGCCGCGCCGACCCGGTCGGCCCTCGCCAACGTCTCGAACAAGCCTCGCATCGTCACCCCTCCGTCCCGTCGCTCCGTCGCCGGCGAGTCGCGACCGCGCGGTCGCCCGAGCCTCGAGGCGCGTCACTCGCATTCTGGGCCGGAACGACGGCCGGGGGAATGGACGGAACGCCCGACGGCATGGACAGATTGCTCCCGCCGCGGATCTCGGTCTCGAACGCGCGGAAGAACGACGGCGAGACGCCCGTCGCCTTCTTGAACAGGCGGCTGAAGTACAGCTCGTCGTCGAAGCCCAGTTCCGTGGCGACCTCCTTGACGGAGCGAAGCGTGTGCAACAGTCGCCACTTCGCATGGGTCACGACCCGCGCCCGGATCAAGGCCGTGGGGGTGGCGCCCAGCCGCTCGCGGACCACGCGGCCGAGCGTCTTGGGAGAGACGTGAAGCGCCCTGGCGTACCACGACGGGGCGCGTCGGCGGCGGTACTCGGCCTCGATCAACTCCCGGAACCGCCCCAGCAGCGGGTGCCCGGCCGTCGTCGAGGCGTCCCCGTTCGCCTCGACGCCGGCCGCCTTCAGCCGGGTCGCCAGCACCAGCAGCACCTTGAGATAGGCGAGGGCCGCCTCCTGGAACGCGAACTCGCGCCCCCCCGCCTCGCGACCGATCCGCGCGGCCAGGTCGAAAATCTCGGCGGCCTCGTCCTTCGCGAGCGTCAGGACGGGGACGCCGAGCGGGTCGTCGAACAGGACCCCGGCGCAGCCGGCCTCGGCGTGGAAGGTCTCCACGCACAGGAAGTTGGCGTGGAACCGGATCACGCTTCCGGCCAAGGGCTCCTCGACGTGGAACCGGACGTGCTGGTACGGCACGGCGAACACGAGCGACCGCGGGCCGAACGCATGCCGGAATTCGCCCACGGTCGCGCTGCCGCGGCCGGTCTTGATGCAGTAGACTCCGAAGCAGTTGGAGCGGACGGGCTCGAAGTCTCCCGGCCCCGCGGCGAGGTCCGCCGCCTGGAGCGGCTCCCCACCGCGACGAGGATCGTACAGGCCCGATTCGATCCGCCCCCGCGTCATGACGTCCGCCTCCCCCGTCGTCGCGGGCGCCGCGCCCGGACGTTCGACTCAACAACGATTAAAGACGCGATCGCATCCCATGGACAACCCCGAACCGTTTCCGACGGCCGTCGAACCCTCCCCCGGGCCGTTTTCGCGGCGTCGACGCCCCGCCCGGCTCCTGGCGGCGGCGGCGATGGCTCTTATGGCGGCGTGGCTGGGCATCTCGTTCCTGGTGGCGTACAGGCTGACGGCGCGTCGCCACCCGGTCCATCCCGAACCCCCGCCGCAAGTCGCCTGGGCGCGGTTCGAGGGGTTGAGGCTCAAGACGACCGACGGTCAGCAGATCGGCGGTTGGTGCGCGACGATGCTGATCTCGATGCGGGCGCACGGCGACTCCACGGGCGATTTCAACGACATCGGCTACTCCGCCCGCCACGACGTCGCGGCCGCGGTCGACTTCCTGGAGCGGCGGCGGCCGGGACGGCCGATCGTGATCCTCGGCGTCTCCCTGGGCTCGGCGGCGGCGGCGTTCGCGGCCGGAGAGTTGGGCGAACGGGTCGCCGGGTACGTCCTGGAAAGCCCCTTCGCCGACCTCAAGACGGCCGTCCGCAACCGCACCCGCGCGTATCTGCCGACGCCGCTGGACCAGATCGCCTACCTCGGGCTTCGCGCCGCCGGCATGGCGATCCTGCCGAACCTCGACGCGATCGCGCCCGCGGCGGCCGTCGCCGACGTCCCGGCCGACGTCCCGGTCCTGATCCTCGCCGGCGAGGCCGACCGTCGGGCCACCCCCGAGGAGGCGCGGGCCGTCTTCGATCGCGTCCGATCGCACGCCAGACTGGTGATGTTCCCCGGGGCGCGCCACAAGAACCTGGCGGAGATCGACCCGCCGCGCTACCGTCGAATCCTGGTCGAGTTCGTGTCCGAAGCCGGACGCGGCGCGGTGGTCCCTTTACAAGACGCCGCCGCCGCCCCACAATAGCCGGCTTGAACGACGCGCCCGGATCGCCCGATCCCGCGCCGCGCGCCCGGTCGTCCCGCGCTTCCCTCCTTGCAATCCGAGTCCATATCCAATCATGAGTGGCACGAACGCCGCGGCGGACGCCTCGAAGCCGAGGTTCGACAACGACGGCCAGTACAGCCGGAACTCGATCCTCCGCTACGAGATGATCTTCGGCGCCAACTACATCAGCACCGGCGGCCCGGAGACGACCGACAACCTGACGTCCCGGCTTCAGGGCTTCCTCAAGCCGGGGATCCGCGTGCTGGACGTCGGCAGCGGGATCGGCGGCGCGGCGTTCCACCTGGTCGAGAAGTACGGCGCCCGGGTCGTCGGCATCGACCTGGCCGAGGAGATGGTCGCCATCGGCCACGACCGCGCCAAGGCGGCCGGCATGGACGACAAGGTGAAGTTCATCCTGGGCGACGTCCTGGACACGAAGTTCCCGGAGAAGTTCGACCTGGCCTGGAGCCGGGACGCCTTCATGCACGTCCCGGACAAGGCCCGGTTGTTCAAGACGCTGCACGACCTCCTGGCGCCCGGCGGCAAGCTGATCATCACGGATTACGCCCGCGGCAAGACGCCCGGCTCGGCGGAGTTCGAGGACTACATCGAGAAGACCCACTACAGCGTGATCGAGCCGGCCCGGTACGGCAAGGTCCTGGAGGCCGCCGGCTTCGTCGACGTGAAGGTCGACGACGCCACCGCGACCTTCGTCGACATCCTCAAGCGCGAGGAGAAGCGGCTGAGGGACGAGCGCGCCAGATTCCTGACCGCGTTCTCCGAGCAAGACCTCGACTACCTGGTCGACCGCTGGAACATGAAGATCGGCTTCTGCCAGGCCGGCGACATGAAGTGGGGAATCTACCTGGCGACCAAGCCCGCTTGACGATCCGCCGGGTATTCCGTCGATAAACGACGGGAGGGACGATCGCGCCGCTGCCGTCGCCCGACGGGGGCGGTCGGGCGCGCGAGGGAAGGCGGATCGGGGAGGCCGAGACGGGCATGCCGGGGACCGCGAGCGACGACGTCCGAGACCTGGCCGGGTTCGGTTACAAGCAGGAGCTCGACCGCTCGCTGGGGAGCTTCTCCTCGTTCGCGGCCGGGTTCTCGTACATATCGATCCTCACCGGCGTCCCCCAGATGTTCTACCTGGGGTACTCCTCCGGCGGGCCGGCGTTCTTCTGGACCTGGCCGCTGGTGTTCCTCGGCCAGTTCCTGGTGGCGCTCTGCTTCGCCGAGCTGGCCTCGTCGTACCCGCTCTCCGGCGGCGTCTACCAGTGGTCCAGGCAGGTCGGGACGCCCCTGGGGGGCTGGCTGACCGGCTGGATCTACCTGGCGTGCCAGATCCTGTCGCTGGCCGCGGTGGCGCTGGCGCTGCAAAACACGCTGCCGCGGATCTCCGGCTGGTTCCAGTGGCTCGGCGACGGCTCCCTCCCCGGCGACCAGGCCCGCAACGCCGTGCTTTTGGGCTGCGTCCTGATCGCCTTCACGACGATCGTCAACGCGATCGGCGTGAAGCTGATGGCCTATATCAACAACGTGGGCGTCTTCGCCGAACTGCTCGGCGTGCTCCTCTTGATCGCGCTTTTGTTCTGCAACGCGACGCGGGGGCCGTCGATCCTGCTGGAGACGCAAGGTCGGGGGGAAGGCGGGCCGGGCGGCTACCTGGGGGCGTTTCTGGCCGCGGCGGTGATGGCCTCCTACGTCATGTACGGCTTCGACACCGCCGGGACGCTGGCCGAGGAGACGTCCAACCCCCGCCGCCGCGCGCCTCGGGCGATCCTGCGGGCCCTGGCGGCGGCCGGCGTCGCGGGAGGGCTCCTGATCGCCGCCGGGATGCTGGCCGCGCCCGACCCCGCCGACCCGGCGATGAGCAAGGTCTCCGGCGGCCTGCCGATGGTCATCCAGGCCGTGCTGGGCCCCAGCCTGGGGACGGTCTTCCTCATCGAGGTGGTCTTCGCCGTGACCGTCTGCGCCCTGGCGGTCCACGCCGGCACGGTGCGCTTGATCTTCGCCATGGCCCGCGACAACGGTCTGCCGTTCGCCGAGGCCCTGGCGAAGGTCGCCGGCGAGACCCGCACCCCGATCGCCCCGGCGATCCTCACCGGCGTCCTCGCCGCCGGCGTGCTCCTGGTCAACGTCAACGCCCCCCGACTGATCGAGACCATGTGCTCCGTGGCCCTGGTCTGGGCCAACCTCGCCTACCTGATGGTCACCGCGCCGATGCTCCTGGCCCGGTTCCGCGACCGCGACGAGCCCGAGCCGGCCCCGACCGGCGACCGCTTCAGCCTGGGACGCTGGGGCCTGCCGGTGAACCTGGCCGCGACGGCGTGGGGGCTCTTCGTGGTGGTCAACATGAGCTGGCCCCGCGCCGAGATCTACGGCGACGATCCGGTCGGCCGCTACGCCGCGGTCTCCGCGACGGCCGGACTCCTGGCCGTGGGCGCCGCCTATTTTCTGGGCGTCGGCCGCCTTCACGCCGGCGTCCTCCCCGAACACGCCGCCGACGAGTTGGAGTTCGCCGACCCCGCGGCGGTGATCGCCCAGCTCGCCCCCGGCGAATCCTCGTAACCGACCGAATCGAAGGGAAGCCGCTCGCGATGGTCGAGACCCAGCCGCCGCAAACCGCCGTCCGTCCCCCCGTCGGCACGCTCCGCAAGGTCCTCGGCTGGTGCGTCCACGCCTACACCGCCTCCGGGATCGCGATCGCGGGGATCATCGTGTATCTCCTGGCGCACGGCGGACCCGACGCCTTTCGTTGGTCGTTCCTGCTGATGATCCTGGCGACGATCATCGACGCCACCGACGGCACCCTCGCCCGCGCCGTGCGGATCAAGGAGGCCGTCCCCGGCTTCGACGGCCGCCGCCTCGACGACATCACCGACTTCCTCACCTACACCTTCCTCCCCCTGATGCTGGTCTGGCGCGCCGACCTGGTCCCCCACGGCTCCGAGGCCTGGCTGCTCGCCCCGCTGTTGGCCAGCGCCTACGGCTTCTGCCAGGTCGACATCAAAACGCCCGACGGCTATTTCCTGGGCTTCCCGTCGCTCTGGAACGTCGTCGCCCTGTACCTCTACGCCCTGCCGATCCCGCCGGCCGCGGCGCTCGCGATCCTCCTCTTCCTGGCGTTCCTGACGTTCGTACCGGTCAAGCATCTGTACCCGTCGATGCCCGGCCGATTGAACCGGTTCGCCACGATCACCGGGGCCGTCTGGGGCGTCCTCCTCGTCTGGCTCGTCTGGAGCCTGCCGACCGACGCCGTCCCCGAGTTCTCCACGACCGAGCGCGCGCTCGCCTTCGTCTCGCTGATCTACCCCATCTTCTACATGGCCGCCTCCTGGCACGTCACCCTCAAGGCGTGGACCAGGCCGGCGACGACCGCGGCGTGACGACCGGTCTCCACGCCCGACTTCGACGCAAACGGCTTCAAGACGTGAATCAAGCGAATCGGCGGTTGTGTACCTTGATTCGCGGCGACGGTCGCATTACATTTGATTCGTTGGGACGCCGCGCCGACGTGGGCGCGGTCGTCGCTCGCCAGGCAACCACCGACAGGGTCCAAGCCGACGGACCACGTCAGGCGGTTCGCTCCGTTCGGCTCGGCGACCCCTTGGCGTTTCGCGGAACGACCCGGTTCCGAGGCGCGCCCGCGCCACCATCACGTCCTACCGTCGGGAGCGTCAGCCCGTGCGCGTTCTCACCTGGATGTTCGGCTTCCCAGCGACTGACGCCCCGCGGTCTCGACGCGCCGCGTTGAGCGTGGCATCGCTCGACAGACGTGAATTATTGAGCATCGGTCTCGGATACGTCGGCCTGGCGACGGCCCCGGCGAGCGAGATGACCTACCTCGCGGGGCGATTCAAGCCGGAGGCGGGGGAAGTCGAGGTGTCGTTCCTGCCGTTCGAGTTCAACCCCTCGAAACCGTTCGATAACGCGACGAGGCTCGTCAAGGAAACCCTTCCCGGCCTGAAGGGGCGACTTCGCTTGACGATCGACCTGGCCTGGTTCGCCCATTCCTCGGGCAAGAACGGCAAGCTGGACGACGGCGGCGCGGCGTCCGTTTACGGCCGACAAGCCCAGCAGGCGTTCTGGACCGCGTGGGAGGCGGACAGGCCGACGAAGGAGCAGCAACGGATCAAGTCCGACTTCCTCGACCGCGTCCGTCGAAGCGACGTCTGGATCAAGGAGATGCAAACCTGGGCCGCGAGCAAGCGCCTGGGCGGCAAGCTGGCGTTCACCCTCGTCCCCATCCTCGAGGACGAATGCGCGTCCTCGAAAGCGTTCGCGAACCTCGTCAAGCAGGTCCGGGCGCGCCAGGGCACCGACAAGGTCGGCCCATCGACCATCAGACGCTCCATGAGCGGCGATCACAGCGTCTATTTCCGTCCCGCGGGTGTCGCGATGGAGCTGCACGGGACCTGGGCCAGCGTTCAAGGTCGCCTTCAAGCCGGCGACGCATGGTCGAACGACGGGACGTCGTACGGCATCGATCAATTCGCCGCCGACGGCGAGACGGCGCGCAAGAAGAAGGTCGACGTATTGTACTGGAACTCCGAGATGAACGGCGCCTCCAAGACGCAGACGAACTGGAGTTCCCGCGCGATCGCCGTCTTCAGCGGCCCGACGGCTCCCGCCAACAAAGCCCGCCTCGCGCAAGTGCTTAAGCTCGAATGATGCGTCGTCACGGCTCGATTTTCGGGTAGAGTCCGCGGGCTGGATCAGGATCCAGCCCACGCGCGTTTCCGCCCGTTCTCATCGATGACGGCCAACCCCGCGATCACGGCTTGACGACCGATCGCCTCAGCGCGGAAGCTGGGGCTTAGCGTCCAGGCGCGGCGGGACCGGCTTACTTTCGATGCCGACGCTCATCGCCTTTTCGACGATGGGCCCCATCGCCGAGGGTAACGAGATCCGGAAGTCATAACCCCCCGGCCCCGCCGGCGTCAGCGAGCCGCCGAAGAAGGCCGGCTCGGCGGGAAGCCCGGCGGGATCCTTCAACTCCGGCCGCTTCATCGTCGCGGCCATTTGCGCAGCCAGCATCCGCGCCAAACCCTGACCGCTGACGATCATGAGCAGGCTCGCCCGATCGGCCAACTCGGAACGCACCTGTTGGAATCCGGCCAGCGCGCCGACGGTCGATTCCCCCTTGTCGAACCGATCCAACCGCGCCTCGGCCTCCTCCCAGGTCGGCGCCGTGACCTGAATCACGCGCTGGCCGTCGGCGCCGATCCAGTAGCTCATCGAATCGCCGCCGAGGATCGCCTTGATCTGATCGGCGTTGCCGCCCCCCTGCCCCAGCTTGGCGATCTTGTCCATGTCGAACTCGGCCGTGACGCGGGTGAAGCTCATCCCGCCGTGCTTCTTGGCGTCGCGCTCGACCTTCACGTCCTTGTAGACGTTGTAGGGGCTGTTGGTGTCCTTCATCGCCTGGAGCATCGCCTCCGACGCCTCGACGAGCGCCTTGGGATCCTTCGCGGTCGACACGTTGAACGTCCGCATGCCGTCTGCCATCGCCGCCGAGCCGATCGTTTCAACCTTTCCAACCGCCTTGAACCGCTCCATGGCCTTCGCCAACTCCGGCGTGGGCTTGCCCGCGGGGCTGAGCATCCGAAGACTCAGGTTTTGCCACGACTGAATCACGTCCGCCGGCATGTTCATGTACATGTAGAACGCCGCGCCGGGGTCGAGCTTGGCGAGGTCGGCCGACACCGTCCCGACGGCCTCGGCCGCCTTGGCGTCGGCGGCGGGTTTGGCTTCGAGACGGCCGGCGATCCGGACGCCCGAGGCCGCGAAATCGAGGTTGAAGGCCAAGCGCCGCGTGGTCTTCAGCGCGTCGAACGCGCGGCCGTACATATCCTTGACCGCGCCCATCGACGCGCCGTTGGGCGCGGCCTTCGCGGCCTGGTCGAGCGCCGCCATCAAAGCCTGTCGATTCTGGTCGATCCGCTGGTCGTACCGGCCGACGAGCCGCTCGGCGTTGACGAAGATCCCAAGGTCGCCCCCCCGGAACGGAGTCGCCAGCGCCGGCGACGGATCGGCGACCGGCGACCCGCCGTCCGGCTTCGCCACCTTCGCGATCAACGTCCGGTCAGGGCCGAACGCCGTGAAGCCCTCGCCGTGGAACGCATACCACGCGCCGGCGCCGGCGGGGCTCGGGAACGAGTCGTAGCCGCCATCCTCGGCCTTGGTCGTGATGACCTGGCGGTTGGCGACCGCCTTGAGAACGCTCTCGTAGTCGTCCTTCATGACCAGGATCGCGAACGGCGGCAAACCGTCGGGCCCCGCCTCCTCCACCCGCAGAAGGCCGACCACCGGCGCGTCGACCAGGTTGACCCCGCCCTGTTTCCTCCACTGATCGACGAACTGATCGATCATGGGCGCGAACGATGCCGCGGCGTTGGGGCTGGCGACCTTGAGCATCGCCTTGAAGTCCTCCGCCGCCGAGGCGATCCCGCGACACCGGACCACGACGTCCGCCTCCGACGGCACCGCCTTCATCCAGCCCGCCGTCCCCTGCGCCGGCGCCTGCCCCAGCGCCGCGGCCAGCAACCAAACCGAAACATGAGCCGCCATCATTGGGTCATCCTCCTCGCGCGCGTCACGACCAGGCGTCCGCCTCCCGCATCGATCGCCACGGTAGCGGAGCCCAGGCATCGGACGCAAGAGGGCGATCGATGGACGTCGTCGAAAAAACTCGAAAGAGCGAGCCTCCGTGCTTCGAGTCGATCCGGTACGCCTGTTGCAATAGAGTTGGCCAGAGCCCCGACCGAAGTCAGGTGGGGCGGTCTTCCACGAACTCGAAGCTTGGAGCGAGACGATGAACTGGGACCGAATCCAGGGCGGATGGAAGCAGGCCAAGGGAAAGGTCAAGGAGAAGTGGGGGAAGCTGACCGACGACGAGTTGACGGAGATCGACGGTCGAAAAGACCAACTCCTCGGCAAGCTCCAGGAGCGCTACGGCTACACGCGCGAGCAGGCGGAACGCGAGCTCGAACAGTTCAACAGCTCTTACGAGTGAGTCGCCGTCCGCCACGCGCGCGAAGAAAGGCCCCCGATCCGGGAGGGATCGGGGGCCTTTCGGTGAAGGA
>CALCIB010000230.1 GCA_937907525.1 uncultured Planctomycetales bacterium | reverse complement strand
TCCCCCTCATCTGACCGCTGCGCGGTCTGTCTTCCCCCGCGAGGGGGGAAGAGCGATTTCATCCTTCCCCCCTCGCGGGGGAAGGTGGCCCGAAGGGCCGGATGAGGGGGAGGACGCGCCAGGGAACCGTTGGAATCCGAGGCGGTTGGGGATGGCTCCTGGATCGCGACGGCTTTCTCGCGCGTCGTCCCCCTCATCCGGCCGCTTCGCGGTCTGTCTTCCCCCGCAAGGGGGGAAGACGTCGGAAGAACGGCCTTCCCCCCTCGCGGGGAAGGTGGCCCGAAGGGCCGGATGAGGGGGGGCGAGCGAGAAAGCCGTCGAAATCCCGAACCGTCCGGCCAGGCTTTCGACTCGCCGACGGCTTCCGTTCGCGCCCTCCCCCTCATCCGGCGCCTTCGGCGTCTGTCTTCCCCCGCGAGGGGGGAAGACCCTGACGGCCCATCGTCCGCACTTATGAGACGGACTCTCAGCGGGCGGCGGTGGTCGTCGGCCGGGGCGGAGCGACGGAGACGGCCTCGATCGTGGGAGTCTGCGACGCGCCTTGAGTCGCGCCGCCGACGGCGAGGATCGTGGCGTCGGGCCCAGGGAGCAGGCGGTGGGTCAACCGCGGCACGGCCCAGCCGCCGACGGCCTCCCAGGCGTCGCCGGAGTCGCTCAGGCGGAAGATCCGCCCGAAGAAGCCGCTATAGTAGATTCGGCCGGCGATCTCGAAGGCCGACGTCCCGAAGCCCTCGACCCTGCCGCCGCCGACCAGGTCCGGCCCCTTCGACCACGCGCCGGTGGCCGGGTCGTAGACGTCGACGGCGCGGTCGACGTTCATGCTGTCGCCGATCAGACCGCCCAGGACGTAGATCTTGCCGTCGTGAGCGGCGACCGAGAGGGCGCGACGCTTGAACGGCTGGGGGATCTTCGTCCATCCGGCCTCCGGCTTGTCCAGGTCGAACGCCGCCGCGTAGTCGAGGTACGGGTTGCCCTCGTCGATCCCCTTCATGTCCCAGCCGCCGAAGACGTAGACCGTGCGGCCGACGACGACCGCGTCATGGGTCGAGCGCGGTTCGGGAAGCGGGGCCAGGGCGGTCCAGGTCTTGGTCTCGGGGTCGAACCGGGAGAAGTCGGCGACGGAGTACAGGTCGTGCTCCTCGCCCGGCTGGTTCAGGGAGTACATGCCGCCGATGCGATACAGGTACTTGCCGTCGCTCACCAGGGCGAGGCCCTGAAGGTCCTTCTCCCGCGGCAGCTCCTCCCAGGTCTCGCGGTCCTCCAGGTCGAGGCGGCGGAAGTTCCGGGCCGTGGTGTTCACGTCGTAGGAATGCGTCTTGCCGACGTGGCCGCCGTAGACGTACAACCACTTGCCCAGCACCGCGCCACCGAAGCTGTTGACGGCGGGGGCCGAGACCTCGGCGATCGTCGTGGCCTCGGCCGCGGTCTTGCCCGAGAAGAGGCTCGCGACCGGGGTGAAGGTGAGCGTGGCGTAATACCGGGTCTCGGCGAACGGCTTGCCGTCGACTTCCCCGGCGGTCGGATCGACGTGGTTGGCCCAGACCGCGGCGCGGCCCTCGGCCAGTCCCTCGACGGCGACGCGGCCGTGGTCGTCGGCGGTCAGCTCGGTCGTGTCGCCGTCGTCCGGATAGACCTTCACGCGGACGCCGGCGACCGGCTCGCCGTTGTAAAGGACTTCCAGGATCGGCGTCGAGTCGGCCGTGACCACGCGGACGCGGAGCTTGTCGCCGCGCTCCCTGGTCTTCTCGGCGACGGCCGCGGTCTGGGAGCGCGCCGTGTAGTAGAGGCGGTACGACGCGCCGTCCTTGGTCTTGACGCCGAGGTCGCGCTCCGCGTCGACGACCGCCGCCGGGCTGCCGACCCAGGGGGCGACGCGGGAGTCGTCGGCCAACTCGGAGGGGACGACCTGGCCGTCGATGGTGAGCTTCAAGTCCTTGACGTACTTCACGAACGCGGCGTCGGGCTCGGGGTCTTCGTTGAAGAAGGCCCGAACGACGGTCTCCGCGGGCTTCGCCCCCGGTTCGGTCTTCAGCCAGACGAAGTGGGCCCAGGCGGACTGGGGCAGGGCGACGGCGACGGCGAGCGCCCAGAGGAACTTGCCGGAACGGGTGGAAATCATGGGATCGTGGTCTCTTGAATTCTTTCGGAGGAAGGGACTTCGGTCGGGGCGCCGGTCGGTCATTCCGGCTCGGTGGGGAGGACCAGTTTCTTGTGGCGGGACAGGGCCTTGGCCTCTTTCCGCTTCAACTCGTCGCGGTGGGCCTGGTCCTCGGCCCGGGCCTTGCGGGCCTCGTCGGAGTCGGCCGCCACGATCGGACTGACGGCGCGCGAGGAGTCGCCGCAGCCGGCCGTCGACCAGGGGAGGGTGAGGACGGTCAGGGCGGAGACCACCGCCAGGGCGGCGGTCCCTCGCGTTCGAGGTCGACCGTCGGCGTCTTTGGGGTTTCTCACATCGCGTCGGACGAGACGACCTCGCCGCCTCCCATGGTTGAAAGGGCCTGGTAGGTCGTCGGGGAGATCGAATCCTTCACGCCCCGCACGGTCCCGTCGCCGAAGAGGAAGTTCGTCGTTCCGGGATGGGCCGAGCGGAAGTTCGGCAGCCGCTGGCCGGGCTGGGGGAAGGGGACTCCAGGCGACGGATCGAAGACGTCGGTCTCCGAGTTCGTGCCGCAATCGTTGACGGCGTAGGCGTTGCCCACCGAATCGACCGTCCGGGCCACCAACCCGCCGATGATCCGAGCCTCGACGCCGTTCTGGGACCAGGTCCGATCGCGGCCGTAGGCCATGAACATGAGGTTGTCGTAGTAGACCGGGCCCGCCGTGTTGAACGACGCCAACGGAACACAGACGCGGGAGACGTCGCCGGAGGCGTAATACTTGTTGCGCTGGTTGCCTCCGATCGACTCGCCCATCATCATCGTGTTGCTGAGGCCGTCGACGACTTCCGCCAGCCTGGTGGTCGTGTCGAACCCAAAGGGCCCCATGCGGTTCGTCTCGCCGAACCCCTTGACGATGTAGCGCCCCGCGCCGCCGTTGAACAGGTAGTCGGTCACGGCCGCCTTGGCGACGGTCCAGGTCTCGCCGGTGCTGTACGAGGCCCCGACCTCGCCCGTCGCCCGATTCGACGGGCAGAGGAACATGGCGAACTGCGTCGCGAACGCCGTCGTGTTGCCGGCCGACGCCCACCCCTGGTAGGTCGTGCCGCCGCTCACCGACCCCAGGCTGAAATTGAACAGGTTGTAGGCGGCGGTCTGCTCGATGTACGGCAGCAGAAAGCTATAACCCGTCTGATTCATGTAGACGTAAAAGATCCCGCCCTGGGCCGCCGGCGGGAAGGCGTTGAGCGCGTCCGCGTAATTGTGGAGCGCCAGGCCGAGTTGCTTCAGATTGTTCGTGCATTGAATCCGCCGCGCGGCCTCGCGCGCCGCCTGCACCGCCGGCAGAAGCAGCGCGATCAACACGGCGATGATCGCGATCACCACCAACAACTCGATCAACGTGAACCCGCGCCGACCGCCATGCCTGAAACGCCTCGTCATCAAAGAGTTCTCCATGCCGGCCCGCCCCGGTCGGTCGCGAAACCACGACGTCGCGGTCTCGACCGGGGTCGCGCGGACGATTCATGCAATTGAGATTCAGTCTCAATAGGGAGGAATCATAGCCGGGGCAGGGACCGGTGTCAAAATAATTCGGCCGAAACCGCGAAAATCGCGCGTCGCGCGGCGGCGACGCTCGATCTGCCGGGACGGGGCGAGGGAGGGCCGAGCGGGATGGATCGGATCGCGTCTCAATCCGGCCGGCCGCGGGGGCGGGGGGGGAGTCAGACGACGGGCCAGACGCCGGAGAAGACCTCGACGGCGGGGCCGGTCATGAAGACGGGGGCTTCGTCGCCGGCCCATTCCAGGTGAAGGTCGCCGCCGGGGAGGCGGGCCAGGACGCGACGACCGGTTCGACCGGAAAGCGCGCCGGCCACGGCCACGGCGCAGGCGCCGGTGCCGCAGGCCATCGTGACCCCCGAGCCCCGCTCCCAGGTCCGCATTCGGACCTCCGAGGGGGAGATCACCTGGGCGACGTGGAAGTTGACCCGATTGGGGAACGCCGGATGACGTTCCACCAAGGGGCCGAGCGTCTCCAGCGGGAAGGCCGCGACGTCATCGACGAACAGGACCGCGTGGGGGTTCCCGGTGGAGACGGGCGTCACCCGCAACTCCCGGCCCTCGACCACGATCGGCGCGTCGACGACCGGCTGGCCGACCAGGGTGGTGGGGATTCGGGAGGGGTCGAGGATCGGCGTCCCCATGTCGACCCGGATCGTCTCGGCCTTGCCGGCCTCGACGGTCAGGTCGAGCGTCAGGACGCCGCGGCCGGTCTCGACCGTCACGCACGGCTTTTGGGCGATCCCGTGGTCGTGGACGTACTTGGCGACGCAGCGGATCCCGTTGCCGCACATCTCCCCCTCGGAGCCGTCGGCGTTGAACATCCGCATCCGCGCGTCGGCGCGTTCGCTGGGGAGGATCAGGATCAGCCCGTCGGAGCCGATCCCGCGGTGGCGGTCGCTGACGGCGCGGGCCAGGGCGGCGGGGTCGGCGGGGGCCGGCTGGGTGAACGCCTCGACGTAGACGTAGTCGTTGCCGAGGCCGTGCATCTTGGTGAATTTCATGGCGAGGGGCCCTTCGCGCGGGGAACGGGACCGACGTCACGGCCGCGCCCGATGGTCGGAATGGAGGCGCGAAGGTAGTATTGTAGCCTCGCCCCCCCACCGCATCCAGCGCCGCCCGAGCCGCGAGGTTTCGATGTTCAGCGATGTCGCCGAGACACGATACGATCTTCATTTCAAGCTTCTGGGCGTGCCGATCCGGGTCCACCCCTGGTTCTGGGTCATCAGCGCCTTGCTGGGTTCCAGTGGCGACGCGGGCCTGACGGTGATCCTGTTTTGGGTCGGCTGCGTGTTCGTCTCGATCCTGGTCCACGAGTTCGGCCACGCCCTCATGGGGAGGCGGTACGGCTCCAACCCCTCCATCCTCTTGTACAGCTTCGGCGGGCTCTGCTACACCGGCGGCGAGCGCACGCCCTGGCAACGGCTGGCGGTGCTGCTGGCCGGCCCCGGCGCGGGCTTCCTGCTCTACTTCGCGACGATGGCCGTCTACGGGCTCCTCTTCGGGATCACCCCCGCCGAGAACCTGGCGATGAGCCTGCCGTTTCTGGGCCTGGATTCCGACCCGGCGCTGAGGTTTTCGGGCTTCGGCAAGATGACCTCGGAGCCGGCGTTTTTGATCTACGTCATGATGGTGCAGATCAACCTCTACTGGTCGCTCGTCAACCTGCTGCCGATCTGGCCGCTGGACGGCGGGCAGTCGGCGCAGGTGTTGCTCTGCCAGGTGAACCGTCGCGAGGGGGTCCGCTGGGGCCACTTGATCGCCTTCCTCACCGCCGGCGCGCTGGCGATCGTGCTGGGCCTGCGCAAGCAGGACATGTTCCTGACCCTGTTCATGGCGTACTTCGCGTTCGTCAACTACCAGGCGCTGCAATCGCTCCACCAGGCCGCCCGCCACGACCAGGGCGATTCCTGGTGGCGGCCTTGATCGATCGTTCCGTTCGGGCCGTCACCGGCGCGAGCCTCCAACGTATCAATCATGTCGAGTCGTCCGGCCCCGTCGCCGATGTGGAGATCGCGCGACCGACCTGGGGCGGCCTCTTCCCTTTGCCGCGGCTTTGGACCACAATTTCACGTGTCGCCTGGGACCGCCTCCCTCGGGGCCCGACCGGCCGACTCCTCCAAGATCAAAAGCGAACGGGGTTTCATGCAACGACGCGCCAGGCGGAATCCGTCAGGGAAGGGGTCCGGGAAGCGAGGCGACGAGCCGAGGGAGCGAGCCGGGCGCGAGCCCGGCAGGCGATCGAACCGATTGCCTCTGCTGCCGTTGCGCTCGGACCTGGTCTTCCCGCAGACGGTCGTCCCGCTGGTGGTCAACCGACCCAGCGGGATCCGGTTGGTCGACGAGATCCACGCCGGCGAGCGGTTGATGGGGCTGGCCAGCCAGCTTCATCCCGAGGTCGACGACCCCGGCATGGCGGACCTGTACCCGACGATCTGCGTCGGGACCGTCCTGAAGATGCTGAAGTTCCCCGACGGCTCGACCCGGATCGTCTGCCAGGGGCAGACCCGCGCCCGGCTGGTGGGGGTGGTCCAGACCGAGCCGTACCTGATCGCCGAGGTCGAGCCGCTTGAGGAGGAGGAGGAGCGGGGGGTCGAGATCGACGCCCTGATCCACCACGTCAACCGCCTGTTCCAGGGGATGGTCGAGCAGTCGCAACAGATCCCCGAGGAGTTGCAGGTCGCGGCGATGAACACCCGCGAGCCGGGACGGCTCGCCGACCTGCTGGCCTCCAGCCTGCCGTTCTCCATCGAGGAGCGCCAGGCCATGCTGGGCGAGGTGAACGTCCGCGCCCGGTTGGAGTTGCTGGGGCAGTACCTCTCGCGGCAACTGGCGGTCCTGGAGCTGTCGACCAAGATCCAGGAGCAGGTCGGCTCCGAGTTGACCAAGGCCCAGCGCGACCACTTCCTCCGCCAGCAGATCAAGGCCATCCAGGAGGAGTTGGGCGAGGGGGAGTCCGACAACCCCGAGGTCGGCGAGCTTTGGGGACGGATCAAGGACGCCGACCCGCCCGAGGACGTCCTCCGCGAGGCCGAGCGCGAGCTGGAGCGGCTCTCCGCCATGCACCCCAGTTCGGCCGAGTATTCGATCGTCCGGACCTACCTGGACTGGATCGCCGTGCTCCCCTGGGCGAAGTCGAGCAAGGACCGGCTGGACCTGCGACGGGCGCGCAAGCTCCTGGACGAGGACCACTACGACCTGGAGAAGATCAAGGAGCGGATCCTCGAGTATCTCGCCGTGCGCAAGCTGAAGCGGGACATGAAGGGGCCGATCCTCTGCCTGGCCGGCCCGCCGGGGACGGGCAAGACGTCGCTGGGCAAGAGCATCGCCAAGGCGCTGGGGCGGGAGTTCGTCCGGGTCAGCCTGGGGGGCGTGCATGACGAGGCCGAGATCCGCGGCCACCGCCGGACCTACGTCGCGGCGATGCCCGGCCGGATCATCCAGGGGATGCGCAAGGCCAAGACCAACAACCCCGTCTTCATGCTCGACGAGGTCGACAAGCTGGGCAACGACTTCCGCGGCGACCCCTCCTCGGCGCTTCTGGAGGTCCTCGACCCCGAGCAGAACGGGACGTTCCACGACCACTACCTGGACGTCGACTTCGACCTGTCGAAGGTGATGTTCATCGCCACGGCGAACGTGCTGGAGTCGATCCCCTCGCCGCTTTTGGACCGGATGGAGGTCTTGAACCTCCCCGGCTACAGCGAGGAGGAGAAGACCCTGATCGCCCGCAAGTACATCGTCCCCAAGCAGCTCGACGCCCACGGGCTGGCCGAGGGCGACCTTGACGTGACCGACCAGGCGGTCAGGACGATCATCGCCGAGTACACCCGCGAGGCCGGCCTGCGGAACCTGGAGCGGGAGATCGCCGCGGTCTGCCGCAAGGTCGCCCGCCGCCGCGCCGAGGGGAAGCGGAAGGCGGTCACGATCGGCCCGGAACACGTCCACGAGTTGCTGGGCCCGCCGCGGTTTTATCGCGAGCTGGCCGATCGCGCCGGAGTCCCCGGCGTCGCCACCGGGCTGGCCTGGACCCCCGCGGGGGGCGAGATCCTCTTCATCGAGGCCACCGGCATGCCGGGCAAGGGGGGACTGACCCTCACCGGACTCCTGGGGGACTCGATGCGCGAAAGCGCCCAGGCCGCCATGAGTTACCTCCGCGGCCACGCCCAGGCGCTGGCGTTGGACTCCTCGCGGCTGGGCAAGACCGACGTCCACGTCCACGTCCCCGCCGGCGCGGTCCCCAAGGACGGACCCTCCGCCGGAGTGGCGATCGTCTCGGCCCTGGTCAGCCTCTTCCGCGACCGACCGATCCAAAAGGAGTTGGCGATGACCGGCGAGGTCACGCTCACCGGCCGCGTCCTTCCCGTCGGCGGCGTCCGCGAGAAGGTGCTGGCGGCGCGTCGGGCCGGCATCAAGACGATCCTCCTGCCGCGGCACAACGAAAAGGACCTGGCCGAACTCCCCCCCGAGGTCAAGGCCGACGTGACCTTCCGGGTCGTGGACACCCTCGACGACGTCTTGCCCAGGCTGTTCGACGAGCGCGCGGGGAAGCCTCGCGAACCGGAGCCGGCCCCGCCTCCCGCCCGTCGGGCGCGCCGCAAGAAGACCGAGGACGTCCAGGCCGAGCGTCCCGACCCGGCCCCGCGGCGACGCCCATGAGCGCCGAGGCCGCCCCGGCCCTGGTCGCGCTGCGCGGCGCGTCGAAGTCGTTCTCCGGCGCGCGGGCGCTGAAGGCCGTCGACCTGGACCTGCGCCGCGGCGAGATCCACGCCCTTTGCGGCGAGAACGGCGCGGGCAAAAGCACGCTGATCCGAATCCTCGGCGGCGCGACCCGGCCGGACTCCGGGACGATCGCGATCGACGGCCTCCCCGTCCGCCTTCCCGACCCCGCCGCGGCGCTTCGGCGGGGGATCGCCGTGATCCACCAGGAACTGGCGCTGGTCGACGACCTGACCGTCGCCGAGAACCTGGCCCTGGGCGACGAGCCCCGCCGCGGCCCCTGGATCCGCCGCCGCGCGATGGTCGAGTCGGCGCGGGCCAAACTCGGCGAGCTGGGCTTCGCGATCGACCCGAGGGCGCCCCTGGGCTCGCTGCCGATCGGGGCGCGACAGCAGGTGGAGATCGCCCGCGCCCTGCGCCGGGACGTCCGGCTCCTGGTTTTGGACGAGCCGACCGCCGCCCTGTCGCGGGCCGAGGCCGGGCGGCTTTTCGACGTGCTCCGCGACCTTCGCGCGCGGGGGATCGCGATCCTCTACGTCTCGCACCACCTGGACGAGGTCTTCGCGCTTTCGGATCGGATCACGGTCCTGCGCGACGGGGCGAGGATCGGCTCGTGGCCGGCGTCGGAGACCACGCCGGGCGAGGTCGTGGCCCGCATGGTCGGCCAAGCGGTCGACGTCCGCGACCGTCCGGCCCGGCGCGCCGACGGCCCGGCCAAGCTGAGGATCGAGGGCCTTCGCGGCGGGGCGCTCCGCGGGCTCGACCTGGAGGTCGCCGCCGGCGAGGTGGTCGGCCTGACCGGGCTGGCCGGCGCGGGGCACGAGGACCTGGCGTCGTTCCTCTTCGGCGACGCCCGGCCGACCGCCGGCCGCGTCCTTTGGGACGGCCGGCCGTTCCGCCCGAGGCACCCGGCGGAGGCCGCCCGACTGGGCGTCGCGATGGTCCCCGCCGACCGCCGCGGCCAGGGCTTGATCCCGTCGCAAGGGGTGCTGGAGAACCTGACCATCGCCAGCTACGCCGATCTCGCCCGCGGCGGCTGGATCCGTCGCGGCGCGCAAAAGGCGCTCGCCCGCCAATGGTCCGAGCGGTTCGAGGTGGCCTCCGCCGGGTTGTCGCAAAAGGTGCTCACGCTCTCCGGCGGCAACCAGCAAAAGGTGTTGCTGGCGCGATGGGCGGCGCGCGACCCGGACCTGTTCGTCCTCAACGAGCCCACCCGCGGCATCGACGTGAAGACCCGCGAGGCGATCCACCGCTGGATCGACGGCCTGGCCGAGGCCGGCCGCTGCGTCCTGCTGATCACCTCCGACGCCCAGGAGATGACCCGACTGGCCGACCGCTGCCTGATCCTGCGCGGGGGCGAGGTCGCCAGGACGTTGGAACCCCCCGCCCTCACCGAACACGCCGTCGTCGCCGCCGTCGTCGAGGGCTGACGAATCTCTTCCAGGAATCCGAGGGACGCGACCGAACCGAACATCAACGGCCTTCTCCCCTTGAGGGAGAAGGTGGCCCGAAGGGCCGGATGAGGGGGGGCGGGCCGAAACGCCATCGACGTTCAAGGCTTCCCGGACGGGCTTTCGCGAATCCCAACGGTCGTCTGGCGCGTCGTCCCCCTCCTCTGACGCCTTCGGCGTCTGTCTTCCCCCGCGAGGGGGAATCGAACCGCAAGCGAGAGTCAGGGAACCCGCCATGCCCCGTCCGTTTCGAACCGTCGTCGGCCGACTCCCCCAGATCCTCCTGATCGCAGGCGCGCTGGTCCTGATGCTTCGGACGGAGCGGTTCTTCACGCCCGGCACGCTGGCGAGCATCCTGACCCAGGCGAGCATCGTCGGCGTGCTGGCGATCGGTCAGACGTTCGTGCTGATCGGCGGCGGCTTCGACCTTTCCCAAGGGGCGGCCCTGGCGCTGGTGGCCGCGACGGTCGGCCGGCTCTCGCAGGCGGAGTTCGGCCTGGCCGTCTGCCTCGCCGCGGCGCTCGGGATGGGGCTGTCGCTGGGGGCGATCAACGGCTTCTTCGTGTCGGTCGTCCGGACCAACCCGTTCGTGGCGACGTTGAGCACGCTTTTGATCTTCCGGGGCGCAGCGTTCATCATGCTGGACGGCCGGCCGATTCCGGGGGTGCGGGTCTTCCAGGGGGTCGACTCGGGGTTCAAGCTGGCCGACGCCTTCGTCTCCTATCGCGGGGTGGTCTTCGTCGCGGCGACTCTGTTGACGTGGCTCGTCCTGAGACGCACGGTCTTCGGCCAGCACGTCTACGCCCTGGGGGGCAACGCCGAGGCCGCGCGGCTGGCCGGCGTGCGGACGACCCGGCTGCGGACCTGGACCTTCGCCTTAAGCGGGCTGGCGTCTGGGCTGGCGGCGGTGCTGCTTCTGGGATGGCTGCGGGTGGCGAAGTCGGACATCGCCACGGGGTACGAGTTGGACTCGATCGCCGCCTGCGTCGTCGGCGGGGTGTCGCTGCAAGGAGGGCGGGGGAGCGTGCTGGGGGCGGCGGCCGGCTGTCTGCTCTTGCAGGCGCTTAGGACCCAGATCACGATGAGCGGCTTCCCGGAGGAATACCGCACGTTCGTCACCGGGTTGGTCATCCTGATCTTCGCCGCCGCCGACGCCCTGGCCCGCCGCGGCGAGCGGACCTGAACGACCCCGCGGGCTGCTCTGGTCTTCCCTCGGACTTTCGCGTACCTTGCCGCCTGATCCGTAGGTGTTCTCGTAGGCTGGGTCGAGACCCAGCGCACGCGCGCCTCGGCCTGTCCAAGCTGGGTCTCGACCCAGCCTACCAAGCCCTGGCGACGCCGGACGTTACGACGCGCATCGACCCGCTTCCAGGGAGGGGAGCCGTGAAGATCCAGCATCCGCTGCTCATCGCGACGGTCGGCCGCGTCGGCTCGCGGCTGGTCCGGGCGCTGGGCGCGACTTGGGACTTCCATCTTCGTTTCGCCGATCCGGCCGTCGACCCCGAGGTCGCCCGGCGATCGGGTCAGCGGTACATCTACGCCTTCTTTCACGAGGTCATGCTGTTCCCGGCCTACTACTGGAACTGGCCGACCATGCACATCCTCATCAGCGACCATCGCGACGGCGAGATGATCACCCAGGTCGTCAAGCGGCTGGGCTTCGGCGTGGTCCGCGGCTCGACGACGCGCAACGGCGCGCGGGCCCTGCGCGAGATGACCACGCGGATCCAACAGGGGAACCTGTGCGTCACGCCCGACGGCCCTCGCGGCCCGCGGCGGCACGTCCACCAGGGGCTGGCGTACCTCGCCAGCAGGACGGGGCTGCCGGTCGTCGGCGCGGGAATGGCCTTCAAGGACTGCTGGCGCGCCAAAAGCTGGGACCGCTTCTGCGTCCCCAAGCCGTACAGCAAGGCCGCCGCCGTGGCCCCCTTGCCGGTGTTCATCCCTCCCGACGCCGACCGCGACGCCCTGGAGGCCGGCCGGGCCGAGATCGAGCGCCGGATGAACGCGGCGATGGACGAGGCCGAATCCTGGGTCCGCGAACTCTGAATCGGCCTTGCCGACGATCGAGCTTCCGGGTAGGGTTCCCCGCGCATTTCCCGTGTTCCCGTGGTCCGAACGGCCGCCGCGTCGACCAGCGCCTTCGGACGTCGCGAGACGGACCCGCCCGGCTTGAATCGTCCCCGTCGCGATCGGCCCCTCGGTCGTCGCGGCCGTGGCGTTCGGGCTCGACGGCGGGTCGTCGGCGATGGATTCCGCGTGCTGGCCGACACGATCTCTGGAAGGCGCGACGCCGGCCCTCGGGCCGATCCGCGGCGCGCCCGAACCAAGGAAGGAGGGGGCCAAGGATGATCCCCCATACGATGACGAGGACGCGACGTCTCGCCGCCACGGCCCTGGCCTGCGGCCTGCTGTTGACCACGACCGGCTGCGACCCTCGCACCTTGCTCTACTTCCTCCAGCCGTTCGAGCCGACGATCCCCGCGCCGGGGCCGTCGCTGAAGAACAAGAAGGTCGTCGTCCTGACCGCGGCCGACTCCGGCACCACGGCCCAATCCCCCGGACTGGAGCGCGACCTGGCCCGCCAGTTCGTCCGCAACCTCCGCAAGAGCAAGAAGATCACCGTCGTCGACCCCGAGCGGGTCTCGGACTGGATCCAGGGCCATCCCCACTGGACCGACCCCGTGCAGGCGGCCCGCGACTTCGAAGCCGACGTGGTCATCGTCCTGGAGGTCGAGCTGTTCCGCACCCGCCACCCCGGCGACCTCAACGTGTTGCAGGGGGCGTCGAAGGTCCACATCCAGGCGTTCGAGCTCAAGTACCCCACCAACACCAAGGGGAAGCCGATGACCGACCAGGAGAAGGAGGCCGACTCGATCTACGACGACTACTGCGAGACCGAGTTCCCCCGCCGCGGCCCGATCCCGATGGACGCCGGCGTCGGCGAGCCCACCTTCAAGAGCAAGCTGTTGCAGGTCGTCTCCAGCGAGTGCTCCTGGCACTTCATCGAACACGCCCAGGAAGACATGATCGAGGAGGTCCGCTTCAACGGTCGTTGATCGGTCCCGAACCCCGTCCGGGCGGGCGGGCTCCCGTCTATCTATAATGAGACCGCGTCGAGACGCCCGCGCGCCGAGGACCGCCGCCATGCACCGCCCGAGAATCGCGCTTACGATGGGGGACGTCGCCGGCGTCGGCCCCGAGGTGATCGCCGCCTCCTGGCGACGTCCCGAGCTGCACGGGCTTTGCGCGCCCATGGTCGTCGGAAGCGCCGCCGTCCTCAAGCGCGCGCTGGACTCGGCGACCGCCGGCGAGCCGATCTCCGTCCAGCCGATCGCGACGCCCGAGGAGGCCGACCCGTCCCCCGAGCGCGTCCCCTGCCTGGAACCGCCCGGTGCGGTCGACGTCGCGGGCGTCCCGCCTCGCCGGGTCGACGCCCGCGCCGGCCGCGCGGCTTACGATTACCTGGTCCACGCGATCGACCTGGCCCTGGCCGGTCGGATCGACGCGATCGCCACCTTGCCCTTGAACAAGGAGGCGCTCCACCTCGGCGGTTGCCCGCATCCCGGCCACACCGAGATCCTCGCCGAGCGTTGCGGGACGCCCGACCACGCCATGATGCTCTACCTGCCGGCCGAAAAGCCCGACGCCGACCCGGCGAAGCCGGGCGGCCTGGGGGTGGTCCACGTCACGTTGCACATGGCCTTGCGCGACGTGTTCGCGGCGATCACCGTGGACTCGGTCGCGGCCAAGATCCGCCTGGCCGATCGGGCGCTCCGGCCGCTGACCGCCGGCCGACGGCCGCGGATCGCCGCGGCGTCCTTGAACCCCCACGCCGGCGAGAACGGCCTCTTCGGCGACGAGGAGATCGTCACGATCCGGCCGGCCGTCGAACTCGCCAGATCCGAGGGTCTCGACGTCCGCGGCCCGTTCCCCAACGACGCCCTCTTCCGCGACGCCCTGGCCGGGGCGTTCGACGCCGTCGTCGCCATGTACCACGACCAGGGGCACATCGCGCTGAAGACCGTCGGCTTCTGGCGCGGGGTCAACGTGACCCTGGGCTTGCCGATCGTTCGGACCAGCGTCGCCCACGGGACCGCGTTCGACATCGCCTGGCGCGGCGCGGCCGATCCGTCCAGCCTCTTCGAGGCCGTCAAGGTCGCCGCCTTGATGGTCGAGTGGGACCGTCGGGCGGGACGATGACCGACCGCGCCTAGGTCCTGGGGCGTCGGGGGGGCGTGGGTTGCTCGTCGTCGTCGGTCGGCGGCTGGTCGTCGTCGGGAACGACGTCGGGCCCTTGCATGCCGGGCATCTCCTGGATGATCGTCGGCTGGCGGAACTGGAGGCCGTCGTCGTAACCCTGAAGGTCCAGCAGGTCGTCGAGGGCGTCCTGGACGGCGTGCAGGTCGCGGTGGAGGCCCGCCAGTTCGGCCCAAATCCCGTCCAGGGGATCCTCCGAGCCTTCCTTGTCGGTGATGATCAGGAGGTTGTCCTCCGGAACCAGGCGGTAGGTCATGTCGACCTGGTCTAGAAGGAGCTTCAGTCCGGTCTTGAGGCGGGCGGACTTCAGGCCCAGTTCGACCGCGTCGTCCTTGCGGACGTCCAGTCGCTGAAGCGCGGCGGCGTCCAGGACGACCTCGGCCCCCAGATCGGCGGAGAGTCGGCGGGCGACCTCCTCAAGGGTCGTCGGCCGCTCGAAGTCGAAGGCGTAGGGCTTCAAAAGCGCGTCCTGAAGCGAGGGCCGCCCCGCCGCCGACTGCTCGCCGGCGGTGCCGACCGGCGCGGGAGGAGGGGCCTCCCGCGGCGGCTGCTGGGCGTGCATCGGGATCCGAGACGCGGCCAGCAGGCCGACCGCCAGCCCGACCATGGCGAACACCGCGTTGCGAAACCTCATCGTTCGACCCTTCCCGTCCAGCCGTGGAGGATTCCCCGTCCGGCCCTCCCGGACCCGACTCGACCGCCGATTGTACCCGCGGGCCGCCCCGTCAGTCGACGACTCCGCGCGCGACGGCCGCGTCGACCCGCTCCGGCGTCGGAAAGCCGAAGCCGCCCAGGTCCAGGGTCAAGGCCGCGGCCGCCGACGCCCTCGTCATCGCCTCGCGGATCAGCTCCGGCTCCGCCACGCACGACTCCGACCGCCATCCCCGAGCGATCAAGGTCCCCAGGAAGAACGAGACGAACGCCTCGCCGGCGCGAACGGTGTCGCGGGGCGGGCGCGACCGCGGGAACGCCGGCACTCGGATCGATCGGGCCGAACCCGAAGGGTCGGCGAACCGCGCCGTGCTTCCCGCGGGCCCCTCGGTCACCACCAGGATCGAGAGCCGCGCGGCGACTTCCTCGCGATCGGCCGTCGCCTCCCATTCCAGGTGGTTGCAACACAGGACGTCGACCGGCTCGATCAGGTCGAGGATCGGCCGGTCGCGGTCGATCGCGTTGCGCATCGCCGGGGCGAAGACTCGCAAGCGGGCCCCGGGGGCCTTGAGCGCCTCCGCCGCCAACCGGTTCGGCAGGGCCGCCACGATCCGGACGTCGGTCGGCTCCGCCAGGAACGGGGCCAGGTCGTCGGCCGTCAGCGACTGGAGGCAGTCGCGGAAGCCGATGGCCAGGGTGTCGCAGTAGGCCCCGCTGGAGACCACCAACGTCCAGTCGGCCGGCCGGTCGCGGCGGACGATCCGAGCGGCGACCCCCTTCTCCCCGAGCAAGCCCTCGATCGCCGCGCTGGCCGGATCGTCGGGGGGGCCCAGGGCCGTGACGAGTTCGGCCCCGGTCGCCGCGGCGATCCCCGCCCCCATGCCTCCCAGTTCGTCGGCCCACGACTCGCCGCGGAGGAAATTCGTCGCCGCCGGCTCGAGCGCCAGCAGCCGCTCCAACTCGACGGCGCCGCGAGGGCCCGGCCAGTCGTCGGGGAGTTGAAGGTCCAGCGCCGAGCCCTCCCGGTCGATGAGGGTCAACCCCGGGCAATCGATGAACCTGGGCCGGCCGCCCATGCTCTGGTCGATGGGAGGGGCGCCTTCGCCGAGCAAGGACGAGTCGACGCGGAGGATGCGATCGAGATAGGCGGGGCCGAAGACGCGGGCGTTGCCGAGCATGGGGGAACTCCATCCACGCGGACGAGGGGGCGACGAGAACGCGGAAGCCGCCGTGTTCAGTCGGATCCCCCACCGTCTATAATACGGACGCGCCGTTGCTGGCCCCACCGTCGAGTCCAAGGAGAGTAGGGTGTCGGTCGATATCGAATCGGACGTGGAATCGTTGGACCATCCCGTGGACAACGCGCCGGTGCGGTCGCTCTCGCACCACGGCCTGACCGTCGAGGGCTATTCGCGGGCGGCGGTGCAGACCTACTGGCGGGTGCCGGAGTTGAAGCTGGGGTTCGACCTGGGCCTCCAGCCGTGGTCGTTCATGACCACGCCGAACTGGTTCGTCTCCCACGCCCACCTGGACCACATCGCGGCCCTTCCCATCCTGGTCGCCCGGCGTCGAATGATGAAGATGGAGCCGCCGACGATTCACCTCCCCGCCGAGGCGGTCGAGGGCGTGCGGATGCTCCTGCGCGCCTTCCAGAAGCTCGATCGCGGCGGCATGCCGGTGAAACTGGTCGGCGTCGAGCCGGGGGAGGAGATCGCGATCTCGCGCGAGCTGGTCGTCCAGACGTTCGCGACCCGGCACACGATCCCCTCGCTGGGCTTTCTGGTCTGGGAGCGCCGCAAGAAGCTCAAGCCCGAGTACCACGACCTTTCCGGCGAGCAAATCCGCGATCTGCGGCTCTCCGGGGTGGAGGTGTCGTCGGAGCTTCGGATTCCCAAGGTGGCCTACATGGGGGATACCGCCCCGGCGGGGCTGGACGCCAACCCCGACGTCTACAAGGCCCAGATCCTCATCATGGAGATGACCTTCGTCGCGGCCAACGAGCGCGCCTCGGTGATCCACAAGTACGGCCACACCCACCTCGACGACGTGATCGCCCGCGCCGATCGCTTCGAGAACGAGGTGATCGTCGCCTCACACTTCAGCACCCGACTCCACCCCGACGCCATCCAGCGCGTCATCGACCGCCGGTTGCCCGACTCGCTCCGCTCGCGGCTGAAAGTCTGGCTGTGACCGGGCCCCCGACGAGGGCGGGATGGCTTCGTTCGCGCGGGGCCGGCGCGGCCCCCGCGACGTAAGACTTTATATCGGAAAAACTTACAGATAGACCGCGCGGCTTCGTTCGTCGAAGTCGATTTGATTTCGCGAATGTCAGCCGTCCCCTCTCCCGCCGGGAGAGGGCAGCCGCGAAGCGGCGGGTGAGGGTCGCGGCGCTTCGGAGGGAGCGTCGGGCCGTCACGGCGCAAACCCAGGACGCATCCCGAAACGCGACGACCCTCGCCCGGCCCTTCGGACCACCCTCTCCCGCCGGGAGCTGACGACCCGACACTTATCGGATCTCGCATGCGACACTCACGCGAGCCGACGCCGAACGGCCTTCTCCCCTTGAGGGAGAAGGTGGCCGAAGGCCGGACGGGGGGTGGGCGGGACCGGAAGCCATCGGACTCGAAGTCGCTTTCCTCCCATGGCTT